>DVOU01000067.1:0-42250 GCA_018713365.1 Candidatus Pullichristensenella excrementipullorum
GGTCGCTGGCGCAGGAAGCGGACATTCTTGTGCTGGACGAACCGACGAACCACCTGGACGTACACTACCAGTGGCTGCTGATGGAGGTCATCGCGGGCCTGAAAAAGACGGTGCTGTCGGTCTTTCACGAGCTGAACCTCGCCTGTGCGTTCTGCGACTATCTGTTTGTACTCAAGGATGGCCGCATTGCCGCGCAGGGAACGCCCAGGGAGATCTGCACCCCGCAAATGCTGGAGGAAGTATTCCGCGTGCGCGCGGACGTACTTGCGCTGGAGGATGGCCGCCCCTACATCGTCTATCGGGGCAGCATCCGGTGAGCAGGCAGACCGCGCCGGGCAGGGCGGCGGAGGATTATCTGGAAGCGCTGCTCCTGCTGGAACAGGAACAGGGCGAGGCGCACGGCGCGCAGCTGGCCCGGCGCATGGGCATTTCCAGGGCAAGCGTAAGCATCGCCATGAAGCAACTCAGACAGAACGGCTACATAACGGTCGATAAATGCCACCGTCTCTGCCTGACAGATGCTGGTCGTGCCATCGCTGTCCGCATCTATGAACGCCATTGCTTTTTTACCGAAATGCTCCTTCGCGCAGGCGTCAGCTTTGCCACCGCGCAGCGGGACGCCTGTCGGATGGAGCATGCCATCAGCGAGGAGAGTTTTGCCAAGCTGAGGGCAGCTATGGATAATAAATAAAAGAAGAAGGTCTGTCCATCCTTCGCTACCATTGATCGGTCGGCTTGCTTTGTGCGAACCGACCAGTTTCTGCGAGAGAAGAGCCAGTTTTCTATCGATAGGCAATTATGTATGAACTATATCCTCAAAACAATAAAGCGAGTCATATGCCGGTTTCAGAGGGCGTATGGCTCGCTGCAATTATCCCTGGATTGCCCACCGACACTTTTAGAATCGTTTTGGATAAATGGGCATTTTCAATCGAGAGTGCGCCTACATGAAAAATTTTTCATCTTAACAGCCGCACCTCTAACCTGCTATAATTGGAAGGGGAACGGAGAATGGAGAATCGTGGATTCATCGCTTACCTGTTTCAGACCATGCTGCACGAGTACTTTCACACCAAGGCTCAGATGGCAAACGCGCTGGGTGTACAACTGCGGACGCTGCGATACAACTTTAAGAACCTTGATCGTTCGAAAGGCGCATCTGCGCTTGCTCTGCTGGAAGCGGCGCTGCATTTGACTGGGAACGCCGCGCACGGAACTGAGAAGGGAGGGCCGCGCAGCGATCCGAATGTTCGTTGAATCTCCTCGTTGTTTGATTCGCGCTGCCATCCAAAAACAATGGGAGACTTGACCGCCTTCTCCTGGCTGAATATAATTAGGAATAGAGAATTGGGAAGGAGGGGTTGCATGGAGTATCAGCTGATGCACGGGGAGATCCCCGTCGTTTCGTTCGCGTTGGACGATGCGACGTCAGCCATTCTTCGAGTTGGAACGCCGGATCGCCCCGAGCATCTGCCTGTCGGCGTCTCCGCCCACAAAAACCGGGTGGATCGCGCAGCGCTCAATGCCTGGTGGCAGGGGCGTGCCATCCCCGCCAGCCGTCAGGGAATCCGGCGCGCATTGGATGAACTGGGCGTCGCCACGGCGCAGAGCCTTCTGGAGAAATGCCTCGGGCTCAGCTTGTACGATCAATACTGGATCCGGCCTGCAGGAAGCGCGCTGCGATGGTCCGAGGTCTATTTTTTCGAGCATCCCTTCTCGGATGATGTCGGTAACATACTCTTCGGGAGGGGCTCCGGCGGCGATCCTGTAAGCCTGATGTCCCCGGACAATACCTCCGACGGCTGGCTGAAGAAAAAATGGATCATTGTGGACGGCAAGCGCTTTCTTCTAAAAGGCGGAAGCGGCGCGACCCAGCAGGAACCCTATAACGAGGTCTTTGCCAGCCGCCTCATGCGGCGCCTGCAAGTTCCACACGTGGAATATGCGCTGGTCTATCAGGATGGATACCCGTTCAGCGTCTGCGAAGACTTCATTACACCGAACACCGAACTGGTCAGCGCGTGGTATGTCATGCAGACGAGAAAGAAAGAAAATCATGTTTCCGCCTATCAGCATCTCCTGCAGTGCTGCGCAGCGCTCGGCATCCCAGACGTCCGGCGGCGTCTGGATGAGATGCTGGCGGTAGACTATCTGTTGGTCAACGAGGACCGGCATCAGAACAACTTCGGATTCATCCGCCGTGCGGACACCCTCGAATGGTTGCGCATGGCGCCCATTTACGACAGCGGCAGTTCCCTCTGGTTCAATACGCCCACGCCGATGATCCGGGCGTCGGCCCCGCGCATCGCCAGTAAGCCCTTTAAGGCAAGCCATGAGGAGCAGATCAAGCTCGTGTCGTCCTTTGCGTGGATCGATTGGGGCGCGCTCAACGGGATCGAGGAAGATTTCCGGGCGGCCGTCCAGGATTCTCCATTCCTTGACGGGGCGCGCTGCGACGCCATCTGCCGGGGCATTGCCGGCCGTGTCGAAAGGCTTAAACAGCATGCCCGGCAGCATACGGCAGTAGACGACCTCGCGTCGGACCTCCTGAATGACACGGCCTATTCCGGGGAATCGGAAGAATAGCAGATAGAACCGCCCGGCTACAATTGTTCCATGGATGAAATCGGGGTAACGCCTTTGATAAGCGTTGCCCAGATTGTTTTTGTTGCGCCACGGCGCCCGATGTGGGTGAGCAGCAGAGGAAGGGATCGGGTACAATGGGCATTCTGGAATGCGCAAGCGGAGAATCCATCTGGCGCGGCTATGACTACTTCAGGGGCGGGAAAGTGCGGACCATCGCAAAACTGGAGGAGGGCGTTTACAAAGCCGCCGTTTCCGGGAGCGCGGCATCGCCGTACATCGTAGAACTCAATATCGACCATCCGCGAAAATCAACGTGCAGTTGTCCGCATGCCAACGGCAGGAGGATCATATGCAAGCACATCGTCGCGGTGTATTTTGCGCTCCGGCCCCGCGAGGCGGAGACCTTTTACCGGGAAGCGATGGCTTGCGAAGCGGAAGAGGAGAAGCGTCAGGAAGCGCTGGCTGAAACCGTGCGGCGATATATCCTCGGTCTGAAAAAAAGCGAGCTGCAACGGGCGCTCGCGGAACTGTTGTTTGACGGCCCGGAGTGGCAATACGAGCGCTTTATCCGCGAGAACGGCCTGGATGACGCATGGGACCAGCGGCCTGCGCGCAAGCCCCGGAAGCAGCCCGAGGCGCGCAACGCGGAGGCGTAGTCCGTCACCGCCGCGGTTTATTTATCCAGCCTTGCCGGCGCATCGCCCCTTGCGCCCGCGTTTTGCGCGCGTTATAATGATCGTATACGAAGGACGCGAAGGGGGAGAGGGCGATGCCGGAACTTCCCGAGGTGGAATCGGTGCGCGCGGCGCTGGCGGGGGAACTTATCGGGCGGCGGGTGGACGGCGTGCGCTTGAACGACGCGCGCTGCGCGGCGTGGCCGACGGCGGAGGCGTTTTGCGAGGGCCTGCAAGGGCGGGCGTTTGCCGGGCTTGGGCGGCGGGGGAAATTCCTCGTCGCGGCGCTGGACGACGGCGGGAAGCTGGCCGTCCATCTGCGCATGACGGGGCGGCTGCTGCTCTGCGAGGCGGGCGAGGCAACTGCGGCGCACACGCGCGCGGCGTTTTTGCTGGATGACGGGCGCGAATTGCGCTTTGTGGACGCGCGGCGCTTTGGGCGGCTGTGGCTTTTGCGCCCCGGCGAAGAGGACACATACACCGGCATGGCCGGCCTTGGCCCGGAGCCGGACGACCCGGCGCTGGACGCGGCGTATCTGCGCGGCGCTTGCGACAAGAGCCGGCGGGCAGTGAAGAGCTGCCTGCTCGACCAGAGCGTGGTGGCCGGCATCGGCAACATCTATTCCGACGAGATTCTGCACGCTGCGCGCATCCGTCCCGACCGCCCCGCCTGTTCGCTCTCTGCGGAGGAGTGGGAGCGGCTGGCCGAGGCCATCCCGCGCGTGATGCGCTTTTTTACGGAAAAGAATCTGGTGACATTTGCAGAATACCGGCAGAGCGCGGGGCTGGAATACCGCAACACGCCATGGCTGCGCGTCTATGGCCACGCTGGCGAGGCGTGCGACATCTGCGGGACAGCGCTGGAGCGCCGCGTCATCGGCGGGCGGGGCAGCGTGTTCTGTCCGCACTGCCAGGTTTGAAGGGTGCAAAAGGGCGGCGCATGGTGTAAATGCCACGCGCCGCCCATCGTTTTTGGGAGAGGAGGCTCAGCCCTTCAGACCGCCGCGCGCCACGCCGCGCACGATGGACTTGCGGGCAAAGAGGAAGAGGAGGATCATCGGCAGCACCACGACCGTGGAGGCCGCCATCAAAAGTTCAGGGCTGGAGCCGGCCTCGGTGGTGAACACCTGCAGGCCCCACGGCAGCGTGCGGTTGTTTGTGGAGGAGATGACGTACATCGGCCACATGAACGAGTTCCAGCTCGCCAGGGCGTTGAGGAGGATGATCGTCACCAGCGACGGCCGCGCCATGGGCACGAGGATGCGCCAGAGGAAGCGCCAGTTGCTGGAGCCGTCGATGCGCGCCGAATAGTAGAGGCTGTCCGGCACGGTGGCAAAGAAGTTCTTGAGGATGTACATGTAGAAGATTGAGCTGGTGAAGGGCAAAATCAGCGCGGGGATGGTGTCCCACAGCCCGAGGGAGACGATGGTGGAGTAGTTGGTGATGATGAGCATCTCAAAGGGGATCATCATCAAGGAGAGCAGCAGCGAAAACAGCGTATCCCGCCCGGGGAACTTGAGGCGCGAAAAGGCGAACGCGCCCAATATGGTGGTAAAGGTGGTGATCGACACCGAGCAGACCATGACGATTACCGAATTGAGGAAGTAGCGCGCGAACGGCGCTTTGGAGAAGGCGATCTCAAAGTTGGTCAGGCTCAGAGACGAGGGCAGCCACTGGGGCGGGAACTTGTTGATCTCCGTGGGCAGCTTGAAGGCCGAGGCGAACATCCAGAAGAAGGGGAAGATCATGATGATCGCGCCCACTGTAAGGAAGAAGTACATGAAAAACCGTGCGATCCTTCTGCGTGCCATGCGATCACCTCCTGTGCTGCCATTTTCTCTGGATGAGCAGCTGCACCATGGTAAAGACGAGGATGAAGAGGAACAGCACCAGCGCCGCGGCCGCGGCCACGCCGTATTCGCGGCTCTCCATCATCGCGTAGCGGATGTAGTAGACCACGGTATAGAGGTTGTAGAACGGCCCGGCCTCGCCCTTGAAGAGCGGGTACAATTCCGAGAACACCTTGAACGAGGAAATGGTGTTGACGATGCAGACCAGGAAGATGGTCGGCGCGAGCAGCGGCACGGTGATGCGGAAGAACACGCGCAAAGAGCGCGCGCCATCCACGCGGGCGGCGGTGTAGTACTGCTCGTCGATGTTCTGCAATCCGCTGAGCAGCAGGATGATGGTGAAGGGCAGTATGTTCCAGATGCCGAAGATCACCAGCGCCGGCATGGAATACTGCGCCTTGGTCAGCCAGCCGATGGGCTCGACGCCGAACCAGGAGAGTATGTAGTTGATGATGCCAAAGCGCTCGTTGTACATCAGCCGCCAGGCAAGGCCGACGGCGGTGATGGAGGTGACCATGGGCAAAAAGTAGGCCGTCTGGAACAGCGCCGAGAAGCGCAGTTTCTGGTTGAGCAGGTAGGCCACCACCACGGCGATGCAGGTGGAGATGGGCACCACCAGCACCACGTATTTGAGCGTGTTGGCGATGGCCTGCTCAAACTTGGGGTCGGCAAACACCTTTTCGTAGTTGCCCACGCCCCACTGGGCGAACTCGCGCGTGAGGTAGGAATAGTCCTCCTTGAAGGACATGAAGATGACGTTGATGACCGGATAGAGCGTAAAGGCGAGGATACCGATCAAAAACGGCAGCAAATACATGTACGGCTCTATGCGGGAAAAGCGGGCATGACTGGTGAGGTCGCGCTCGACGCGGGCAGGCTTTTTCATGCGATCCTCTCCCCCGTTTCCGTATCGAAGAGGAACACGCCGCGCCCTCGCAGGGCGACGCGCACCTGCTGGCCGCGCTTTAGGCCGTCCTCGACGCTTATGTAGGCGCGGAACTCGCTCGAGCCAAAGCGCAGGTAGGCCATTTCCTCCTTGCCCATCTGGTAGATGGAGGTCACTTCGCAGTCAAGCGGCCCTTCGGGGCCGACCACGGCGCTTTCGGCGCGCAGGGCCAGCGTGACCCTGCGGCCCTCGCCGGCGTTTGCGCAGAGGGAGCAATCGCAGGAAGCGGAGCCGTCCTCCAATGCAAAGCGGCCGCCCTTGACCACGCCGCGCAGGTTGTTGATCGGCGGGTTGCCGAGGAAGTCGGCCACAAACTGGTTGGCCGGCTGGTCGTAGAGATTCTGCGGCAGGTCGTTCTGCTGCAAGACGCCCAGTTTCATCAGCACGATGCGGTCGGAGATGGACATAGCCTCCTCCTGATCGTGGGTGACGAAGATGGTGGTCACGCCCGTGCGCTGCTGGATGCGGCGGATCTCCTCGCGCATTTCCAGGCGCAGGCGCGCGTCGAGGTTGGAAAGGGGCTCGTCGAGCAAAAGCAGGCGGGGATTTTTCACCAGCGCCCGGGCGATGGCCACGCGCTGCTGCTGGCCGCCGGACAGTTCGGCGGGGCGGCGCTTCATCATCGTATCCACGTGGACGAGTTTGGCGATGTCCATGGCGCGCTCGAGGCGTTCGGCCTTGGGCACCTTCTGCACTTCCAGCGGGAAGCAGATGTTTTGCAGCACCGTCATGTGCGGGTAGAGCGCGTAATTCTGGAACACCAGGCCAATGCCGCGCTTTTCCGGGGGCATGTTGGTCACGTCGTCGTCGTCGAAGTAGATCTTGCCGTCCGTGACCGGCAAAATGCCCGCCAGCATGTTGAGGATGGTGGACTTGCCGCAGCCCGACGGGCCGAGCAGGGAGATCAGTTCCCCATGCTCCAGCGAGGCGGAGAAATCCGATACCGCCGTGACGTCGCTGAATTTCTTGGTCAGGTGTTCGAGCCTTACTCGCATGCGCGTCGCCCCTTTTCAACGTTTGTAGGTGTTCAGACGAGAAGTTCCGTCAGCGCCCTGCCGTCCACATCCGGCATATCAAAGCCGAGCATGCGCGCCATGGTGGGCGCTTCATCGACGATGCAGGCGCGGTGGATGGCCGCCCCGGGCCTGACGGCGGGGCCGGCGCAGAAGAAGGTCGTGCGGTGGTCGAGGGTGGGAAGGCCGCCGTGGGAGGCCATGGCCGTCTTGTAATCGCCGGGATGGGCGTCCATGAACAGCGGGTCGGAGGGGACGAAGTTGAAGGCCACCGGCGGGTCGCACTCGACGATGAAGGAGAAGGGGCCGTCGAGATGGTACTGCGTGCGGGCTTCCTCCTTGGTAAAGACGTGCTTTAAGTCGTACTTGCCGCTTTCACGAGCGTCGAGCAGCGCGCGGTGAATGCGGTCAAGCAGGGCCCTGTCGTTCGGGTCGCGGGCCTCGATCCAGCCGGAAATGCCGGTGGAATGGCAATAGGCGTCCCACGCGCCGAGGGTTCCGTCGGCGTTGAGCGTTTGCAGGCCGGCTTCCTGCAAAACGCGGTTGAAGTTGAGCACGCGCTTGACGTCCGTCTGGCCATGGTCGCCCATGATGACGAAATTGGTGTGTTCAAAGTCGCCGTAGCGGCGGATGGACTCCATGAGTACGCCCAGTTCGCAGTCGTGCTTTTTCAGCTGCTCGCGGGCGAAGTCCGTGTCCACGCCGAGGCTGTGGCGGATGCTGTCCAGATCGCACATCTTCACGAACATCACGTCCGGCTGATGATAGTCGCGGATGATGTCCGGGGCGACGGCATTGGTGAACATATCGAGACTGCCGTTGATGGGCTTGTTGAGCCCGCGCAGCAGGTGTCCGTACTTCCAGAAATAGCGCTCCAGCAGTTCAGGGGTGGAAACGCCCTCGTAGTACTGCCGGGGATTGTCGCCATGGTAGCCCATGGGCACGATCATGGGAAGGTTGAGGTCCACGTCCGCGCCGGCGCTGACCGGCCAGTTGATCAGGCAGGTGGTGTAGCCCGCCTCTTTGGCGTACTCGGCGAAGAACTTCTTTTTCACCATTTCGCGCTTGGTGTACCACGGCACGGGATGCACGCCCGCCTTGACCATCTCGTTGTGGGGGATGCCGTGGCGGTCGGGATAGCAGCCGGTCATGATGGAGACGTGGCAGGGGTAGGTGAACGAGGGGTAAACCGGCAGCATCTCCTCCACCAGCGCGCCGCGCTCCAGAATGGAGCCAAAGTTGGGCAGCGTGCGCATGTAGGGAATATCACATTCGCACAGCGCGTCAATCATAAAGACGAAGAGTTTGTTTTTCATGGTCCCTCCGGGGCTTCTTTATACATGTGAGAGGACCGGCGGGAAACCCGCCGATCCTCTTGGACAAATGGGGTTTAGCCCTGCATGGCGGCGTTGGACGTCGCAACACAGGCGGCCAGGGCGTCTTCAACGCTCATGCCGCCGGCAGCCATGGTCGCGGCCTCTTCCAGCGCCTCGCGCACGGCGTAGGAGCCGGAGATGGTGGGCAGCGCGCCGGCCACGTCGAGGTTGGCCTGCACGGCGGCCAGCGACGGATCGAGTTCAGCGGCGAACTCCTTGTAGATCTCGCTGTTTTCCTGCGTGGTGCCGTAGGGCGAGATGGCGTTCATGGCGATGGCCCACTGGGCGTTGTTGTCGGGCTGGAGGAAGAACTTCACGAACTCATAGGCGCCGCGGTTGGTCGCCTCGTCCTTGTTGAAAACGATGGGGCCGCGGTTCCAGCTCGGATACCAGGAAACGGTGATGGTGTTGGGCAGCGGCGCGACCGCGTACTCAAAGCCGTCGGGGATGATGTAGGGCACGCCCGCGCAGGAGCCGGAGTAGGAGGCCACCAGCTTGGCGTTGAAGTCGTCAGACCAGTAGTCGCCGGTGGGACGCAGGCCGAAGTAGCCCGCCTGCACGTTGTCGGCAAACCACTGGAGCCACTCGCGGGTGGAGTCCGTGTCAAAGAGAACGCACTTGTTCTCCATGTCGATGTACTCGTTGCCGGACTGCATGATGAGCATGTGCATAAGGTCGGTCAGCGAGTCCGCGGCGAAGCCGGGGATGCCGTACTTTTCATAGATGGCCTTGGACTGCTCGGCCAGCTCTTCCCAGGTCGTCGGCGGGGTAAAGCCCATCTCGTCGTAGATGGTCTTGTTGTAGAAGAAGATCGGGCCGGTGGTGACAGCGGGCAGGGCGTACATGCCGCCATCGACGAAGCCGACGGTCTCAGCCTTGATGGCCTCGGGCAGGGAGTTGTAGATCTCCTGCATCTCGGGATCTTCGTTGATGTACTGGCTCATGTCCACGACCAGATTGTCCTCGATGTAGTCCGCGGCGGTGGAGGCATAGTTGAAGATGATGCTCGGGCCGACGCCGTTGGCCACGGCGTTGTACACCGTGTCTTCAAAGCCGGAGTAGGCCTGGGACTGCACGATGACTTCGTACTGATCCTGGCTCTCATTAAAAGCCGCGGCAAAGCCTTCCAGCGCGGTCTGCTGCGCGTCGGTAAAGGTATGCCAGATCACGACTTCGACCGGCTCGGCGGTCTCGGCCATGGCCACGCCGCAGATCATCATGATGATCGCCAGCAGGGCCGCCAACATGGAACGGATTTTCATGATTGTCCCTCCTGTATCTTGCCGATATTGTCCAGTAACGCGCATCCTGCGCGATTACCCACACAAAGGGCGTCCAGTTGTTATTGTAACGCCGGCGCGGCAAAAAGTACACCGGCTTTGTTGGTTTTTTGGTAAACTATGCGTTAGGGGGCGGGCTGTCCGACCGACGGTTATACTTCGGCCCCAATGCCGAATACTGGCGGGCGATCCAGCGGCAGATGCCGTCCAGCCCGGGGTAGAGCATGCGCTCGGAGATGTTGATGTAGTCCAGCTTGTCGCGTATCTCCAGCTTCACTTCGCGGGGGATGACGATCTTGTAATAGTCGATGTCCTGCTCCTCCAGAATATCGGAAAGCAGCACGGTCGGATCGCTGACCACGGAAAAGAGGGCGTACTGGTTGGCGATGCGGTCGAGCATGGAGGCCGGCTCGAAAAACAGCGCGTAGGGCTCCGGGGAGAGGGCCTGCATCTCGGCAAAATCGCGCACTTCCTCCTCGAGAAGGCCGAGGGAAAAGATGTTGCAGTTGGCCTCCTCCAGACGCTTGCGCAGGCGCTTGGGCAGGCGCTTTTTGACCTCGGTGGCGTCGATGCACCAGATGGCGCCATCGCGGTCGTAGGCGTCGGTATCCTCGGTGGCGAAATGCGCCGCCACCAGCGGCGAATACGACCAGTCCAGCAAGCGCGTGGGCAGGCCGTAGTGCTGCGCCACGGGGAGAAGCTGCCAAAAGCCCGTGTACTGGGCAAGGTCGGCGTAGCCGTATTTGCGAAAACTGCGAATGACCGCCTGTTCGAGGCTGAGATCGTGCGCGCAGACGCGGTTGAGCGAGGGCACGAGCCGCCAGTTCTTGTCCGCCGCGCCGCGATAGATGCGGTTGGCGCGGTAGCGCATGATCTTTTCGTCCCACACATCGTCAAAGACGGCCCTTTGCAGGTCATCCCAGTTTCGGATGACGATCTCCAGCATAGCTGCCTCCGTATTTCCGACTTACGCACAACACATTCGACACAGGATCGTAAAAATCCTGCCTATTTCCCGCGCGCGCAAAATTTTCTTTTCCGTGCCTTGTATTCATGGCAAACGTTTGCTATAATTGAGATACGGAATTTGAGATCAAAGAGGTGTTTCCTTTGGATGCCAAAGTCGTCGTTCGCAAAGCGTTGGAAAACAAGCTGGTCGTCCCCGCGTTCAATATCCCTCATCTGCCGATGGTGAAGCCCATCGTGCAGGCGGTGGTGGACGAAAACTCTGTGGCCATGATCCAGGTGGCCCGTCTGGAGTGGGAAAAGTTCGAGTCCGAGAGCCTTGAGCGCGTCGCCGAGGAATACGAAAAGTATAAGAAGGAAGGGCATACGCTTTTGCACCTCGACCACGTGCCCGTCATCGACGAGGACCACCTCGAGGTGGACTATCTGCCCATCATTCAGCGCGCCATCAAGGCCGGCTATCAGTCCGTGATGGTGGACGCCTCCCGCCTGACGCTGGAGGGCAACATCGCCGCCACCAAGGCCGTTTGCGACATCGCCCACGCCGCGGGCATCCCCGTGGAGGCCGAATTGGGCGCGGTCATGGGCCACGAGACGGCGCAGGCCGCCATCCCCTATGAAGAGATCTTTGAAAAGAAGATGGGCTTCACCACCGTGGAGGACGCCACGAAGTTTGTCGAAGGCAGCGGCTGCGACTGGCTGAGCGTGGCCGTGGGCAGCGTGCATGGCGCCATCGCCGCCAACCTGCTGGACAAGAAAAAGCCCGCCGCCAAGCTGGACATCGAGCGCATCACCGAGCTGGAAGCGGCGCTCAACATGCCGCTGGTGCTGCACGGCGGCAGCGGCATCGAGAACGACTACATCCTCAGGGGCATCAGGGCCGGCATCGCCAAGATCAACGTCGGCACCGAGCTGCGTCAGCCCTACGAGCGCGCCATGCGCGAGAAGAACGACGTGGAATACGCCCGCGAGTGCGTCTACACGCGCTGCCGCGAACTGATCCGCGACTTCTTGCGCACCGCCGGCGACGCCGAAGTGCTGGCGAAGTAACCGCCTTTTCGGGCGCCGGGAGCAGTTCCGTTCCCGGCGCCCTTTTCACGCCCTTCCCGCCTGTTTCGCTACCGCCAGCGGCGCTTTTCCCGGTGGAGCGAAACAGAGCGAACAGGACGGCGACCCGCCCGAAGCGCGCCCGCCGATCAACAATATTATAATAGGATGATTTTCGCCAGAGACACGCGCCTCTGGCGGTTTTTATATCTGCCCGCGCGAGCGCCGCGCGGCGTTAGTAGCGAGGGGGCATTGTCGCATAGCCCTGTCGGAAATGTAAAAATTATTTCATTGACAAATACAGAAGAATATGGTAAAATGTGATGCTAGAATAGTGTATTTTGTATCACTGTGTGAATGGATCGACACCAAAACGCCCGCGACACAAAGAAACATCCCTCTCATTGCCCGATCCGAAGGCAGAAGAACGGCCCGGAACGCGCGTGACAAAAACGACAGACCGAAGTCTGGAAATCGCCGAAATACGCAAAAAACAGACTTTGGTATGAAAAAGGAGCGGCTTATGACACAGAACGGCAACCAGAACCGCAAAAGACCCATATTGCGCCTGACGGCATTGCTCGTCGCTCTGGCCATCCTTTCCACGGCAGTCATCACGCAATTCGACACCATTTCCCGCATTGCCGCGGTGTTTGCCGAGGAAGACCCGCTTGCGCGCATCTACTCCATCCTCCAGGATGAGATCGACGAGCCGCAGACCTATGAGGACTATTATCAGCTCGCCAACATCGCCATCGGACAGGGCCATTACGAAGAAGCCCTCGGCTTTCTGGATGAATGCGAGGCCCTGGCGGATGAAAGCGACAATGTCGTCATGGCGGACCTTTCCCTGCGCCGCGCCTCCCTCTACATGCTGACGCAGCAGTTGCCCGAGGCGCTTGCGGAAGCGGACAAGGCGGTCAAGTACGATCCTCTCTCCACGCAGGCGCTGCTTTTGCGGGCGCAGATCGAGCTGGCGCAGAGCGACTATGAGTCGGCGGCGCGCGATCTGGAAGCCTATCTGGAGCTGGCGCCGGAAGACGCCGCCGTGCGGCAGGACCTGGCGCGCATCTACGAGGCGCTGGGAGAATACGTCAAGGCCGCGGAGTGCTACGAGGCGGTCTACGCGGTCTATCCTGAAGAGGCTGCCTACCGGCTGGAGGCCCTGCGTTGCCGCCTGCTCGCCGGCGAGTATGAGGCCGCGCGCGACGGATTCAGCGAATACATCGAAGCACAGGAACAGACCGAAGTCTCTGAAGATGACCCGCTGCTGGCGACCGCCTGCTTCCTGCGCGGCTGCTGCTCCATGCAGCTGGCGGACTACGAACAGGCGACCGCCGATCTGGAAAGATCCATCGAACTCGGCTATGCCGAAGATGACGCTTTGGAACAGCTGGTGACCTGCGCCTACGTCGCCGAGGATTACGAAAGTGTGCTTGCCTACGGCGAACGCCTGCTGGCGCTGCCGGACGCCGAGCCTTCCCTCGGCGCGCTGCATCAGCAGATGGGCGCGGCGGCGATGTCGCTGGGCCGCTACGAAGAAGCCGTCGATCATCTCACGCTGGCCATCGAGCATGGGCCGGAGCTGATCGGCAGCCACTACTATCGCGGCGTCAGCCTCCTGTCCCTCGGCCGCTACGAGGAAGCGGTGGAGGATTTCACCCTCTCCATCGAAGAGGGCTATCTCGTCCAGTTCTGCTATTACAACCGCGGCGTGTGTCATGTGAACCTGCTCGATTACGACAGCGCTCTGGACGATATGGAAATGACCCTTGAGAGCGGCGACGAGCAGACGCTCAAAGACGCCGCCACCAGCATCCTCTGGCAGCTGGCGCAGTATTATGAAAGCCAGAAGTCGATAAACAGCGAACAGATCGAGGCGGAACAGATCGTCGAAGAATAAGCGAATACAGCAGCGCATGCCCACAGGGAACGATGGGAGGAAGCCGCGATGAAGAAAATGAGCCAGATCAGCAGACACAGCCGCCGCTGGAAGACCAGAAAGGCGATGAGCCTCTTTTGTCTGCTTTTGATGACGGTACTCTTTGCCAGCGCCGTGCTGGCCACGGCGGAGGAGAGCGGGTCTTTGCCCGTGCCGCCCGCCGCATCCGCGCCGTCTCAGCCGCAATCTGAGCCCAATATCTCCGCCTCCACGCCGCAGGGTGACGAGGGGCCGAAGCAGCCCGCGCCGCCGTCCGCCAGCGAAAGCTCGGGCGCGCCCGGGAGCGAGCCGGGACCCGAAGAGGGTGCCGAGAAGAACTCCGCGCCCCCCACGCCCGCCGCACCCGCGGAGGATGGCGGCATCGTCCCGCAGGGCAAGGATGTGCCGCAGCAGGCTCCCGCCGAGGGCGAAGAACCCATCGAAGGCGAAGAACCCGTCGAGGGCGAAGAACCCGCCGAGGGTGAAGAACCTGTCGAAGACGAAGAACCCATCGAGGGCGAGGTGCCCGTAGAGGGTGAAGAGCCCATCGATGGCGAAGAGTCCATCGAAGGTGAAGAACCTGTCGAGGGAGAAGAACCTGTCGAAGACGAAGAACCAGCCGAGGGCGAGGTGCCTGTAGAGGGTGAAGAGCCCATCGAAGGTGAAGAACCTGTCGAAGGCGAAGAGTCCATCGAAGGTGAAGAACCTGTCGAGGGCGAAGAGCCTGTCGAGGGCGAAGAGCCCGTAGAAGGCGAAGAACCCACCGAGGGCGAGGTGCCTGTAGAAGGCGAAGAGCCCATCGAAGGCGAAGAGCCCATCGAAGGCGAAGAGCCCATCGAGGGAGAAGAGCCCATCGAGGGCGAAGAGCCTGCCGAGGGAGAAGAACCCACCGAGGGTGAAGAACCTGTCGAAGACGAAGAACCCGCCGAGGGCGAGGTGCCTGTAGAGGGTGAAGAGTCCATCGAAGGTGAAGAACTCATCGAGGGCGAAGAGCCTGCCGAGGGTGAAGAACCCACCGAGGGTGAAGAACCCACCGAGGGCGAAGAACCCGCCGAAAGCGAAACCCCCATCATCGTCGATACGCCCATCGTCGACGAGCCTCCCATCTCCGATCTGTCCGACCTTGCCGCGGCCCTGCCGGCCACCGGCGATCCCGCCGAGCTGCTTTCCGCAGGCACGCTCCCCGAGGGCGCGCAGGTCCTTGCCGAGGGCGACGAACCCGTGGGGCAGGACGACGTCGTGGAAGCCTACGCCATCCCCGCCGGCAGCGCCTACATCAAGGAGATCGGCGCGGACATCACCTTTACCAACGACGCCGAAAACAACGCCATCACCAACGCTCTGGAAAGCGCTCTTACCTATATAAAGAGCCTCTACGAGGACCCCGAATCCCCGCAGCCGGTCAAGGAAGCGACCATCGTCGTTTCCGACGGCATCTATCAGGGCGGCCTGGACATCAGCAGTCAGGGCGGTGGCGGCGGCTCCATCCTCACCGACCTCATCTCCCAGATCCTTGGCCTCAACAAGGAACAGCAGAGCGACATCCAGATCAACATCGTCGCCGAGGACGCCATCGCCGAGGACGGCTCCTTTACCGCCGACGGCGAGGGCGGCGCGCAGCTCGAGGGCGACATCAACATCAACTTTGAGGGCATCGACGTCGTGCTGGCGGGCCTGTACCTCTCCACCCGCGGCATGGTCAATGTCGAGGGCGCGGACAGCGTCACCTATTACGGCACCACGCAGGATGACGTGATCGACATGACCGTGCGCAATGTCACCGATTCGGTCAAGGTCGATACCGGCAAGGGCGATGACCGCGTGGACGTGCGCGTGGAAAAGCGCCCGAATCTTGAGTTCGCCATCGAACTGGAAGAGGGCTGGCAGACGGCGTTTGAGGGCATCTCCAGCGTCGCCAGCATCGAAGAGCTTCCCGCGGGCCTCAAAGAAGTGATGACCAATCTGCTCAGCAGCATCGACAACCTCGTCATCGACGAGGCGCTGGACGCTGCCCCCCTCAAGGTCGATATCGACCTTGGTCTGGGCAACGACACGCTGGACTTCACCCTCGTGGACACCACCGACCTCGCGCTTGGCACGCCCAACATCGAGGCCGGCACCGGCGAGGGCGCCACGCCCATCACCCTGACCTACGGCTTTGACATCGACATCGGCGCGGCGGACGTCAACATCCTCGGCGGCGATGGCAACGACCGCATCGGCATCGCCGGCGCGCGCGCTTTCAGCCTCGGCCAGGAAGTCGTGCAGTTCCTCACCGACCACATCGCGTCGCTGAGCGCCGATTTCCAGAAAACAGACTTCAGTCTCGATGGCGGCCTCGGCGATGATGTCATCACCGTGGACACCACGGCGGCCTTCTCCACCCTCGGCGGCATCACCACCTCCGTAAAGGGCGACGAGGGCTTTGACCGCCTGCACATCACCGGCAAGCTCAACGACGAAGTGGACGCCGCCGAGCGCATCACCGCGCAGATGGATACCGATTCCGTTGAGTTCTCCATCGAAGCGCTGGCGGAGATCACCTTCCTTGGCGACATCGCCGGCGACGTTCTGGCGCTGAGCTTTGAAAAGCAGTTCGCCATCGCCGCGCAGGGCATCGACGCCTTCACCGACACGCTGGAAAACAAGCGCACCGTCGTGCTGGAGGGCGAGGCGCTCACCGGCGAGGCGCTCCCGTTCACCAACTACGAGTTCTCCGGCCTCACCACCAAGTACGCCTCCTATGAGGAAAGGGAAGTGCTGGACCCCGTCACCGGCCTGCCCGTGCTGGGCGAGGACGGCCTGCCGCTGACCGAGATGGTCGGCGTGGATCCCTATGAGGTCCTCGAGTACATCTCGGAACTGACCATTCCCGACTCTGGTCTGTTGCTCACCAACGTCATCTACGACGCGGGCGACGGCGAAGTCACCGTCGATCGCGTCATCGCCGAGGGCATGAACGTGCTTATCAGCGGCAAGCACATCAACGTCGAAGGTGAGATCGTCGGCAGGAACATCCTCCTGCAGGCGGTCGGCACGGACGATGTCGTCATCGAAGGCTCGCTTTCGGTCATCGACGACGACCTTGCCGAGGAAGATGACATGAGCCTCGAAGTCGGCCTTTACGAGGCCGAGAGCGACCGCCGCATCACCATCGGCGCAGACGCCCGCATCGAAGCCAGCGAGGCGGTGGACGTGCTGGCCAGCCTTGCCCTCAGCGAGGGCTATCTGCCCATTCCCGAACTGCCCGGCGGCATCACGGAAGGGTTGGAGCTGCAGCCGTTCGTGTTGAAGATGGGCTACGCCTCCGTGGACGTGCTTGGCCAGATCATCGCCGGCGGCTCCGTGCGCCTGGGCAGCGAACTGGATATACTTGTCAACACCACCAACGGCCTTGCCAGCGTCGTCGTTCCCATCGCCGTTGGCGTGGCGGTGGGCGAGTCCACGGTCACGGTCGGCGGCGATGCCGTCATCCGCTCCGGCGCGGGCGCGCAGCTGGACGCCTATTCCGACACCAGCATCACCGCGGACACCGTCGGCGGCAAGCCCAAGTTCGCCCTCTCTCTGGCGGTCGGCGTCCTCGACACCCATGTGACGGTCGAGGGCAACGCGAAGATCGAAGCGCAGGGCGACATAGACCTCGTCGCCAACGGCGCCGTCACCACCGGCTCCTCCTCCGTGGGCAAGGGGCCCAAGGCGCTGGCCATCAAGCCCGTCTCGGGCGTGTACATTGCCGGCACCTTCATCCAGAACGATGTCTCCGTCCAAGTGCTGGATCAGGCCAGCCTTCTGGCGCTGGCGGGCGATCTGCGGGTGGACTCCACCTCCCGCGTGCGCGCCAGCACTGTGACGGTCAACATCCCCGCCAACGAGGATGCCGAGGGCAAGGTCTCCACCAAGAAGGTCATCGGCGTGGTGGAAAAACTGCTCGGCGTCAAGACGGACATCGCCGGCGCTCTGCGCGGCCTCATCACCGGCGCCAACGGGCTGGACGGCTTCCTCGATCAGGCCGTGCAGGTCGTCGATAAGCCGGAAAAGCAGGTCAAGCAGTTCGCGGGCGCGTTCTCCCTTTCCTATATAGATAACGACAACGCCGCGCGCGTCGACACCACCGGCGCGCTGTACGCGGAGGGCGACCTCATGGTGCTTGCCCGCGGCGAGGCCTATGCCGAGCTGCGCGCCGACGCCTCGCTCTACCGCACGCCGCCGCTCGACCCGGTCACGGGCGCGACGGTCGAATCCGCGCCGCAGAAGGCCATCGGTACGGCCATCGGCGTCACCTATTTTGACAACGACAACACCGCCGAGATCGTGCGCGGCGTCATCACCGCGGAAGATCTGCGCGTGGACGCGGACATGGGCTTCACCGGCTCCGGCGTCACCGTCAAGGCGGGCCACATCCCCTCGACGGCCAACTTCGGCCTCGGCGGCGCCATCGCCGTACACCTCGCCTCGGCGGTCAACGAAGCCACGGTGGGCAAGGATGGCAATTACACCATCGAAGGCGGCAGCGTCGCGGTCGAGTCCACCGGCTCCGGCCACTACCTCACCGTGGGCGACGCCTCCGGCAAGCGCGCCCGCCGCAGCATCACGGTCGGCGGCATGATCATCCCCTTTGAGCCGGCGAACGTCGTCACGGCCAACTCCACCGGCGTCGGCGCGGGCATCGCCGTGGGCCTCGTGGGCGTGGATGTCACCGCGCGCATCGAGGACGGCGTGCGCTTCAAGGGCCTGCCGATGACCTCGGCGCTTGTCAACGCCTCCTATCATGGCACGGAACACATCGAAGCCGCGGCCGGCGCGGCGGGCGGCACCTCTGTGGTGCCGGTGCTGGCGCTGGGCGTGGGCGGCGTCTATACGCAGGCATACCTCGGCAGCGCCGCGGATGAGACCCTGAGCCTCACCGGCGACCTTGCCGTCACTGCCGCAGGTCAGGTCGAGCGTACCATGCAGGTGGACGCCGCGGCCGTGGGCGCGGGCGTAGGCGTCGGCGGCGCGTTCGGCATCGGCGTCTTCAACGATTCCGCCGCGGCGGATCTGGAGCGCGCGGCCAACGCGGCAAGCGTGCTTGTGGACGCGCAGTCCATCAGCCGCTTTGACCAAAAGGTCATCGCCAGCGCCAAGGGCGCGACGCCCACCACCAGCCCCACCGGCCCGAAGACGCTCGAAGAACTCAAAAAGCAGCAACAGCAGGAGAGCCAGGCTTCCGGCAACACCGAAAGCCAGCTCGACGATGCGCTTCAAAACCAGAGCGGCGCGGGCGGCTCGAACATCGGCGCCCTCAACACCGAGGGCGAGGCGGACCGCATCGCCGATCTGAACACGCAGATCGCCAGCGCTCTGGCCGGCAGCGTCGGCACCAACAACGTCAACAGCGGCGCCATTTCCGCCCTGGCGCAGGACCGTCCCCGCGCCCAGACGCAGGAGGGCAGCATTCAGGTCGCCGCCGCGCTGGCGCTCAACATCCTCAAAAACGATTCCTCCGCCCGCGTTGGCGACGCGGCCTCTATAAGCGCGGATGGCGATGTCTCCATCACCTCTCTGGTGGATACGGACGCCGTCATCTCCGCCAACGCCAGCGCCACCAACTCCACCACCGGCGTGGGCGTGGGCGTGGCCATCAACTACGTGCGCATCGGCAACGTGGCTTATCTCGGTGCGCCCAGCGTGCGCGCGAACGCCTTGACCGTGCGCGCGGACATCCTCGAAGCGGAGGACAAAAAGAGCGTCGAGGCCATTTTCGCCGACCTCATGGCCTACTTCGCCGACACCGAGGGCGTGAACATGCTCATCGACGCCCTCGTGGAGGCGCGCGGCTACGCAAGCCTCGAAGACATGCTTGCAAACGACCCCGAGTTCAAGGAAGCCTTTGAAGCCCTTGACAGCGATGACCCCGCCGCGCTCGAGGCGCTGATCATCGAACTGCTGGCTGCGCAGTTCAGCGGCGAGACGGTCGATACCTCCAAGGCGGTTTTCGGCGCGCTTGCCGATTCCGTGGTCGGCTCCTTCACCGATATGCTCACCGATCCCGAGTTCCTGCTCAGCCTGCTCCTCGGCGGCGCGCAGGGCAAGATGGACGAACTCTTTGAAAAGTACGGCCTCACCGCCGAGGTGGCCATCCAGCGCGTCCGCGATATGGTGGTCACGGCCATGAACATCAAGTTCGGCAACCCCAGCGAGCTGGATGGCGTGGGCAACCTCATTTCCACCACGGCTATCTCCGGCGCGGGCGCTGCCAACGTCGGCGTGGCCGGCGCTGCCGCCATCACCCTTCTTGAGACGGACACCAAAGCCGCGATCTCCGACCTGAACGGCCGGATCGACGCCTCCGGTGTGGTCACCATCTACGCGCAGGGCGCGCAGAAGGTCTACACCACCGCCACTGCCTCCGCCGACAAGAACGGCATGCCGGACAAGAACAAGGACGGCGCCGGCAACGCGCAGGGCAAGACCGTCGGCGTCGGCGCTTCCGCGGCCATCGCCGACGTTCAGGCGACCTCCGAGGCGCTGCTGGGCGAGGAGCGCACGCTCAACGCCGCCGCGCTGAGCGTCGTCTCCGAACTGCGCAACGACCTTGACACCATTTCCGTCGCCGGCAGCGATCCCATCGCCCGCCGCGACCAGATCGCGCAGGAAGTGCCCGCTCTGGGTGAGATGCCCCTGCAGCAGAACAACACCACCACCAAGGACATCGCCATCGACGCCTCCGTGGCGCTCTCGATGATCGACAATGTGGTGCATGCCATCGTCGGTTCCGGCGCGCAGCTCTATCTCTCGGGCGGTGATCTCATCGCCCCGGAGACGGACGCTGAGGATCTTGAGAACGTCGGCCTCTACCTGCGCGCCTTCCAGCGCGGCCAGACGTACAGCACGGCCTCCGGCTTCGCGGTGGGGGACCAGGCCGCCGTTGGCGCGGCGGTGGGCGTGAACCTCGCGAACTCCGACGTGCGCGCCGCCTTCCGCGGCGACGGCACGGTCGCCGGCAAGGCCCAAATCGAGGCCATCACTTCCAATGAAGATGAAGCCTCCGGCCTCGCCACCGTGGTCGGCGCGGATCTCGACCGCTATTTGAGCCGCATCCGCGACGTGTTCAGCACCCTCAGCCTCGGCGAAACGCCGCCCATGCTGAACGTCACCATCATGAACAAGATCAATGGCTTCGCCGGCCCCGCCATGCAGACGGGCGCGAACGCCATTGCCGGCATGCCGTTGCTCACCATGCTGATGCAGAAGTTCAACGTCATGCTGCCGGGCAACCCGACCGCCTCCGGCTCCGCCGCCGACGCCATGGGCACGGTTTCGGAGAATGCCAGCGGCGCGACCGGCCAGCCGCTCGACCAGAGCGCCGAGCAGGGCCAGAAGATCAACATCGCCGCCGCCGCGGGCGCGACCGTCACCGAACACATCGCCACGGCGGAGATTGGCGGCAGCCTCACCGCGCAGTCGGTGGACGTGAACGCCGAGAACCGCGCCAACTACCGCACGCTGGGCACCGGCGCCGCCGTGACCATCGCCACCAAGAACGCCAACAACATCTCCGTGGGCGTGGCGGTGAGCGTCAACGGCAATGAGGCCAACGCCACCGTGGATGGCGAAGTCACCGCCACGGGCGACGCGGCCACCGCGCAGGACGACGGCGACGTGCGCGTTTCCTCCACCATCACCCAGAACATGGATGGCAAGTATCGCGGCCTGCTCGGCGCGCAGGCGCTCTCGGGCAGCATCGGCGGCTCCGGCGGCAAGGTCGGCTTCGCCGGCGCGGTCTCCATCCTCATCGGCCATGCTAGGGGTCTTGCGCAGATCGCCGAAAACGCCGTGGTGCGCGGCGGCGACATCGCCGTCACGGCGCAGGACAAGTCCAAGCTGGCCGTCCGCGCCGGCGGCCTCACCGCCTCGGGCGCTTCGGCGGGCATCGGCGCGTCCTTCGCGCTCATCTACGCCGAAAATGAACTCACGGCCCGCGTCGGCAAGGGCGCGTCCGTGACGGCGGATTCGCTTACGGTCAAGGCCGAGAAGCTCCCCGTGGACGCAGACGACTACGCCTTCCCCTTCGGCTGGGATACGCTCTTTACCGTGGACGTCGAAGAGGACGCCCACAAGGGCCTCATCAACATCAAGCTCGATAAGAGCAAGAACGGCATCGCCGGCATCGACATCGCCATCGGCACGGACGACCTTCTCAAGGTCATCGACACCCTCAACTACCTCGCCAGCGTCAACTACTACGCGGAGTCCATCGCCGGCGCCATCACCACGGGCGAAAACACCACCGCCGCCGTGGCCGGCTCCGTGGCTATGCTCTTTGCCGACAGCATCACGCAGGCCGCCATCGAAGATGGCGCGAATATCGCCCTGCGCGGCGGCGACGCCAGCGTCACCGCTTCTTCCAAGACCAACGCGCGCATGATCGGCGGCGCCATCGGCGCGACCTCCGGCAAGGTGGGCGCGGGCGTCAACATCGCCTCTGTGGACGATCAGGATCGCGTCTTCGCGCGCATCGGCGACGGCGCTGTCCTCACCGGCGCGGGCGACGTCAGCGTGCTTTCCAGCGCCGAGCGCGATCAGCTGGCCGTCACGGTGGCGGCGGGCGCTTCCGGCACCGGCGGCGCGGCCATCGGCGGCGGCGTCAACGTCATCGTCACCGGCGGCGACGTGCAGGCGACGGTAGGGGAGAATGCCAACATCACCGCCAACGGCCTGTTCAAGGTGGACGCCTCCAACATCGCCGATCTCACGCTCGTCTCCACCTCGCTGGCCGGTTCCAGCGGCGGCGCGGCGGTGGGCGGCACGGTGGCGGTGATCGTCTCCGGGAACAACGCCCTCGCCAGCATCGGCGCTTCGGCGCGCGTCAACGCCGCCGACGTCCTGGTCGAGGCCGTCAGCGAAGAGCGCCTGCTCGATGTGCTGGCCTCTCTCTCCGGCGCGGCCGGCTCCTCGCCGACCGTGGCCGGCACCATCGGCGTGCTTGTCTCCGAGTCCGAGACCCGCGCCGAGGTGGGCGATGGCGCGCTCCTGCGCGCGACCGCCGGCAGCGTGACCATCAACGCCAATGGCGAGGTCAAGCAGATCGTCGTCCTCGCGGCCGCGACCGGCGGCACCGGCGCTGCGGCGGTCGGCGCGACCGTCAACGTCAATGTCTTTGAACACAAGGTCCTCGCCCTCATCGGCGAGAACGCTGAACTGATCGCCGAGGCCATGGAGGCGGGCAGCAACGTGGTCATCACCGCTTCGGCGGGCGACGAGACCATCATCGTCACCGTCGCCGGCGCGGGCACCACGGGCGCGGCGGGCATCGCCGGCGCCATCCCCGTCATCGTCAGCGATTCCGAAGTGCGCGCCAGCATCGGCGTCGCCGCCGAGATCGAGGCGGGCGACAGCGTGCTGGTCAGTGCCGACCTCATCACCGGGCTCTACGATGTGGCCGGTGGCTTTGCCGCGGGCAGCACCGCCGGCGTGGGCGCCACGGTCAACACCACCGTTCTTGAAAACGAAGTTTCCGCCACCATCGCCGACGCGGCGCGCATCATCGCCCATGCCATCCCCGCTTCCGAGAGCGGACAGGCGGCGGGCGTGCCCATCCCGGGCCGCAGCGAGCGCCGTCGCGGCGTCATCCTGCGCGCCAATGCCGACAACCGCATCCTGCTGGCCTCCATGAGCGGCGGCGCGGCGGGCACGGCGGGCGTCGCCGGCGTGGTCAACACACTGGTGGACAAAAACACCGTCCGCGCGGCGGTGGGCGATCGCGTCACCATCATCTCCGGCTTTGAGGAAGACGGGGAGACGGAGAGCGGCGACAGCGCCGAAGTCGCGGTCGAGGCAGACGACGAATCAGAGCTATACAACATCGCCGGCGGCATCGCGGCCGGCGGCACGGCGGGCGTGGGCGCCTCCGCCGTGGTCATGGTCTACGACAAGACGCTTGATGCCAGCATCGGCGACGGCGGCATCGTGCGCGCCAGCGGCGACGTCCGCGCGCACGCCGCTTCCGATGACGACATTATCCTCCTCGCCCTCAGCTTTGCGGGCGGCGGCTCGGCGGCGGTCGGCGTGGGCGCCAGCGTGCTGGTGTTCCAAAGCGACGTGACCGCGCAGCTGGGCGGCGACATCCGTTCGGGTGCGGACGTGACCATCGAAGCCCTGGGCGACAATTCGCTTTACAACATCGCAACGGCGCTGGCCGGCGGCGGCGCGGCCGCAGTGACCCCCGTGGCAGTCGTTACCTATTATGAAGGCGCGACCCGCGCCGTGGTCGGCGAAAGCGCCGCCATCACCGCCAACGGCGACTTTACCATGAACGCCGACTCCAAGGAGTTTATCACCTCCGACGCGGCGGGTGTCGCCATCGGCGGCGGAGCGGGCGTGTCCGGCACGGTCGATGTCATCATCTCCAAGCAGCAGACGCATTCCTCCACCGGCAATGGCGCGCGCATCATCGCCAACGCCATCACCGTCGGCGCGCAGGATGCCATCACCACCTACGCCGTCGCCGGCACCATCGCCGGCAGCGGCACTGCCGCGGTGGGCGTCACGGCGGTAGTCAGCGTGCTGCACGCCAGCACTTTGGCCGCCATCGGCGATAACAACTTCCTCCAGACTTCCTCCGGCGACATCGCCATCGACGCGGATTCCCTGCGCGAGATCAACTCCTACGCCGCCACCGCCGGTGTTTCCGGCGTTGCCGGCGTGGCCGCGACGGTCATGGTCACGGTCGTGGGCGGCAAATTGACGCAGGACAGCGCCGACGGCCTCGCCACCGGCTTTGATGCCGACAGCTTCCTCGACGATTCCTTCGGCCTCGGCCACAGCGCCGCGCAGGAATACCGCAAGGATGACCTCGGCGCGCTGCTCGAAGGCGACGGCGTCTATCAGGGCGAGACCGAAGTCGGCTCCGAACACAGCAACGATCAGGGCGAGAGCGTTGGCGGCTTCGACATCGAGAGCGGCTACGTAAGCGACGAGTTCAGCACCGTCAACAAGGACTCCAGCGATCCCGGCAAGGACTTCGAGATCGACGAAAACGCCAGCGACGACATTGCCGCCGCCAGCGAACTGGGCGCGCAGAAGCCCTCTTACGATCCCGCCGACAGCGTCATGGCCACCATCGGCGCGGGCGCGACCGTGGTCTCCGCGGGCGACATCTCCGTGCTTGCCTATGACGACCTCGTCGCCGACATGATCACCGGCACGCTCTCCGGCGGCATGGCCGGCGTCGGCGTGGGCATCGCCGTGGGCGTGGCCTACTCCAACGTGGTCGCCAGCGTCGAAGACGGCGCTTCCCTCAGCGCGGCGGGCGACATCACCATCTCCGCGCGCACCGGCTCCACCGCCACCGAGGATGGCGACCAGGCGCGCACCAGCGAGATCGCCAAGGCCTTTGAAGGCAGCGACAAGGGTATTGATTTCACCCAGCGCACCATCCGCGCCATCTCCATCTCCGCTTCGGGCGGCATTGCCGGCATCTCGGCGGCGGTCGCCTCCGTGAACGTCTACTCCAACGC
Source organism: Candidatus Pullichristensenella excrementipullorum (assembly GCA_018713365.1). GTDB lineage: Bacteria > Bacillota > Clostridia > Christensenellales > Aristaeellaceae > Pullichristensenella > Pullichristensenella excrementipullorum. Next base: position 25,158 of record DVOU01000067.1, read on the forward strand.
CATCGCCTATCTGGAGGGCGATGTAGAGCAGGCTGAAAACCTCACCATCTCCGCCGTCAGCGACTATCCCAACGAACTTGCCGCAACGCTCTCTGTCGGCGGCGGCGCGGCCGCTGTGGGCGCGTCGGTGGCGCTGGTCATCTTCGGCGGCAACACCGAGGCTTCCATCGTCGGCGACGCGCAGGTCGATGTCGCTGGCGCGGTCAAGCTCGACAACCAGCTCGTCTCCAACGCGACCACCGGCGCGGCGGCCGTTGGCGTGGGCGGCGTCTCGGTAAACGGCGCGGTCTCGCTGGCCTCCACCCGCACGCGCATGGACACCTTCATCGGTCAGGGCGTGCGCCTCAACGCCGGCAGCCTGAGCATGGTTTCCGATGCCGCCATGAACGCCAGAGCCTACCTCATCAGCGGCAGCGTCAGCAGCACCGCCGCGATCGGCTTAAGCGCTGCGGTCGCCATTCTTTCTCCGACGGTCCTGACCTACATCGGCGCCACGCCCGAGGGCTTTGACGCTGCGCAGGGCGCGTCCAGCGCCGCCGTGGGCAAGGTCGCGGTCGAAAACGACATCCTCATCAAAAATGACATCCTCGACAGCAACGCCATCGCCACCGTGCTGTCCCTGAGCGCGGGCGTGAACGGCTCCGTGAACGGCAACGTGCTGCTGATCTTTAACGAGACGAGCGGCGTGGCCGGCATCAGCCGCGCCAATGTCGAAGCGGCGCGCATCGCCATCGACGCCAACAACACCGTGAAGGCCGAGTCCTTCCTCGCCGCCGGCACCGTCGGCAGCGTTGCGGTCGGCATCTCGGTCAGCTACGTCTACCTGCGCGCGGACAACCGCGCCATCATCGACACCGAGGGCGTGTCCGTCATCGCCGACATCGTCGAAGTCTACGCCGGCCGCGAAAACGCGCAGAACAGCGCCGAGGCCAGCGCCAAGTCGGTCGCCGGAAGCGCGGGCGCCATCAACGTGGGCGTGAACGCCGCCATCGCCGACAACGACGCGCGCAACATCGCCGCCATCTTCGGAAACGGCACGCTCGTCGCCCGCGACGCGCTCACCATCCTTGCCAATGGCAAGGCCACGGCCTTCGCGGAGCTGACCGGTCTCGACATCGGCGGCGTCAGTGTGGCCGCGTCCGTGGTGGTCGCGGTGCTTCGGAACGAGCAGCGCGCCGAACTGGACGGCCCCAACGTGCAGGCGGGCGACGTCACCGTCCGCTCCGCCCTCAATAAGGACAATCGCGTCACTACCTCCGCCACGATGCACACCGGCGGCGGCGCGCTGTTCAACGCGCGCGCCAATGTGGCCGTCGCCTACGGCCGCTCCGCCTCCACGGCGCTGTTCCGCCCGGCGACGCTCACCGCCACCGGCAATTTGGACATCGCCTCCACCGGCCACGCGGACACCGAGGCGAAGATCGACAATCAGGCGGGGTTCAGCTACATCTCCGCCACGGCCATGATCGCCCTCAGCTACGCGCAGGGCCGCTTCGACGCGGGCGTCGAACTGCCCGACAGCGCCGAAGAAAACCGCGTCGGCGACATTTCCATCGGCACGGACTACACCGCCAACGCCAATGTGGACCTCGTGCCCTCGTCGGGCGGCATCGACAAGAGCTTCGATATCAATTTCTACAATGTGGCCGTCAACGTCGCTATCGCCAACGCCGCCAGCACCGCCAACGCCTGGCTCGGCGGTCAGGGCGCGCTCGCGGCGGGCAATGTCGAGATCTTCGCCAATGGCGAAGCGCTGGCCAAGGCCATCGTGCGCAAGCCGAATATCGACGCAAGCATCGCCGCCGTTGCCGCCAACGTGATGCTGGCGGAAGTCAGCGCCGTACAGACGGCCATGGCGCAGGATGTGCGCCTCACCGCCCAGAGCGCGAGCGTCCACTCCGAACTCAACCGCGGCAAGACCGCCGTGGCCGAGGCCTACCTCGGCGCGAACGGCGCTTCCATGAAAGCCAGCGTGGTCTCGGCCAGGGCCAACACCGCCATCGCCCGCGCCGACGCCGCCAACCACGCCCTCATCGACGGCGCCACGCTGGCGCTCACGGGCGACTTTGAACTCTTCGCGCTGGGCAACACCTACGCGCTGGCCACCGTCAAGGGCGAGGACGGCTCGCTCGATCTGGCCGGCATCGGCGTCAACGTGCTGGAAGCCTACGCCGAGGGCGACTTCCAGGCCGTTGCCTCCGGTAGCGTCTCCGCGCGCAATATCAACATCTACACCACCTACGATTCCTACGCCGAGGCCATCTCCGGGCAGCCGGGCAACGGCGTCTCCTTCAGCGTTGTCACCGTGGACACCAACATCGCCAACGCCAAAAACGACGCCACCGCCCGCGCCGGCATCGCTCCGACCACGCGCGGCAGCATTACCATCCCGGCGGGCGACTTCACCGCCACGGGCGACATCACCATCGCCGCCACGGCCACGGCGCGCGCTCTTGCCGATATACAGGGCGTCAACATAGACATCGAAGGCGTGAGCGTCGCCGTCAACAGCGCCACGAGCGACGTTTCCGGCACGCACGAGGCCGTCATCGAGGGCGGAAACGTCCGGGGCGCGAGATTGCAAGTGATCTCCCGCTTCAACGAGAACGCCAACGAAAACAATGCCTCCTCCCGCGCGACGGTGGGCAGCAACAGCGGTGCTGACATCGCGCTGGTGAGCGGCAATGGCAACCTCGCCGAGGCGAAGATCACCGTCACCGCCGGGGCCATCGTTTCGGGCGCGACCTTCAACATCGCCGGCGCGGTCGAGGTACTCAACAACGCCACCTCCATTGCCCGCGCCAGTATCAACCAGCCCAGCAGCTTTAGCCTCGTCAACGTCTCCGTCATGGAAGTGATCGCGGACGCCGCCGGCACCTTCTCCGCCCTGTTCAGGGCCGGGGAAGGGGGGAGCAGCGTCGGCGACGTCACCGTGCGCAACGCCTACACCATCTACTCCCACGCGGAGACCGGCGCGGCGGGCGGCCTGAGCGGAAGCATCCTGGAAGGCGCGGGCAACACCGCCAAGGCCACCACTTCCGTAAGCGGCAGCGCCGGCTTCGGCAGCGATGGCACGCTGCGCGTCCAGGGCGATGTGCTTGCGGAAGTGCAGGCCATCGGCGATGCCATTGCCACCGTCAGCAGCCACCGCCTCAGCCTCAGCGGCGTGCGCGTGGCCGTCAACGAAGTGCGGGCGGACTTCAACGCCCGGCAGAGCGCCAGCGCCGTCGGCACGGGCACTGCCGATGTCAGCGGCAGCGTCACCATCCGCTCGCTGCTCAACGAGCCGGAAAGCGGCTCCGAACCCACCCACGGCGCGCAGGCCGCCGTGCGCGGCCCGGCTGGCAGCCTCAACCTCTTAAAAGGCGACACCAACAATGCCTACGCCAACGCCACCAGCCAAAACGACGCGCTGATCGAGAGCCTCACCCTCACCGCCCAGGCCGTGACCCTGCTTGCGAAGACCCATAACTTCGCCAACGCGCAGGCCATCAACGGCAACACGCTGAGTCTGGCGACGTTTGGCAACCTCTACGCCGAGAGCCATGCGTCCGACAGCGCCAGCGCCATCATCCGCGGCGCAAACATCACAACTACGTCCGGCGATGTGGATGTGGATTCGTCGGTCAACGCCACATCGACCTCCATCGCCGAGGCTGCGGGTACCACGACGGCCATCAGCGGCAGCAATACCAACGCCAAGGCATATATCGGCTGGTCGAACGACCGGCAGGCCAGCCGCGTGAGCATCGAGGGCGGGTCGGTCATCGTCGCCGCCGGGAATGTGGAACTCTACGCCTACAACACCGGCTACGCCGAGTCCATCATCCGCAAGGGCACCACGACTTCCCTCGGCGAGATCGACAAATCCACCCTGCCGACCGAAAGCTATTACGACACCTACGCCGGCATCACCGATGAAAGCGACGTTACCGCCGCCAACATCTCCGTGAAGGCGGAGGACTACACGCGCGCCAAGTCCGACGCGTGGGATCAGAGCATCGCCGTGACGGTCAGCGTCGCCACCACGCACGGCGAGAACACCATCCATTCTGACACCAACGCCACCATCAACGCGCGCCTCTTCGCCACGGACGATGTGAGCATCCTCGCCGATTCCAACGCCTGGATGTACGCGCGCACCTACTCCTCGCAGAGGGGCGGTTTCGTCGCCGACGGCGACATGCACGCCTACAACACGCTTAAGCGCAACGTGGCCGTGGACATCCTCTCCGGGGCGGACATCGAGGCGGACTTCGGCGAAGTACTCATCCGCGCCGACGCGGGCAGCCGCGATACGATCTACACCGAAGCGCGCGTGGACAACACCTCCTTCGTCGCCATCGGCAAGGCGGACGCGCATACGGACGTTTCCACCAGCACCACGGTCAAGGTGGAGCGCGGGGCGAACCTCGAAAACCGCTTCGGCTACATCCGCATCTACACCAACGCCTCGGTGAAAGACGTACACGCCTACTCGCACGTCTACAACGCCGGCCTCGGCAACGAGCCGGACGCCAAGTCCCTCGGCAACCTGGCGCTGACTTCGCAGATCGACATCGGTCAGGCCGGCGCGGGCACGGCGAACCTGCTGGCTAAGTTCATCGACATCCGCAGCTACTTCGGCGACATCTCCTTCCACATGGAGAGCTACGCCCGCGGCCGCGGCCTCGGCGTGAACGTGGACACCACCAGCCAGACCGACGCCAAGTTCACCAACGCCGTCAACGTCGCAAACGCCACCCTGCGCGCCTATGACGATGTGATCATCCTCGCCGATGGCCGCCCGAACTACTCGGCGGAGAACATCTTCAACGATTCCTACTCCTTCGCGCAGGGCATTGGCGAAGCCACCGCATGGATACGCGGCACGGTCAGTTCCGCAAGCAACGTCAACATCGGCGATGGCACCGACATCTACGGCGCCTACGTCAACATCGACGCCGAGGCCTTCTCCGGCGGCGTGCGCAACTACCCGCACACCAAGATCACCGGCATTGCCGGCGGCTATCGCCGCGATTACGGCGCGATCCAAAACAGCCGCTCCATGACGGTCAGCTCCGGCGTGCGCTTCCACATCGGCGACGCGGCGGCGGGCATCGCCATCGACATTTCCGAGCGCGGCGTGCGCCACGCCGGCCTGCCCGAGGAAGACGGCCGCCTCATCCGCGCGGTGAACGGCGAATACATCATCGCCGCCATCGCCAACGCCATTCCCGGCACGCTGGATCTGGGCGAACACACGATCGGCGGCTACACCGTCTTCAACCAGCGCTTCATCCCCGAAGTGCGCATCACCAACCGCACGGACGCCCGCGTCACGCTGGAAGGCATCGCGGTGGAGAACACCAACTTCGTGCAGCCCTCCGTGCGCGGCGGCGTCAACTACACCGTGCGCGACAGCCTCGATCAGACGCCCGAGGTGCTTGTCGAGACCAGCGGCACAGGCGATGTCCACGTCAGCGGCATCATTTCCAACCGCCGCGGCCTGGTGCGCTTTGCCTGGACGGGCGAGGAGGGCGGCAAGCTCACCTCCATGGACGATCTGACCCTCGTCAGCGCTGCCGGCGCGCTCATCGCCCCGGTCTGGGCGCACGAACTGGAGATCATTAACGCCTCCGGCATCGGCGTGGACGCCGACGACCGCTTCTCCGCCTTCCTCTTCGTACACGATGGGGAAGAGGGCACCGTCAACGCCCAGACCACCGGCGCGAGCTACATGCGCATCACCCCGGTGTTGTTTGAGGAAGTTCAGACGCTGCCCGACCCGGGCGACACCTCCGCCTTCACCCCCAACGCGCGCGTCGAGACCGTGCTGGCCGAGGGCGACAACGATCTGGAACTCTCCCCGGGCATCCGCCTCTACCAGCTCTCCGGCTCGCAGACGGTCGCCATTCCGCTGCCGGGCACGCTGCAATACGTCAGCGGCGTCCTCAAGGGCCTGACGGGCAACGCCGTCATCGACGCCGAGGCGCTGGAACGCTATCAGGACGGCTACGTCATCGCCGAGGACGCCTACGTCTACCGCCTGCCCAACGGCACCACGCTCTACGTGGACGCGCAGACGGGCGAGATCCTCCGCCTGATCGAAACGGTGAACGACAGTGAAGTGATCACCGATCTGGGCGATTATGAGTTTATCGCCGATGCAAACGGCAAGATCACCAGCGTCGTGCTGGGTGAGGGCGTAACGCTCGATCTGACCACCGGCAAGATGAAGCTGGAAGAGGGCGTGTCCTACGAGACGCTGCTCAGCGTCATCGACTCCCGCTGGATCATGGACAACATCGGCAAAGACGACGGCCAGTTCATGTTCGTCTACGAAGTTCCCACCGGCAATTTCGTGGAAGTCGTGAAGGATGACGGCACCATCGAAATGGCGGCGGAGTACAAGACGATCGAATCCACCCTGACCAAGTGGCGGAGCGAGGGCACGGTCACCTACTACTTCCTCAAGAACGGTAGCCCGAACGCCGAAGACTTCATGGACGGTGTCGTCACCTACCTGGTCGCAAACGACACCTCCACCAATACGATGAGCGTCTACGTCATCGGCGGCGACGACTATCTGGAAGAACAGGCTGGCCACAGCGAGGATTCATACAATTACTACACCGATGGCGACGGCAATACTGTGACGGTCGATGAAGACATGGCCGACAATTGGGAGAAAGAGGACTACATACTGGAAAACCTGCTTGGCTCCCTTGTACTGCATGACGACCCCAAGGTGCTGGACATCACCTATGTGTCCGTGGAAAACTTCCTCGGCATTCAGGGATTCACCGGCTACTACAACGTCACGGACCAGAGCTGGTATTATGCGAGCCAAAGCGCGCTGACTCTCCCCTGGCACTACGAGAAGATCCCCTTCGTACAACTCGGCAACGGCGTTTACTATCTCGAGGAAGGCACAACGTTTACCAGAGAAGATATGCTCTCCCCTGCGCTTGGCGGCACATACACGCTGGGTGAATCTGTCTTCATGGCCTGGGACGTCGAGCATACCACAAAGTACGACGACAATGATTACTACTCCAAGGGCGCTATCACCGTAGACAGCGACGGCCAGAGATGGTTGTATTACTTCCAGACAGACGAACTGCTCCTGGATGTCTACGATGTGAACGTCTACTACACCACCCTGCGCGACGGCTCCGTGAGCATCGCCCCGGCGATGGCCGATGAGGGCGACGAGAAGCTCGGCTACTACGAAGTCAACCTCTACGAGACCGCGTCCGAGGACGACAGCGAGCCTTCCGGCCACTACGCCGACATCTACGGCGCGATCGAAAACGTGCCCATCAAGCTGCAACAGATGCCCGCGAACGATTATGTGTCCGGCAACGGCTACCGCATCAACGACTATCTCTACATCCACAAGGATACCGGCAACGTGCTGATGCTGGTCCCGGACGAGAAGGACAACATCATCTTCAGCGCTGTGTTCGACGGCTCCACCTACGAGTCCAACTACATGATCCTCGAACACGCCGACGCGCTGCTCAGCGCCCTTACGCAGACTCCCTCCGACGAGCAGCCGGTCATCACCCTCAAATCGGGCGTGCAGGTGCAGCTCGAGCGCCTCACCGACGACATCGCCACCGACGCGCAGGGCCGCTTCTGGTACTTAAACGGCGCCGATTGGGTCGAAGCCACGGTGACGACGGCGGACGGCGTGACCAGCGTTTCCTACAATGACACGACTTACCTGACCATCGAGACCGCGAACGACGTTCTCTATTACACGCTGGTGCTGGACGGCCTGCGCGTCGGCTCCGACGGCAGCGTGGAGGTCGTCGGCGCCTCGAACCAGACCCAGAAGATCGTCGAGACCAAGGGCACGCAGTACCCGCTCGGCGTCATCACCGGCGAGAACGTCACCATCACCATGACCGACGGCGAAGGCTCGCTCCTTGATGGCAGAGAGCCGGGCGAGACCCGTCCCAACATCGAGGCCGACGGCAACGTGACCTTCGTGAGCAGCTCCTCCGGCTCCATCGGCACCGAGGAAGATCCGCTCGACATCGTCGCTGGCGGCGAGGTCATCTTTGAAAACCTCGTCGGCGGCGGACAGCTTGAGACCGACACCTTCATCCACGCCGAAGAGGGCGACATCGTCATCCAGCCCGGCACCGTCGTGGTGGACGTGCTGCTGGAGGTCACCGCCGAGGCGGGCAGCATCGCCCTGACCGACGTGACCGTCATAAGCGAAGACGATGGCGACCAGAACGATGGCGTGCTTCGCCTCGACGCCGCCAAGGACATCATCCAGCTCGACCCGGTCGGCGGCGAAGGCGCTCTGAGCGGCATCAAGCTCGTGGGCGACGCGATCAGCAAGGCTTACACCGACATCGACGCCGGCGGCAGCATTACCCTCGACCAGATCCTCTCCGAAAACGGCGAGGCCGACATCGACGCGGCCGGGACCATCGACATCCCGCTCGTGGACACCGAGCGCGACAGCCTGACCGATTTCAATTCGTCGGAGGGCGACATCCACACAAATGCCATCGAGGCGGACGGCTCCGAGGTCATCTACAACGCCGCGGGCAGCATCACCGCCACGGATGTCACCGCCGAAAACGGCGCGGACATTTCCCTGAGCGCGGGCACGGACATCGAGACAGAGACCATTCTGGCCGACGCCTCGGGCGTGACCTACGACGCGGGCGGCAGCATCACCGCCACGGATGCCACCGCCGAAAACGGCGCGGACATCACCCTGACTGCGGCCGCGGACGTCAGTACGGAGACCATTCTGGCCGACGCCTCCGATGTGACCTACGACGCCGACGGCGGCATCACCACGGACCGCATCGACGCCGACAATGGCTCGGCCATCGACTTCGACGCCGGAGCCGCCATCACCGTGCCGGAACTCGACCTCAACGATTCGACGCTCGACTTCCTCGCCGGCGAAGATGTAACCATCGACATCCTCGAAGGCGCGAACGCCGAAACCATCCTGCGCAGCGAAAATGGCAATATCTTCGGCGAAGACGCGCAGAGCTACATCCGCCTCACCGGCGACAGCGAGCTGACGCTCTCCGCCGGCGCGGACATCGGCAAGGAAGACAGCCGCCTCATCGTCGATGTGCCCGAGACGCTGACGGTGCGCATCGAGCAGGCCGACAACATCCACCTCGACGGCGTCCTCCTCGAAGGCGGCGCTTTCGAGGGCGAGCGCCCCATCCCCGACATCCGCGATGGCCGCGGCGAGAGCGGCGAGACCCTCTCGGGCGACTTCCTTGCCGATGGCGGCAGCGAGACCTTCCAGCTCCTCATCAATACGCAGGGCGCGGAAGCGCTGACCGCCTGGATCACCGGCGGCATGGCGCGCGAACAGTGGCAGGCGCTCATCAGCGCCGCGGCGCTGAGCGGGCAGATCGCGCAGGGCGGCATCGCCCCCGCTACGCTCGAAGCCCTGCTGGCAGACGGCGAGACCCTCACCGTCGAGGACATCCGCCAGATGCTGCTCGATGAAGAGCATGAGGCCCTCGGCCAGCTGCTCGCGCAGGTCCTGCCCGCCACGCAGGTCGATCCCGACACCCAGATCGAAACGCCCGTCGTCTCCGACGAACTGGCCGCCGCCTGGCTCGAAAGCGCCATCGCCGCCGGGCAGGTCGAAGGCCTTGCGGACGCGCTCTCCAGCCTGATGACGCAGGAAGAGATCCTCGCCATCCTCGAACAGGCGTGGGAGCAGGCCGGATACGAAGACGTATCCACGCCCGAGCCGGAAGACCCCGACGCCCGCGCGCTCAACATCTCCATTGGCGCCTCCCACGGCGAGACCCACATGTGGAACGAGGGCGACATCAACATCACGCAGGACGAGGGCGACTTCACCGCCGCCGATGTGCATTCCGAGCGCGGCGACATCTCCATCCGCACGGAGAATGGCGACATACTCGGCGCGCAGAGCGACACGCCCAACCTCTATGGCGAGAACATCGAACTTTCGGCCTCCGGCTCCATCGGCAGCGACGAACGCGCGCTGACCATCGAGCAGCAGGCTGACCGCCCGGCGCTGGTCGGCAACATCGCTTCTCCCGCGCAGGACGCTGACGGCAATTACGACATCACCCTCGTGGAGCGCCCCGTCACCGAAACGGTGCTGGAACCCGTGCTGGACGATAATGGCCAGCCGGTGCTGGATGCAGACGGCCAGCCCATGATGGCAGAGGTCGTAAAGCCGGTGCTGGATGAAAATGGCGATCCCGTCACCGAGTGGGTGGCGGAAGTGGAGATCGTCTACGACTGGCTGCGCGTGGACTACCCCGGCGAGGCGACCCGCCTCGACGCCAGCGCCGGCGAGGACATTTCCATCCGCGAGACCACCGGCGATCTGGGCGTGGGCAACGTCTCCGCTGGCGGCGACGTCAGCCTCAGCGCTCCCGGCTCCATCCTCGACACGCGCGAAGACGGCGAGACGCAGGGCAACCTCGTCTCCGGCGGCGACGCCACGCTGACTTCCGACGAGGGTACCATCGGCACAAACGAAGAATACCTCGACATCGACGTGGACGGCACCACCACCGCGCGCGCCGAGGGCGACATCAACATCGCCGACCGCGCCGACCTCGATCTGGTGGCCGACACCGCCGAAGGACAGGTCAACGCGGACGCCGCGGGCGGCCTCGACCTGCGCAATTCCGACCCCGAGACCGACCTCATCATCGGCCCCATCACCGCCGGCGGCGACGCGCAGATCACGGCGACCGGCTCTCTGGTCGCGGGCGACCCGCTCGGCCACGAGGCGCAGGTCAGCGCCGGCAGCATCGGCCTCACCGCCCAGGGCGGCGACGTCGGCACGGCGGAGACCCCCATCCTCGTCGATACGGACGCTGAAAACGGCGGCACACTTTCCGTGGAGGCGAGCGGCGATGGCTACGTCGCTGAACTCACCGGCGATGTCATCCTCGATACGGTGACGACCGGCGGCGATATGACGCTCACCGTTCCCGGCGACGTCACCGACGTGGACGACGCGCAGAAGGTCGTCGAAGCGGTCGAAGCCGCCAAGGACGCCGAAGAAGCGCGCGCCGAAGCCGACAGCATGCAGGCGCAGGCGGACATACTCGATCACTACGCCAGCGACGAAGGCAGGCTGCAGCTCGACCTCAACAAGCAGGCCGCCGAGGAAGCCCTCGAAGCGGCGCAGGAAGAACTGGCCAGGGCCGAGGAAGCCCTCGAAGATCTGCAGGATCAGCTCGAGCAGCTGGAGAACGACCCCAAGGCCACGCAGGAACAGCTCGACGCCCTTGCCGGCCAGATCGAAGGCCAGCAGGAAAAGGTCGACGACCTGACTAAGACCGTTGCCGAGCGTCAGGAAGCGCTCGACGAGATCAACGACCTCATCGACATCGCCAAGGGAAATGCCGACGAGGCGCAGAAGGAGGCCGATCGCCTCGCCGCGCTCGCCGACGCGCTGGAAAAGGTCGCGCAGGATGCGCTCGAAGCGGCGCAGGGCGGCGATACCATCACCACCGGCGGCGATCTCACCATCGACGCGGGCGGCGCCATCGGCGCGGAAGACAATGCCCTCGGCATGGATGTGACCGGCTCGGTCGATCTCACCGTCGGCGACCCGGCCACGGACGGCGTGGACATCGAAAGCACCGGCGATGTGAACTTGGGACCCATCGAGGGCGAACACGTCTCCATCGACGCGCTCGGCGACATTCAGGCCGCTGGCGACGAGGATGGCCGCGACATCGTCACGGGCGAGCTGAACATCAGCACCACCGGCGGCGACGTCGGCAGCGAAGACCGGCCCATCCGCGTCTCGGTGGACGAACTGACCGCCATGGGCGAGGAAGTCTACATCGAAAACGACAAGGATCTGACCATCGACAGCGTCATCGGCGACAAGGTCGATCTCGAGGTGGGCGGCGACGTCCTCCCCGGCGACAACGACGAAAAGCCCAACATCGTCGCAGACGACCTGACCATTGACGCCGATGGCGACATCGGCAGCAAGGATGACCCGCTGCACACCGACGTCGACCACATCGACGCCGAGGGCGAGGACATCTACTTGGACAACGATTCCGGCGAACTCGACATCGGCCACATCAAGGGCGACCACGTGGAGATCGAGACCGACGGCAGCGTCACGGGCGGCCCCGTTGAGGCGGACGATCTCGTCATCAACGCCGGCGGCGACGTTGGCGCGGCGGACAACCCGCTCGACATCATCGTGCCCGGCGATGTGGACATCAACTCCCAGTACGGCTGGACCTACTGGCAAAACGGCTACCGCGCACCGCGCGACGAGGGCGAGTCGCCCTACATCGAGCGCACGCTGACCGACAGGATTACGCAGGTGAGCCTGCACGGCCTGCGCATCCACCGCGATGCCTGGCTGGTGGTCACGGACCTCACCGAGCTGCTCGAAGCGTCCCGCGCCGAGGCGCTGGCGGCGCTGGATGAACAGCTCCGCGCCGCGCTTGAGAGCGAGGCCATGGTCGCTGCCTGGCGCGTCGAACTGCGCGTTGACGCTTCCATGCCCGCGTGGCTGGGCAGCGTGGATGTGCGCCTGCCCGTGGGCGATGCCTGGGAGGGCAAGCCGCTCCTCGTCCTCGCCTTCTTCACGAACGGCGATATGGGCCTCTACGGCGGCATCGTCGAGGATGGCATGCTCACCTTCGAGACCGAACGGCTCGGCGCGTTCATCGTGCTTGACCCGGCGCTCTACGAAGAGGTCTTCGCTCTCCTCCACGGCACGTTCAACTACGCCCTGCGCGAGCGCATCACCGTTTCCGATGAGGCGCTGCGCATCCTCGAAGCCGCCTACATGGCATGGCGCGAACAGCTCGCCGAGGCGCTGCGCGAAAGCGGAGAGGAACATGACCTTCCCGAGCAGTTTTATCTGCTTTGCGCCGACTTTGGCATCGAACTGACGCTCCCCAGCACGCCCGAGGCGGAGGAAGCCCTCGCGCACGGCCTGCGCTTGGAGGCCCAGCGCCCGCAGGAGGCGGAACAGCCCGTGGAACAGCCCGCGGATGAAGACCTCCTCCCCTGGGCGCTGCCCAAGCGGGTTGAGCTTGCGCTGACGCGCACGGACATCGTGGAAGGCGTGCCCGTGGTCGCGCAGGTACAGCTCGATGGTGAATGCGAACTGCTCCTGCGCCTCTGGCAGAATCCGTCCGCGCCCGACCCCGATGAGGAGAGCGACTACCCCTACCGCTACCAGAGCCACCCCGTGACGCTCAAAGTGACGCTGGCCAATGGAGATGTGCAGACGCTGACGCTGGAAACGGACGCGGAAGGCGTCCTCCGCCTCTCCCTGCCCTCCGTCCCCGTCGCCATGGAACTGGTGGACTGACAGACCAAAAAAACGACCAGGCCCCGCGCGCAAGCACGGGGCTTTCCATATGCCGGAGTTTTCAGAAATCAGAGGGCCACGAGGACAAAACAGCCCGCCGGACGGGAAACGGTATAACCTGTCGGACGGGAAACGGTATAACCTGTCGGACGGGAAACGGTACAGCCTGTCGGACGGGGAACGGTACAGTCTGTCTGATGGGGGAATGATACAGCCTGTCTGATGGGGGACGTTAAAGTCTGTCGGATATGGACGGTGCCTTCTCCCTGCGCCGCCCGCCTCATCAACACGGATGGCTCTGCGAAGACTGCTTGTTCCCTTGCAGGTCAACGGGGCAGGGGAGAACGTGTTTTCGCACCGGCACGTCCGGGAAGGCCCAAAGCGGCGTCCCGCGAAAAAGCGCCGGCAGAGACAAGCCGTTTCAAAAACCTGCTCGCCACGCCTTGCCAGCCTTACGCGCCCACCATGGCGCGGCGCGCGAGCAGTTTTTTCATCACCAGCGCGTGGATGACCACAGAGGTCAGCGGCCCGATGACGTCCGAGATCGGCTCGGCATAGAACGCGGCCTCCGCGCCGCCGATGGCGGGCAGTATGAACAGCGTGGCAAAGTACACCGCCTTGCGCCAGAACGACAGCGGCCAGGCATAGCGCACCTGCCCGATGGCGGTAAAGCCATCGACGATCTCATATTGCAGCCCCAGCGGGACGAGTGCCAGCGTACACACGCGGATGGCCCAGGCGGCCTTTTTTGCCACCTGCGCGTCGGTGGTGAACAGCCGCACGAACAGCGGCCCCGCCAGCCAGGCCACGCAGAACATGATGGCCGTGAACGCCAGGCACCAGGCAAAGATGCGCCTCTGCGCGCTGCGCACGCGTTCTACCTGCCGCGCGCCGTAGTTGAAGCTGAGGATGGGCTGCGTGCCGCCGCTGATGCCGCTCAGCGGCATGGTCACCACCAGCATGAAACTCTGCACGATGGTGGCCACGGTGATGAGCAGGTCGCCCTCGCCCGCGCCGCCATAGCGCTGCAGGATGGCGTTCATGGCGATGATCATCGCGTTGTCCACGGCGATGATGGAAAACGGCGTGAAGCCCAGCAGCAATATGCGGCGGATGATGGCAAGCTCCAAGCGCGGCTTCTCGATGCGGATCGGCGCGCCGCGCCCCAGCAAAAAGCGCAGCGCGTAGCCGCAGCTGAACGCCTGCGAGATCACCGTGGCAATGGCCGCGCCGCGCACGCCCATGTCCAGCGCGAAAATGAACACCGGGTCCAGCACGATGTTCATCACCGCGCCCAGCAGCACGGAAAACATCGCCTTGCGCGCAAAGCCCTGCGCGGTGACGAAGGAGTTCATGCCCGTGGCCAGCAGGGCAAACACCGTGCCCGTCATGTACCAGAGAAAGTATTCGTCCGCGTAGGGCAGCGTGTCTTCGCTGGCGCCGAAGAACATCAGCATCGGCCGCCTGAGCGGGATGACCGCCGCCATCAGCGCCACGGCGAAAACGCTCAGCATCACAAAGCAGTTGGAAAGGATTTTGCGCGCCCCTTCCTCGTCGCCCTCGCCCATGCGGATGCTCATCAGCGGCGCGCCGCCCAGGCCGACCAGCGAAGCCACGGAGCCGATCATCGTCACCACCGGCCCGCACACGCCCACGCCCGCCAGCGCCACTTCGCCGATCTCGGGAATGTGGCCGATGTACATGCGGTCCACGATGCTGTAAAGCACGCTGACGAATTGCGCCAGCATGCCCGGCAGGGCGATGCGGCGCACGAGCAGGCGAATATCGTCCCGCCGGAGGTCGTTCTCCATGCGTTTGCGTTGCATTTCTTCCATGGCCCTCTCCCTGCGCCCCGCCTGGCGGGCGCATCCTTTGTCCGACGGCTATCATAGCACCGGGAGGCGGGCAAAGTCAACGAAGTTTCTGGCAAGCGCACGTTACAGTCACGGCACGGCAGCCTTGCCGTCCACAAAAACGCGGAAGGGACGGTGCAAAGCCCCCTCCGCGCCTATGCGGCAAAACCGTTCAGTGAAACACCAGCGCCCGCCCCGCGCCACTCCGGGCAGGACCCGACTGCGACCGATGGTTCACGCGTTTTCCTCCCTGACCGGCCCGCGCTGCTGCCTGCGGTACTCCGTTGGCGTCAGTCCGAAGGTCGCCTTGAACGCCTTGTTGAAATAAGCAAGGTCGGAAAAGCCGGACAGGCTGGCGATCTCGATCACCGGCAACTCGGTGGCTTTCAGGTACTGCGCCGCCCGGGCAATGCGCTGTGTCTGCACGGTCTTGGAAAAGCTCTTGCCCGTGTGCTTTTTGATCAGGCGGGAGATGTAGGCGGCGTATACTGGAATTTCTGCGCCAGGGATTCCAGCGTGACCGTCGCAAGATTCTGCGCGATGTAAATAAGTATCTCGTAGATGTGCGCGTCCTTCAGCGATGGCTCCTGCAGCGGATGGAGGCCCTGATACTGCCGGGCAAGCAGCGCGAACAGCGTGACCAGCGAGGAATTGAGTACGCTCGAATAATAGGCTTCCTGCGCAAAGCTCTCCTGACACATCTCGTCGCAATGCTGTATGATGCGCTCAGAATTGTTGGAGAAATAGAGCGATCGCCTGGACTCCGGCTCCCGAAAGAGGAAATCCACAAAAAAGCTCATGAACAGCGAGCTTTCCCGCATCATGGGGATGATGTCCTTCTGGATCAGATCGTTGGAAATCCAGAAATTAAGCAGTATGTCGTTCTCAGTTTCCACGTGCGGGCAGTGCAGCACGTTGGGGTTGAGCAGGAAAAGATCCCCCTGCTTGAGGTAAAGGGTCTCGTTGGGCAGCATGTTGATGCAATTGCCGCGATAGACGTACATCATCTCAAAGTAATCGTGGCGGTGAAAGTGCCTGGTGCGGTTAAATTCATTGGGCAACCCGTGATAGGATACATGCACATAGTGCCCGGTCCTTTCAAAATGGCGGTTGCCGATGACCTCATAATACCCCTTTATCTCACACTCTTTTGTATAGCGTTGGACGCGCTCCTTCGCGAGACGGATGTCATGTTCCCCGTGGGCGTCTTCCACCAGTTTACGTACATATTCGTCCAGCGTTTTCAAGTCGTTCAACTCCTTCGATAACGTTCCCTAGTATTATAGGCCATTCTTCATGCAAAGTCAACAATTTTATTGAGATAAATAAAACAAGCACGAAAACCATAGGGTTTTGGTACGATTTTTCCAAGCAGAGCCGCCGATTGTTCCTCTATGATTAAAGATGTGGAAAGAAATTTCCATATACAAAAACGACAGGAGGAAGAGAAATGAGATCGAAACGAATGGGCAGAAGCATTCTGGTCGTCCTGTTGACGATCGCGATGCTCCTCTCGGTCACCGCTGCTGCGGAAGTTGCGGATACCGCGGAGGTCAGCTTTGCTGAGCAGCTCGAGTCCAACTATGTCGACCCGGACCTCTATTACCAGTCCGACGTGCGCTGGTGGCTGGGCGACGCGTCCCTGACCGACGAGGTGTTGCTGGAGGAGATCCAGGCCATGTATGATGGCGGCTTCCACGGCGTGGAGCTGTGCATGCAGGACGATGGCAACGCCCCGGACGAGACTTACGCCTACGGCTCGGACATGTGGTCGCACAAATGGAAGCTGATGATGAACAAGCTGCTGGATCTGGGCATGGAAGTGTCCCTGACCTCCGGCACCAACTGGGCGACCTCCAACGTGCCCGGCCTCGATCCTGACAGCCAGTCGGCCAGCCAGGTCATCGCCA
>DVOU01000068.1:0-57236 GCA_018713365.1 Candidatus Pullichristensenella excrementipullorum
CGGCCCATCACCGACAACCCCAAGTACACCTTCCGGTGCTGGCTCCTGCGGCTGGGGTTCATCGGCGAGGAATTCGAGGTCGCACGGGAACACCTGACCAAGCGCCTGCCCGGCAACGCCGCGTGGCGGCAGGCTTCCTGACCACAGCTTTCAAATCAGCCCGCCTGACGATGGCTCGGTGGCTCCGAGCCGAAACCCCGCAAGGGGTCGCGGGAAGCCGCACAGTTTCAAATCGAGGAGGCTCACAACCATGATAAACAAACCCCGTGTTTACAAAATCACACAGCTTCCAAATGGTTTTTCCAAGCTGGCCATCGCTGCCCGAAACGCGCTCGACGACCGTGACCTCTTTGAAATCGACGGCAGGCTGGTCTTCACCGACGACATCGAACGCTACCTCGAAGGTGCCCCTTGCGGCAGCTTTTGTGCCGACGAATTTCTTTCCTTCGCAGCCCTTGAAAAGTGGCTGTTGGACACAGTCGCCGCTTGGCTCAGCAGCGACTGTACGCCAATGATCGACTGTCTCAACGAACGCATCAATCCCGCCTGACGAGGGCCTCTGGCATAGGCCGAAACGCTCCCCAACCGGGGGCGTCGCGGGAGCCACAGTTCCCAAATCCAGCAAGGAGGTACACACCATGTACGACTACGATGATACCGAAGAAGAACAGTTCACCGAGGAAACGCTGCAGGAAGGTCTGCGGCAGCTCATCACCGAGGGTTGTGACAGCATGGAAATCTGCTGGGAAAACCTGCGGGTACAGTCCTTCTGCGAGGCCGGTCTCATGACAAGCAATAACGGACTGGTCATCACTCTGCCCGACGGCAGCGAGTTCCAGCTGACCATCGTGCAAAGCCGCTGAGCAACCAAACCGAGCAAGGAGGTACATACCATGAAGCGCATGAGCTTTGAGACACTTATGGACATTCTCGACTGGTTCGATGACGGTCTGTACGACTACATTCGCCACATCCTTTTGACCAAACCGGATGGCGAGGGGCGCATACGCCGGGCGATGCCCGAGCTGCGCAAATATGCCAGATCGCTGATCGCAGCCCACCGTGGTACAGAGAATGCCTATCCCGAAGGGCTTTGACAGAGCGCATTCCCGCCTGACGATGGCCTGATGGCTCCAGGCCGAAACGCTCCCGAATCAGGGAGCGTCGCGGGAAGCCACACAGCTTCCAAGTCTACCAAGGGAGGGCACTGCCATGTGCATCATCTGCGTTTCCAAATCCGGCGTCCGTCAACCCGGCGAGGCTGCCATCCGCGCCATGTTCAACCGCAATCCCCACGGGGCAGGCTACATGTTCGCGCGTGATGGCTGGGTTACAATCCACAAGGGCTTCATGGATCTGGACGATTATCTTCAGGCCATCCGCGCTGAACACTTCACCGCCAGCGACAGCGTGGTCTACCACTTCCGCATCAGCACGCAGGCGGGCGTAAACCCTGAAATGACACATCCGTTTCCGCTTACAAATCAGCCTGCCCGCCTGCGCAAACTCGACCTGCGCTGCCGCGTCGGCGTCGCGCACAATGGCGTCATTCAACTGACCAGCGACCCGGACAACGACCGCTACAGCGACACGGCCATCTTCATCACCGACTACCTCACCCGGATGATTCACCGCAGGGCCGACCTGCATGACCGGCGCGTGCTGAACGCCATCTTTCAAATCGCCCAGTCCAAGTTCGCCATCATGGATGGCGGCGGATATGTCGCCACCGTAGGCGAGTTTGTGAACGAAGGCGGACTGATGTTCAGCAACTACAGCTATCTGCCCTGGCGGATGCGCTGAGCGAGCCGCCCAAGCATCCGGTCTACTGATTCGGCTGCGGCGCGAAGCCGCAGTTCGCAAATCGAGGAACGCCGCCTGCGGGCGGCTTTTCTCGTTGCGCAACGCCGCCGCACGTGGCCGCGTGTCAGGCTTTTGAATCAGAAGGGGGGATCAGGTGGGCTACGCACGCCGTGGCACGTGGCGGCAACGCGGGCGCGACAGGGCAAACAAAAAAGCACCAGACGGTTTGCCTGATGCTTTGGGATCGACGGCGGCCTGGCGGCCTATTTGTCGATGATATTCGCCGCCATCTGGATGTTCCCTGCCTCGTCCGTCTTGAGGCGGATCAGCACGGTTCCGTCGCACGCCCGGTAGTTTGCCTGAAACGGCTGCGTCCACAGCTCGGTAAGGCCGGGGCACTTTTCAAATGCTTCCAGCCGGTACCACTCGGCGTTGTCCGGGTCGTCCCGGCACAGTTTATAAATCCGCGTGAGTTCCGAAAGCTGCGTCCCAGCGATCTCCGGCAGCGCCACGCCCGCGGGGCGAGTGTAGAAATCACCGCTCGGGCGCGCGGGCTGAAACGCCGTCCAGCAGCTGAGAGGATAGCCCTGCTTCATGTATGCCTGCATCGCTTCGTCAGTTCCACAGGCATCGCATATGTAGATATCGGCAGCACGGCTCATGGCGTTGGTGTGCACGGGCGTTTTCATGGCATCCAGGCCGCACCGGGGGCACGGCATGTGCTCCCCGGCCAGCTGCCTCGCTTTTAAATCCGCGAGGGCTTTTTCGTATCGCTCAGTCAATTGCTTTCACTTCCTTCACGCTGGGGTTCTCAGGGCTCTCTGCAGGTACGGTTTCCCCGGCATCAAGTGGTTCCTGAATCAGCTGGGTAACTGCAGCGGCTTCAGCCGCCTGTGCGGCAGCGCGTTGCTCCCGGCGGATCGTGGCATATTTCTCGGCGTGACGTCTGGCCTGCTCTGCGTTCGGAAATGCGGAACATCCCGCCAAGTGCCCGAGCAACACCTTTCGGACAGCTGCGTTGGCAGGGCCACCCAAGCCGAGCCGCAGAAGCCATCCCCGCATATGGTACTTTTCAGCTTCCGGCTTTTGGAAGTCGGGCTGTACGCGTTTCGCGGCTTTGGCAAAGCGGAAGATGTGCGCGCCCAGCTTCTGGAATGCGTCGCGGGCGGTTTCATCATCCGTCAGGGGAAAGGCAATGTACACAGCTTCATCTGAGGCCCGGATGCCTTTCAAATGCCCTTGCGTGGCAAGATCACGGATGAGGCCGGGGACCTCTCCGACCGTCTGCGGATTGCGCGCATGCAGCACAGAAATCGCATGCCCGGTGATGGAAATGCAGTCCTCACGGACGCTTCTGGAGAGGATGTATTGCTTGCTGTAAAGCATGTGGATCAGGTTGGTCAGGCTGAGCGTTGACATTTCGCTCAAAGGGCAGCTGACTTCCATGACCGGCGCTCGCAAATCCGGTTCAGCGTCTTCGGCAGGCGCTTCGGTTGAGGCGGTTCCGGCCTCACCGGCGTCGGCGGCTGCCAGCCACTCGTTCTGGATCAGGAATTCCTTCAGGCGGGCGGCGGTTTCCTCATCGCCGACGGAGACCGTACCCGCGCGGTCAATCGTAATCTCGCCGACGCTGTAGCTGAATGTGGGCGGGCCGTTGTAGACAGGATCGAGATCAAAGTGTCCGGCGATGGCTCTGACCAGCGTTCTGCGGTCAGGGGCGGTGGTGGTGAAGTGCATATTCACGCCTCCTCGGTTGTTTTTCTGCGCTTCCTGCGCGGCATCTCATATATCACTCAAAAGGCGCGAAAAGTCAAGCGGAATGGAGCGAGTTATCATGGAGTTATCGGATGTACTGCGGAGGTGCATAAGGTTCCCGGCCATCTTCCGCCCGCCAGAAACGGTCGTGAATATAGCAGTTGTGACAACAATAGCGCCGTTGGACGTTGCCGTATACAGTGAACGCCTTTCCGCAGTACGCGCATTTCAGACGGCGCTGCGCCTCCGGGTTTTGATGAATCGCATCCGGGTGGGCCGCCCACCATTTCCGGCAGCATGCGTCCGAGCAGAAGCGGCGGGGGCGGCCGCGATGCGGCTGGACGATTGCTCCACCACAGCAGGGGCATACATTCGCAGTCGCAAAACTTTGATCGGCGGCGATGCCGCTGAGTGCGTGCGAAGTACAGTAATTGCGGACAGTGTCCCGGCTGATCCCCAATTCAGCGGCGATCGTTCTGTAACCGATGCCCCGCTGCCGCAGTTCACGGATGCGGCGTTCCTGATATGCTGTAACGGCCATGGTTCACGTCTCCCACGGCAGGCCAGCCTTCCCGAAATGCCCATAGGCGGACACGAGATTGTAATCCACATCCTTCAGGCCCAGGTTGTCAATGATCCCGGTGGGCGTGAGGTCGTAGCGGCTGCGAATGCGCCGGAGAATCACATGCGGCGGTTCACGGTTGGTTCCGAAGAATTGTGCGGAAACAGATACCGGTGCGGCCACGCCAATGGCGTAGGCCAGCTGCACCTCGCAGCGCAGCGCCAGTCGTTCCCGCACGACGTCGCAGGCGATCTTCCGCGCCATATATGCGGCAGAGCGATCCACCTTGGTGGGGTCTTTGCCGGAGAGCGCCCCGCCCCCGCAGCGGCACACGCCGCCATAGGTATCGCAGATCAGCTTCCTGCCGGTCACGCCGGTGTCGGCGTAGGAACCGCCCGTGACAAAGCTGCCGGTGGGGTTGACCAGCACCCGGAAATCATGGTTCAGGCCATAAGCGTCCGATGCTTCGTCCATGACGGAGCGCACGAGCTCGTAAATTTCCCGTTGCTCGACATAGGCGTGATGCTGGGTGCTGATGAGAAAGGTGTGAATGCGGCGGGCCGAGTAGTCGAAAGTGATTTGACTCTTGGCGTCGGGGCGCAGCAGCGGCGAATGGAGGTCGCGCAGCAACTCCAGCACGCGGGTAGCCACAGCGAAAGGCAGGGGCAGCATCTCCGGGGTTTCGTTGGTGGCATACCCGAACACGAGTCCCTGATCGCCCGCGCCGCCGCGATCCACACCCACGGCGATGTCCCGGCTCTGGCAGGTGACCAGCGAGTTGACGAGGTAGGCATCAGGATCGGGGTCGCCGATGCGCCTGAGCACTTCGCGGCACAAGATTTCATAGTCAGGGGCGTGTTTGGAGGTGATTTCGCCTGCGATGAGAATCATGCAGTCCTTGATCATGCACTCGACCGCCACGCGGCTGTCGCGGTCGTGGCGCAGGCAGTCGGTGACGATGGCGTCGGCAATCTGGTCGCAGATCTTGTCCGGGTGACCGGCAGAGACCTGTTCGCTGGTGAATAGCATTCGCTCACTCCTCTCGGGCATAACAAAAGAGCGGGGATCGCTCCTCGCTCTGTCTTTCTTTGGCGATTGTAATTATAGCACACATCCCAGTATCATGTCAGTATCAAAACAGTCTCAAAATAGTCTCAACTTAGTAGGTAGGCTTCAAGTTCATGTTCGTGTTCCTCCAGCAGAACATTCAGTTGAGCAATCGCTCGTTTCTTATATCGGCCCACAGTCGCCCGGCTCAAGTGATGTTTTTCCGCGAGTTGTTCCCAGGTGAGATGTCCCTTGAGAATATCGAGCATGAGATCTGATAGGGGATTGGGCAGCGCAGCGACAGCGGATTCAATGAATTTTATTTCCTCCGTGACATCCTGCAGCTGTTTTTCCAAATACGCATACCACTCCCGGTTCATACGCGCCTGCTTCTCCCGATACTCCAGTGCGATCTGTGCCGTCTTGTCCGACAGATTGCTGCTCTTGACGCGCTCGCCGTCGACCTTGGGCGTCATCATGCTGGCGATCACGTCCTCTGCTGATACCCCTTTGAAATGTGCCAGCTGATAGGCGAGGCAGTCCCGCTTCTGGATCATCTCCGGATATGCCTTCAGAAGTTTTTCCACGCGCCCGCTCATCTTGTACCTCCGATCTGCGCCCTGACCGCCCGGATCAGCGCGGCTTGTCCCATGTCCTTGCGTTCCAATGCACGGAGCACATCCTCATCATGCGTACCGACAGTGACAATGTGGTGGATGACGACTGTGCTGTTCTTCTGCCCCTGCCGCCAGAGGCGGGCATTGAGCTGCTGATACAGTTCCAGCGACCACGTCAGGCCATACCAGACGATGGTGGAACCGCCTTCCTGAAGATTCAACCCGTGCCCGCCCGAGGCGGGCTGCAAAAGGCCGACCGCGATCTTCCCGGCATTCCAGTCCGCGATGTCCTCGGAGGTGCCGATGACCCTGCTCTCCGGGAGCCGCTCCTGAATGCGCGTGAGATCGTGCCGGTACCAATAGGCCACGAGCACAGGCTTACCGTTGGCTGCTTCGACCAAATCTTCCAGCGCGTTCAGCTTTTTGTCGTGGATCGTAAGGACGGTTCCATCCGTGGTGTACACTGCGCCGTTTGCCAGCTGGAGCAGCTTGCCGGAAAGGGAAGCCGCGTTCATTGCGTCCACCTCGCAGCCGTTCAGCTTCAGAATCATGTCTTTCCTGAGCGTCTCATACAGCCTGCGCTCTTTGGCGTTGAGCTGCACCTCCACACGGTTGAAGATCAGCTGCGGCATCTTCAGGTGATCGGCTGCACGCATGGAGATGCAGATGTCGCCGATCAGGTTGTAAATCTGCTGCTCTGCGCCCTCGCGCAGCCGGTAGCTGTACACGATCTCCCGGCTGCGCTTGTCCGGGGTGAAAAACCGCTCCCGGTATTGGGTGACAAACCGCCCGAGGCGCTTGCCCATATCGAGCAGATAGATCTGCGGCCACAGGTCGATGAGTGTATTCGGCGCGGGCGTTCCCGTAAGGCCAATGACCCGCCTGCACAGGGGGCGTACCTTCTTAAGCGCCCGGAACCTCTGTGCCTTGCTGCTTTTGAACGAGGACAGTTCATCGATGACGAGCGTATCAAAATCCCAGCGGTGGTTCTCTACCAGCCATGCGACATTCTCCCGGTTGATGATGTACAGCATGGCGCGCCGTTGGAGCGCTTCACGACGCTGTTTTTCCGTGCCCAGCACCAGCGAGTACGTCAGCCCCTTGAGATGATCCCACTTCTGAATCTCGCGGGGCCATGTGTCCTCCGCCACGCGCTTGGGCGCAATGACCAGCACGCGCCGGGCGTCAAAGCTGTCCATGAGCAATTTCCACAGCGCCGTCAGCGTGATGACGCTCTTGCCGAGGCCCATGTCGAGGATCAGCCCACAGCAGGGATGCTCCAGAACAAAATCCGTCGCAAACCGCTGATAATCATGCGGACAGTATTTCATGCAGCACGCCTCCAATCTGCTCTACACCGTCGACGGCGAAAACTCTGAATCCCAGACGCTCGAGCTGTTCCCTGCGCCGCCGCTGCAAAGGACGCAGCTTCCGGCCCGGAGCTTTCAGCTCTACGAAACCCATTTTGCCGCCAGTGAGAAGCACGATGCGGTCGGGCACGCCGTCCCAGCCGGGGGATACAAATTTCGGGCAGAGGCCGCCCGCTTTCCGAACGGCCTCCACCAGTCGCTGTTCAATCGTGCGCTCGAGCATACCTGTGATCCGCCTCTCGTTGCCAGCCCGTTCTGTTCGCGCTGCGTTCTGAGCCCTGTTCTCGGGAATATCCCCTATTTGCAGGCCTTTTTGGGCTTTCGGTGAACAACAGGTACGAAATTTCCTTATACGCGCGTATATGCGTACATACGCGGGCACGACTTTTTCTAATTAATACATATTCCATCATATATAGTTGAGTTGTTCCATTGTTCCAGATGCAGGCAATCTCCCTATGGCACAGAGCCTTGGAGCAAACACAGGTCGTTGAACGGCAATAGAACAGAATCAATGCGTTCCCCTCCTCACGTAGAGACGTTGTTTGCCATATGGAGTGCAGGTGCTGGAGAATTTTCCCGACCGCTCCCAGCCCTCGATGCGCTCCATGATGGCGGCAATGGCGTAGCTGTCGGCAGGGTGCAGTTCCTCCTTGCGCTTGCCGAAGCACTCGCACCAGATCTCCATGTTGCTCACAGCTGTGCGCAGATGCCTGCCCTCCGGATGCGTCGGATCGCCCGGGTCGCGGATGTAGTCCTGACGGCGGTAGACGTCCATCTTTTCCCAGTTGTCCGGAAGCAGTCGGTCAAGATAGGCCCTCACGAGACCTTCGCGGTCGTCCTGCTCCATGGCCTCGCGCTGCTCGCCCTGCGCCTCCTGCTCCAGATCGGCGTCGAGGTAGAGCCGCTCCCCGGCCTTGACGTAGAAAAGCGCCTCCGCCCAGATCTGCCGCACCGCCATATCCGTCAAGTCCCACGGGTGCAGCCTGCTCCCGCCCGGCGTCTTTACCGTCCAGAAGCGCCGGTTGCCGGTGATGTCCCGAAGATAGCCGCGCTCGGAATTCGTCGTGCCGAAGAACACGCACTGCCGTGGATGCGGCGTCACGCGGCGGCCAAAGCTGGCGCGGTACTTGTCGTCCTGCCGGGAGATGAATGCTTTCACCTTGTCGAGGTCGGCCTTGCGCATGCCCGCCAGCTCGCCGATCTCCAGTATCCAGTAGCCCTGCAGCTTCTCGGCGGCGGTCTTGTCGTTCATGTCTGAGATGGACAGGCTGTCCGAATACCAGTCCCCGCCCAGCTTGGCGATGAGTGTGCTCTTGCCGATGCCCTGCGCGCCATTGAGCACGAGGATGTTGTCAAACTTGACGCCGGGGCGCAGCACGCGCGCCACCGCCGCGCAGAGCGTCTTGCGGGTCACCGCCCGCACATACGGCGTGTCCGCCGCGCCGAGATAGTCGATGAGCAGGCTTTCCACGCGTACTTCGCCGTCCCATTCCGGCAGGCTGGCGAAATACTCCCGGATCGGGTGATAGGAGCGGTCGTCGGCCACCTTGGTCACGGCCAGCTCGTAGTTGCGCGCCGAAAAGCTGCCGTAGCGGGCATCCACATAGTTGATGAGCTGGGCGTCATCGGCGTCGCGCCAGAACCGCGCCGGGTGCTTCCACGGCACTTCGCCCCGGATTTCCATGCCGTCCGCCAGCTGATTGAACACCACGCCCTTCAGTGCCGGATCGTTCTCGACGATGAGGGTGATGTTGCGCAGCGTGTTCCTGACCTTGCCCGCCCGGTCGACCTCCAGCCGTTCCAGCCATCCGTCGCCTTCGCCGAATTCTTCCTGCGCCCTTTCGATTCGCTCTTTTGCCAGCCACGCGCGCGTCGGCTCGTCTTCGCGGGCGCAGTCCAGTGCCGCGTTCAGGGATTCCTTCTCGCCCATGTCCCCGAACCGGTGGATGCGCAGCAGATCGAAGGCGCTGAGCAGCTGGCCGTAGGCCGGGTCGCTGGCGTGATTGGAATACAGGTACCGGTCGTCGTAGAGGATCGCGCCCGCCATGCTGTCGGCGGGGCGGTATTTGTAGCGGTTGGGCGCGGAGGACGGCTCGTAGACGTCGGAGAGATGCTCGTCGAGGAAGTCCTGCAGGGGGAAGTGCGCGTTGTTGAACGCCCCGATGACGCCGCCCTTTTCCAGCGGGTCTTTCTGCCGCTTGCGCTCGCGGTCGATGAGCGTGCTTTCGCGGGAAGAGGTGGGCAACTGCGAGACATCGCGCCAGTTGGGATGCTGGGCGAGGAAGGCGTCCGGGTCGAGCCAGCCGCCGTCGAAGCGCTCGAATACATACTCGCCGTTGCTGGGCGTGGTGGGCCAGTACATGAGCTGATGGGCGCTGTAGGAACAGCGGTCGATGCAGTCAATGCCATAGTCGGCGGCGAGGTAGCGGGTGATGGCGAAGTATTCTTCCGGAGAGACGTCGCGCTGAAGCGGGGTGATGATGCGGTAGCGGGGCGAGTCCGGCGTGTGGCTGTGGGTAGAGTAGACCACGGAGGCATAGCCGTTGAGCATGCGGTAGCGGTCGAGGAATCCGGCGTCGGGCTTGTCCACGTCGTGGGTGAGCATGGAGCGGCACTCGACCGACGCGGCTTTGCGCCTGCCGTTTTTCAGCCAGCCACCGACAAAGCCGCCCTTGTCCTTGATGCGGTCGCGCTCCTCTCGGGGCAGGCGGGGATATTCCTCGGCGGTCTCCGGCGTGCGGACGGTGTGCTGGAGCCGCTCGCACAGAGCGTCAAAGGTAATGAGCTTATTCGACCAGATCTTCGCCGCACGGCTGCCGCCGTAGGCGATCTTGAGTTCACGCATTGGACTTTACCTCCTCCATTTCCTCGGTAAAGTAACGGATGGGCATCCCGCGCGTCTCAGCCTTGTAGATCTCCGCCGCCATGCCGCTGCTGATCCGCCTGCCGAACACCCACACCTCGGAGCACTTCGTGAGCAGCACCGTGGCCATGTACAGGCCGAGGTCGCGCTGCTTTGCGTCATTATCGTCCATGAATTGGGGGAAGAACAGGTGTGAAGCGATGGGGATGCAGTCCTTCTGCACCGCGAAACGGCAGTAGCGCCGGGCGTTCATGACATTGGCCTTGACGTCGCCCGCGTAGGGCGAACAGATGTACACGAGGGGACGGTAGCGGGCAAGCCGATCGCGGCGCTCTTTTTCTTTCTTTGCTTCCTTCACCGGGTCAGGGATGTTCAGAAACGCCAGATACGGCGTGGGGTCGTGATAGCCCTCGTGGTTGAATTTGCTGATCTTCATGGTTCTTCTCCTCAATCCTTTTTGTAGAATTCGCATTCATAGCCGTCCGCGCGCAGCGGCAGTCCGTCCGCCCACGCCGGGGCCTCTGCCATGAGCACGCACACTTCGTCAACGCTCGATTCTTCGACGGACACTTCCAGCACGGCTTCGTCATGGACGTGCATGACGATCTCGAAACCCGCGCCGCGCAGGCGCAGCATGGCCTCGGCCAGCAGGTCGCGAGCGGTCGCCTGCACGATGTTTTCTGTGAGTTTGCCACCGAAGGTCTCGATGCGCGTCCACTTTTTGCTCTCCCCGACGCCCTCATAGGTCAGGCCGTCGCCGCCGAAGCGGTTCGTCTGGATGCGGGGCTTGACGTAGCAGAGCTTTCTGCCTGAGGGCAGCGCGATAAACAGCATCCCAGATCGGTACTGGAAGATAAGCCTTCCGAGTGCGACTTCCGTCCGCTCCCGAACGGCGGTCATGGCGGCGTTCTCCACCTGCGACCAGAGGCGGATGATGTGCGGATTGGCCTCGCGCCACTGGCGCACCAGCGACGGCAGTTCCTCTTCCTGTATCCCCATCTCCAGCGCACCCATGGCCGTCAGCGCGCCGACTGCGCCGCCGTAGCCGAGCGCCAGTTCGGCGATCTTCCCCTTTTGCCGCAGGTGAGCGTTCTGACCGTGCTTCTCAACGGGCACATGGAACATTTGTGAGGCGCTGGCGCAGTAAATGTCCCCGCCCTGCCGGAATACCTCCAGCCGCCACTGTTCCCCGGACAGCCACGCGATGACGCGCGCTTCGATGGCGCTGAAGTCCGCGACGATGAACCGGCAGCCGGGCCGGGGCACGAAGGCCGTGCGGATCAGTTCGGAGAGCACGCCGGGCGTGGACTCATAGAGCATATCGAGTTCTTCATAACGGCCTGTTTTGACGAGGTCACGGGCAAGGGCCAGATCGGGAAGGTGGTTCTGAGGAAGATTTTGCACCTGTACCAGCCTGCCAGAGTTTCCGGTGATCCACACCCTGCCGTTCCTCCGAACCAGAAAGAACCCCGTGGGCGTTTCTGCACAGTAGACAGTTCCTGCGAAGCGTTCAACTACCGGCTTCTGACGGATTTCATGGCAGTTGACCGGCTTCAACCAGATATCGACGACATAGGCGTCCTTCCAATGGGGATGATCCTGCTCGCGATGCCTGACTTTTATCTGCGCGCATCGTCCCGTGATGTGCGCAAGCGCCTGAACCATATCTGCGTTCTGACGGTTGCAGGTGGTGTACTGGACGCTGTTGGGGCCGCTGCGGTACCCGTCCCAACAGGCCAATTCTTCGAAAAAGACATCTGCGCTCTCCTCCAGAAGCCACGGGCCGAAGGTCTTCTCCTGAAACATCCGCAGCCACATGGGAAGGTGGCGCGAATAGATCGTGAACACAACGCGATCCGGGTATGTGTGCACGCAGTGCTGGATCGCGGCAGCGCGCAGCAGGGATTTGCAGCGGTCGATCTTTCGCTGCTTGGAAAAAGCCAGGCGAAGATCGCCATCGGTGGTATAATGCCCGTCTGCCTGTACCATGACGAGTACGCGGAGATTCGCCTGATCCATGCTGCCGCCGCCTTTTCGGTAACCGGTAAAGGGGATGCAGGGGCGGCGCTGGGCCATGTGTTCGACCGTATCAATGCACCATTCACCCTCATAGCGCTTTTTGCAGTACATTCGATGGTCGGGCGTGCTGATCTGCGCGATCCGCTTGTCGGTATACGCATACATGTCTCCGCAGTAAGGGAAAGCGAGCGATTTCGACGCTTGGAAGGACACCGTTTCTCCAGAGGGATGCCAGCAGGCAATGCGGCCACCTTTCCAGGCGTCCAGCCTTTGCCATCCCCGGTCAGTCAGCACTTCATGATCCCCGGTCAGGCACCACCTTCCGGTGCGGTTGGCTCCGTAGAATTGCAGCAGCCCGTGGACGCGCCCGTCTGCGCACACTGAGCGGCGGATGGCCTCGTATTTCTTCACGCTCGTTTTCGCCATGAGCAGGCGCAGCTTCAGCACCTCCAGCACATCGCCCTCCGCGTCGGGAAGGAGGGCGCGCACCGCCTTTTTGTCGAGCGTATCGACCTCCGTGCCCTGTTCCTCCAGCCATTCCTTGAGCTGCGCGGGGCTGTTGGGGTTGGCAAGACCGGTCAGTTCGTAGGCGCGCTTCGTGGTCTTTGCCCGGTACTGTCCGTCGCACTCGATGGCGCGCGCCACCAGCACAGGATCGACCCTGATGCCCCGGTCGTTGATCTCCTGATCCAGACGGTACAGTTCCTGTTCCTTTGTAGGAATGGGGTAGTTGCGCAGTTTTGACCGGATTTCCCGCTCGGCATCCACGTCGCGGACGCAGTATTCCTTGAACCGCTGCCACTTCTCCGGGGCGTGCTCCGGAAGGTTGCGCGTGCGCTGGCCGTTGGCCTTCGTGGGCTTGCGGGGCAGGGAGAAATAGCGCACGAGGTCGCCGCCCTCTTTGAGCTTTTTGCGCTCGATACCCAGCACCTCGCCCACGCCCTCCAGCGACAGCGGCAACGCCAGCATGGCCGACTGCACAGCGGTACATTGCCACTGCGCTGCGTCCAGAAATTGCCCGAGATAGCGGCTGATGCAGGTACGCTCAAACGCCGCGTTAAAGGCCGCCTTGGTAATGGTCGGATCGGTGAGCGCGTCCAGCACGCGGGGCGGGAGCCGCTCGCCGCACTTGAGGTCTACAACATGCGTTTCCTCATCATCGAAAGCATAGGCGAACAGTAGAATTTCAAAGCTGGGATGCTCTGCATAGGCGTACACCCCGCATTTGAGGAGGTCGACTTCGCTATACGTCTCGATGTCGATGCCGAGGATGGACACTGCTAGCGCCCCCTTTCATGATTTTGTGGTAGGGCGGCAGCGTTTCACCGCCGCCCCTGTGCCGGTCAGGAGAGAAAATCATCGTCGTCGTAGGTCTCAAACTCCTCTTCAGCGTTGACCCTGCCGCCCAGCGGCTCGCCGTCGCGGAGCTTCTGGATGTTGCCCAGCCCCGCCGCGATGCCCCGGTTGCCATTGGTGTTGAAGCCGTAGAAGGTCACCGAGATCTGCCCGTAACAGCCGGAGTACACTTCGCTCTGATCGAGGATGGGTTGTACTTTTCTGTCCACCACCTGCGGGGCCTGGCGGCTGTTGGCGTTGAGAAAGTAGCTGCCAGCGTAGGCTTCGTCGTCCGGGCGCTCGATGTCGCCGTCGCGCAGAGGGAGCTTGAGGTTCGGGGGAATCTTGCCACCCCACTTGGAGAGGGATTCCTTCTTGGCGTTCTCGACAGCCGCCCTGATCTTCTCGATGGTCTTTGTATCGCCCTTGGGGATAATGGCCGATACGCTGTACTTGGGATCGCCGCCGTTGACGCTGTCCGGCTCCCAGCAGTGCAAGTAGGAAAAGCGGCAGGGAATGATGACTTTGTTGGGATTCATGCTCATGGTTCAAACCTCCTGAAAATCGTCTTGTGCTGTGTCAAAGGAAACGGCTTCGCGCCGGTCGGAATCGGGAACGAGGGTGAGCTTGCCTTGGGGCTTGTACACCAGCCTGCCGAGAATGCTGTTGAACTGCTCCCTGCCCATGAGCCGCTCCATCTCGGTGATCCCCAGCAGGGATTTTTTGTAGATGTCCGTGTACCCGGCAGCTGCGGCGGCTTGGGCGACATCCTCCTCAGATGTGTATCTCCGGGCGCTTCGCCCTTCGACCACCTTGTAGCCGGGCCAGCGCTTGCCGTGGGCGATGGCCTGATCCTGCGCGTAGGCGTATACGTCCGCCGCCCATTTCGACAGCTCGTCCGCGCGGGCAATGACCTCGGAAACTTCCTCATCGGTGAGCAGCGCGGGCTGCCGGAAGTCCAGCTTTGCCATCTCGAGGAAGTGTTCGGCGCGTGCCCGGCATTGATTGCGCGCCTTACAGAAGCGGCACCACGTCCCAGCGGCGAACTTGCCCGCGCCGATCAACGCCTGTGCCCCTGCTGGCCGCAGAACTTCCTCGCCCCAGCGTTTCAGGTACTCCGGTGAAACATCCCACGTGGAGGAATTGTTCAGGCGCGGCTGGAAGATGGTCAGGCGCACGGTTTCGATGTCGTAGAGCGCTTCGGCCATATGCAGGACGCCGAGACCATAGATCATGAGCTGCGGGTTTTCTTCGGCGTGTACCTCGACGCCCTTGCCCAGCTTCAGGTCGATGATGTGCGCAATCTTGTCCGTGATGATGACCATGTCGGCGGTGCCAAAGCAGCCCTCCACATATTCAGAGACGTCTACGCGCTGCTCTACCAGCAGGATGGGCGAGGCACAGCAGCGGCGTGCGTCCTCGATCTCGGAGATGACAAAGGAGACATATTCGTCTACGGCATCTACAAGTTCATCCGTATAGAAATCCGATGTCGGTCGCGTGGTGCGCTTCTTGAGGTACTTGCGGATCAGGTGTTCGGCCAGCGCATGACCGGCAGTGCCTTCCGCTGCGTAGACGGATTCGCCTTCCTCAAACTGTTCTTCGAGCAGGAGGGACGGCGGGCAGTGGATGCGGCGATTGGCCGCCGAAGGGGAAAATCGAGCGTGTTCAGCGGGCATTACAGTCTCTTCGCCTCCTCCATGAGAGCTGGGTAGTCTTCCGGTTTTACGTTGGACAGCTTTCCGGCGTCGTACTTGTACAGAAGGGCCTTGACTTCTCTGGTCTTGCCCTGACTGTTCTTTTCGACCAGCACGGCCCGTACCTGATCGATGGTGATGGGTGGAATCATGGAATCCTCCAGTTGAGGTGTTGGCGGCTGATCCGGCTGCTCAGTGGGGAGTGTGCTTCCAGCCAGGCTGTCGGCGACGCACTGGAGACTGTCGGCCAGACGATGCATGTCGTCGATGACATCGAGAATAAGTTTCGTCCTGCTCATCTCTTCTTTTCCTTTCTCACCGCGTAAATTGCGAGAGGATGCTGTTCATGACCACGAGATCGTCGCCCTCCAGAGAAGGGGCCAGTTTCTTAAGAAGGGCGATTTGCCGGGGCGAAAGCGTGGATTGCATGGGGTGGTACCAATCCGCCAGCTTTATCCCGCCGCCGTAGCGGCCACGAACCGTTTCAATGGGGTAAGTAAGCGTGAGCTCATCAATATCTCGCCGGATGGTCTTTTCGTTGACCGAGTATTTTTCTGCCAGATAGTTGATGGTCAGATGGCGCTGGGCGCGCAGCTCTGCGTAAATATTGTTGCGGCGCTCATTGGGACTCACGCTTGCTCACCTCCTCTCCGCGTTCGGTGTGATTGAAGATTACAGCTTAAAGCGGACACCTTTTGTCCGGTTTAGAATATTTTCTTGAATGGCATCATAGCGGAGGCGCTTCCCGTATGGAGCGATAACCGGGAAACAAAAAGGACGGAGCCATGCTGGACACAGACGGTACTGTATCCGGCATTGCTCCGTCCCTAATGGTGGCTTGCGGCCCCGGCGGCAGTCAGCAATGTCTATGACGAGATTTATGATTCATTAGCGCGGTCGGTAGGTTCCGGTAATATCTCTGTTGATCTTTCTGCGGGGTACGACAAGTTCCGTAGAAAAATCATTCAGTCGCACTCTAAAACAACGTGTACATTTGGGGCACATCAGGGTTATAGAGACATTGCCTGCCCCTTCAGCATAGACTTCCCCTTTATAGCAAAACGGACATAAAATCTTGTGTTCAATCATCTCGTACCTCCATCTGCTTTTTATCAGGTATACATCATGCCGGGCATGGTCACTTCGTGGCGGCCATCTTGCGGCATGTGCAGGTCGCCCATGAGCGCTGCGGCGACAATGGCCCGCTTGCCAAAACGCCCGCGAATTTCGTCGATGCAGTCTTCCAGCTTCTGGCGGCGCAGGCGTTTAACCTCGTCGCCGAATACGTCGATCTGAACGGGATAGTTGTTGGAGATCAGATTGATGCCCGTAACACACACAGCGCGGACAGGCGTTCCCCAGCCATAGCGTTTGGCGAACAGCAACCGCGCGGCCTGCGCGATTTCCAACGGACTTTGGCTGGGATAGAGCATTTGTGTTTGGTATTGCTGGCCATAGAGATCGTTGCCTCTGACGGCGAGGCGCACACCCTTTGCGGCAAGATTATAGGAGCGCAGCCGGTGGCCGATGTCCTGTGAAAGTTCCAGCATGACTTTCCACACTTCGTCGTTGCTCTGAAGGTCGCAGGAGCAGGTGATCCCATGCCCCACAGATTGAATGGGCGCTTCGTAGCCATCAGGCATCACGCGCGACATATCCTTTCCGTTTGCAAAGCACCAGAGCATAATGCCATTTTTCCCAAACCAGCCCTGAAGCAGCTCCGGATCGGTTTTGGCAAGGTCGCCGATGGTCAGGACATTGCGGCTGATCAGTTTTCTTGCAGTGGCGCGGCCTACGTATAGCAGCTCAGATACAGGAAGCGGCCAGATACGGCTCTGCCAGTCGTCCTTGGGGAGCACAGTGACTGCGTCAGGCTTTTTCATGTCGCTGCCCAACTTGGCGAATATCTTGTTGAAGGATACGCCAATGGATACCGTGAGCCCAAGTTCTCTCTTAACGGTTGACCTGATCTCTTCGGCGATTTTTACGCCGTCGCCATGGAGGTTCCTGCTATGTGTTACGTCCAGCCAGCACTCATCCATGCCATACGGTTCAACGAGATCGGTATAGCGGAGGTAGATGTTGCGCAGCAGTTTGGAAAATTTGCAATACTGATCGTATTGTGGTGGTACGACAACCAAATTCGGGCAGGCTTGCCGGGCTTCCCAATTGGCCTGTCCAGTTTTCACTCCAGCCTTCTTTGCGAGTTCACTCTTTGCGAGGACGATGCCGTGGCGCTCTTCCGTTGACCCGCACACGGCAACCGGCTTGCCGCGCAAATCGGGGTTTAGAAGCATCTCCACGGAAGCATAGAAGCTGTTTGCGTCGCTGTGTAGAATAAATCTTTCATTCACAAGCAAAACCCCCTTGACAAATGGAGTAAATTGCACTATACTAAGTGCAAGACGCAAGCTATGATGCAATTATATCCCGGATATCTTGCTATGTCAAGTGCAAGATGAGCAAAACAAGGAGGAAATGAAATGACGTTCGGAGAGAAAGTCCGTGCGGCGCGCGAGGCAAAGAACATGTCGCAGGAGCAGTTGGCTGCGGCGATTGGAATGTCCAAGCGCATGGTTGTTTATTGGGAAAATGATGGTAAGCTGCCGAAATCCCGCGATGTCTATCCTCGCATCGCCAATGTGCTAGGGATTGACGTATCGGTTCTGCTTGACGATAACGCAGAATTTGTGATAAAGGCAGCCGAGACCTATGGCAATCGCGGAGCAAAGCAGGCACTGCGTCTCGTACAGGAAATCACCGGTCTATACGCTGGCGGTGAACTGGAAGAGGACGATATGGACGCAATGATGAAAGCCATTCAGGATGCGTACTGGATTGCCAAGCAGAAGAATAAGCGGCACACGAACAAGCGCTATCTTGTGAAAGATGAACCGCAGAGCGAATAGCTCTTGTCCCTGCGAAGGAAGTGAGACAGATGGACAAACGCGCTTTTTCGTTGCCGAAGCGCCTATACCGGCGCTTCCTGACCCGCGATCCTTTTGTGATTGCAGAGGCATTGGGGATCACAGTTATCATTCGGTCAGATTTCACCCGGCAAAAGGGCGCTTTTATCGTTATTGGGAACAACAGCTTCATCTTTATCAACGGTGGTATGTCGGAATACATGCAGAGACTTGTCTGTGCCCATGAATTGGGTCACGCCCTGCTTCACCGGCATTTGGGGAATGTGCCCGGAGGGATGATGGAGTTTGAGATTTTCGATATTAAGGACGCGACGGAGTACGATGCGAATGTGTTTGCCGCCAATCTGCTGATTGACGAGCAAGAGGTGCTGGAGATGGCGCACGAAGGGTACGACGTAGTCTATATCGCCAGAGAATTGAACCTCAACGTGAACATTTTGCTGGTGAAGCTGAACGAGATGAACAAGAATGGATACGATCTCCGCGTTCCGTATGAGCCGCCCAGGAAGTTTCTGGGAAGCATTAATGATGAGGTCGGCGAGCTGTAAGGGGAGGGGTTGCCATGGCCGAGAAGAGAAGGTTTAAAAAGTATGTGGAGGTTACCGTTGCCTTTGATGAGTCTGGCAGGATGTTGCCCCGCGCCATCAAGTGGGATGACGAGCTGACTTATGAGATCGACAGGGTACTTGATATCAAACAGGCCGCATCCATGCGTTGCGGCGGGCAGGGTGACCGATACACGATCAGGGTAAATGGATGCGATACGTATCTGTTTTTTGAAAGGAATGCGTCGGTTGCTGGGAACAATATTGGACGCTGGTTTGTAGAAGGGAAGGCTGCAGGATGATGGAGGTGCCGCAGATGCAGTATGTGTACATAAGGAAAGGGGCCACCCTTGATCAGGCTGATGCTGTTTTTCCGGTCACTGGCAATGGCATGTCGCCGATCATCAGGGATGGTGATGAGGTACTGGTCAAATACACAGATTCACTGGAGCCGGGCGCGATTGGTATTTTCATGATCGACGGCAATCCCTATATTCGGCAGTATTATCCTACTGGATTGCGTTCGTTCAGGCCCGACTTGGAACAAGTTCATTTGCCTGATGATGTCAAGTATGAAATTGTCGGCCAGTTTCTATGCGTGCTCACACCTGAGATGCGTCCAAATGAGAGAGAAGAGGCGATGCTCAAAAAAATGGAGGAGGAGCGGCAGACACAGCAGGGAACAGCAGATAGGGAAGCTACGGCAAATGTTCGTTCTCCCAAAAGAATCTCTACGCCGACTAAACGCAAGCAGAAAGCAGCGATAAAACTGGATGTCAGCCAATTGTTCTGATGGAGGAATGGAGTACATTACGTAGGGGGAATTCAGGTGGACGGAAACACGGGAAGAAGGGATTCGGCAGCCCCTGCTGATGTTATCAAGGTGAAGGTGCTGGGAAACAAGGTGATCCCTGTCGCCAATAAGCGCATTGTAGGCTATTGCCGTAATATGCTGCATCCCGGAAAACTAACACGAAAACTCATGGAGGAGCATGATTGCCTGAGAAAGCAGTGCCGTCATTTCGTGAAGTATGAGGATGCCGGATATTGGCAGGAGCAAAAGAAAAAACAGCAGGCGCGATTGCAGCAGAAACAGGATAAGCGCCTTCGCAAGCAGCAGGAGGCGGCAGAAGCGGAAGAACTGGAAGAATTGCGGGAGCTGTTTCAATCGTATGCGGATGAAGCCGGCTATACGATGCAGATCATCCGCGTAAAGAAGTCGCATGAGGGAATTTATGTTTTCTACGTGTCAGACTATCCCTTCGCCGATGGGAACCGATTCCCGGATTTTATCGCATCCGTTCAATTCTTCTTTCCCCATCGCCGCATTATATTGAGGCACCTGATGGATCTGGACGGTCGGTTCTTGACGCGAAATGAATACGCCAACCTTCGAAGGAAATAGTGTAGAATTGGAGAGGAGATAAGAACATGTCTAGTCATCTGAAGAGATTCATTGCTTTTCTTGCTCTGCTGGTCATGAGCCTTTCGCCGTTTGTCTGCCCGGCAATCGCGGAGGACTCGGGATTAACGGTGTACTTCCTCGACGTAGGGCAAGCGGACGCTGCCGTCATCGTGTGCGACGATGAGGTGTTGATGATTGATGGCGGCAATGTTGCAGACAGCTCGTTTGTCTATTCTTACCTCACGAACACGCTGGGCCTTGAACGCATAGACTATATGATCGGCACTCATGCGCACGAGGATCATATTGGCGGTCTTTCCGCAGCATTGAATGCCTGTTCAGTGGGAACGGTTTATTCCTCGGTTACGGACTATGATAGCGATGCGTTTC
This sequence comes from Candidatus Pullichristensenella excrementipullorum, assembly GCA_018713365.1. Classification (GTDB taxonomy): domain Bacteria; phylum Bacillota; class Clostridia; order Christensenellales; family Aristaeellaceae; genus Pullichristensenella; species Pullichristensenella excrementipullorum. Next base: position 20,339 of record DVOU01000068.1, read on the forward strand.
GGGATTTTCGCAGGTATGCCGAAGATCGCGGCGCGGCCTTGACCGTTCCTGATGTGGGAGACACGTTTGACGTTGGCGATGCTGAGGTTGAGTTTTTAGCGCCGGTATATGACTATGACAACGTGAACGACCAGTCTATCGTCGTTCGCATCGAATATGGCGACACCTCCTTCCTCTTTACGGGTGATGCCGAATGGGATTCGGAACACGATATGATTGATGCCGGAGCCGATCTGTCAGCAGATGTACTTAAGGTTGGGCACCACGGCAGCGATACGTCGTCAAGCTATGTGTTCCTACGTGAGGTCATGCCGCGATACGCAGTTATCAGCGTAGGGGAAGGGAATTCCTATGGACACCCAACCGAAGAGACGCTTAGCCGCCTTTCGGATGTTGGCGCGGAGATTTATCGCACTGATCTGCAGGGAACGATCATTTGCAGGAGCGACGGACAGGATATCACATTCCAGACGGAGAAGAGTAGTTCGGGTAGTGATAGGATGTCTGGCTTCGTTAGTCGCCCGGGTGACGGGGATAGCGTATCAGGCGCGGGAGCTCCTTACATTGGGAATGCGAATAGCTATAAATTCCATTACGCCAGCTGCTCTTCTGTGGATCAGATGAAAGAAAGCAATAAGGTGGAATTCTATTCTCGGGATGAAGCGATCAACGCGGGGTATGATCCCTGCAAGCGTTGCAATCCCTGATTCTTAAAAGGAGGGTCAGCATGGGTGCAGATCGTCTGATATTCCACTGCGACTGCAACAACTTTTATGCCTCTTGTGAGTGTCTGGAGCGCCCTGAACTTAAAAGTGTTCCTATGGCTGTAGCAGGCGACCCCGAATACAGGACAGGTATTGTGGTGGCAAAGAATGAACTGGCTAAAAAAGCAGGCGTGAAAACAACTGACACTGTCTGGCAGGCAAAGCGAAAATGTCCCGGAATTGTATTTGTTCCTCCTCGACATAGCTTTTATGAAGAGGTGTCGGAGCGTGTGAATGCAATTTATCATGAATACACGGAATATCTGGAACCTGCATCAATTGATGAATCCTATCTTGATATGACAGGCGTGCCAAAATACTATGGGTTGACACCTGTGGAGCTGGCCGACTTGCTTCGCAAGCGTGTGCGCGAGGACATAGGTATAACGATATCGGTGGGCGTATCCTACAACAAAGCGTTTGCAAAAATGGGTAGTGATTATAAGAAACCAGATGCGACCACTTTGATCACCAAGGATAATTTCCAGGAGCTTTTGTGGCCGTTGCCAGTATCTGACTTGTTGTTTGCGGGACGTGCGACCGTAGAAATTCTCCATAAGAAGATGATTTTCACCATTGGTGATCTGGCTCAGAGGGAACGCGAATATTTGCGCAATCTCCTCGGTAAAGGTGGAGAACAGTTATGGATATATGCAAATGGTCTTGATCAAGGGCGTGTACGGCAATGGGGTGAAGAGGATGAAATTAAGTCTGTAAGCCGGGGAATGACATTTCGGCGAGACCTTGTAACCGTGCAAGAAATACGGAGTGGTTTATCAGTACTGGCAGATGATGTAGCTACAGAACTTCGCAGAAAGAATTTGAAAGGGTCTGTTGTACAGGTACAAATCAAAACTCCGGCGCTTAAGTCTTACTCCCGTCAAACAACACTCAAACACTACACTTATCTGCAAAAAGAAATTCTGGACGAAGCATTCAAGTTGCTGAAGAATAACTGGAATATCGGACTATCTGCTCCAGTGCGGGCGCTGACGGTCGGTATGACTCATTTGGTTCCAGCGGATCAAACCTCTGAACAATTAAGTCTCTTTGATATGGGCCTTGGCAGCGATAACCCACAAATCCGCAGAGAACGACAGGAACGGTTGGAAGCAGCGGTTGATCACCTTCGACAAAAGCATGGTAACAACATGATAACTCGTGGGTTCTGGGATAACGAGGATATTGGAATTTCAAGGAACAAGAAGGAGAAATGAGCATGGATGCGGACTACTACATTGTAATGGTTCAGGATATCGGTGAACTGTTGGAGTATGAGTTTGCCGATTATGCCAAAGCTGCTCATTTAATGGAGGTGGAAGCGTTACCCTGCTCCTTGTGGGCGTGTAGCAGTAAGTCCGGGCTGCGTATACAGCTCGATTGCAGGATGGTAGGCTAAGAGGCGGTGGTACAGGATGTGTGGTAGATATTATATTGAATCCGAGGATAGCACATTAGAACTGCTGGCAATCATTGACGAGGTCAATCGCCGGAGCAAAGTTGGCCCTGTGAAGACTGGCGAGATATTTCCGACCGATCTCGTGCCTGTGATCGCTAACAACCGTTCGCAAAGACAATCAGCATTCGCAATGCGCTGGGGGTATTCGATGGGCGATGACCGCAGACCGATCATCAACGCCCGGAGCGAAACTGCCGCCAGCAAGCCCATGTTCAAAGATGGAATGGCACAGCGCCGCTGCTTGATCCCGGCCACCCATTATTTTGAATGGGCCGAGCAGAGTGGCAAAATGGTAAAGTACGCAATTCGGCAGAGTGGCAGTGACATGATCTATATGGCGGGCTTGTATAGGATTGAGCATGGTACCGATCCCGTGTTCACGATCCTCACCCGATCTCCCGCTGAGAACATCGCTTTCATCCATGATAGGATGCCTGTGATTATTCCGGCGGCAGCTATGAATGACTGGCTGAATATCAGCTATAATGCGAATGAGGTTATAAGGGCTGCGGTTCTGGATGTGGTTTTTCAGATTGCATAACCTGCTGCCAGCATATTTTTGTTAAATTTCCAAATGAGATTGCAAATTTAATAATGTAAAAATATAATATAAGGATTGATTGGAAGGGGGCGGATGTGGTGTATAGTGCATTGTTAGTAGCTAAGTATATTATCCGCCGCTGTGCAGAGCGCGGCAAGTCGATCAGTAATCTTAAGCTTCAGAAGATTCTGTATTTTGTGCAAGCAGAGTTTCTCGTTGATCTTGGTGTTTGTTGTTTCCCGGAGACGATTGAGGCGTGGGATTTTGGCCCCGTAGTTCCTGTAGTATATCGTGCATATAGGATTTATGGTAGCGCAAATATTCCGGCAGAAACTGCTAATGGACTTCGTCCTATCAGAAGCGTTGATATGAACAGAATTAACGGAATTGTTGATGAATGCTGCGAGTATTCTGCATCTCAGCTGGTGGAGATTACGCACCATCAATCTCCGTGGAGAGACGCATACCATAGGCCGGGGGTGAATAATGAAATCACGCCAGATAGCATCAGAGCCTTTTTCACGGAGGCGAACTAAGTGAACAAACCAAAGACGAATATTTTGAAAACGACGAATAGTCTCGATAATACCGGTGCGAAGGATACGACACAGGAGAAAGTTACTGCGGTTGTATCCTTCTTTCGGTTGTTGCAGGAAGACTGCTCAAGTTTTGATGAAAAGGGTGCATTCGACTGTCTGAAAGATTACATAAGCAAACACGGTAGAATTCTGTATGCTCCCATAAGCAATGAGATTTACAGCTGCTATGACGAAAACAGTTATGATGACGCCATGCGCATTATGGGTACTGTAATTACAAATGTAGAAAAACTTGTTGCCTACACTGAGTCTGTTGCGTTGCAAACTCGTAGAAATCAAACCAAGAAAACTGAATCGATCCAGCATTTAGAGGATACCCAAAAGGCGGTTCTCAAAATTTGGGATCATGTTAATCTGGCGCAGCAGCAGTATAATGCGTTAAAACAATCGGATGAGGAGTACAAGGAAAAGTTCGAAAAACTCATATCTACGTATAAAGAGGATATGACGAAAGATATGAGCAATCAACTTCTGACTATGGTCAGCATTTTTACCGCGTTGGCTTTTCTCGTCTTTGGTGGCATCAGTTCATTGGATAACATTTTCTCGGTACACGGCATCCCACTTTTAAAGTTGATGTGTGTTGGCGCAGTATGGGGTCTTTGTATTCTGAACCTGATTTTCGTCTTTTTGTTTTGCGTCGGCAAGATGACAAAACTGAATTTCCGATCAACTGATGATCCGGAAGCCAACATTTTTCAAAAGTACCCCGTAATCTGGTGGACTGACCTGATGTTGCTGTCGATATTGCTGCTTTGCCTGTGGACTTACTACATTCAGCAGTATGAAATTGCTGATTGGCTTAGATGGGTTTGCTTGGAGAATCAGAGGACAGCTACACTTGCTGGCTTTGGCGTTATTGCAATAATTATTGTTGGGGCCTGTATTTGGCTGGCCAAGAAAACATCTGTTCGAAAGAAATAATTAGGAGCCTGTTTCTGCAACAAATGCAGTACAGGCTCCTTTCATGTATCTGAAATTAATTATCTACCCACATTTCGCACTGGCTGATGACAGTGTCGATAGCATCCTCATACTCCTCCGGGGGGTACTTGTACTTCTTCAGAAGCCGCTTGACCATTTTACGCATGGTGGCACGGGCGGTTTCTTTCTTTTGCCAGTCGATAGTGCGATTCCTACGGAGCATTTCCGTCAGCTCGCGGGTCATTTCTACAAGCGTTTCATTTTCATAGAAATCTTTTATGGCCTGTGGCCTTGTCAGCGCATCATAGAAAGCCAGCTCTTCCTGCGTCAATCCCAGCGCATCACCGGCCTGATGAGCCTTGGCGATCATCTCGGCGGCCTCCATCAATTCCTTAATGACCTCGTCATTACTGATATGCCCATTATAATACGCATTCATGATACGAGTGATCATTTCAGAGAATTTAGTGGACTGAACGACATTTGTACGCTTATAGATCGATACCTGTTCAGCAAGCAGCTTTTTCAGGATTTCAATCGCGATGTTCTTCTGCTTCATGCGCGTGATTTCTTCCAGCACAGCAGGATCGAACAGGGAGAAATTTTCACCGACCTTGCGGCTATCGAAAAGGCTTATAACACCTTCGCTTTGGACACTGGCTTTCAGAAGTTCATTGATTTGAGCATTGATCTCCTTCAGCGACATAGGCTTGCCGCCGTTGCCGTCATAAGTGAGCTTAATGACAGTAGAACGTACTGCTTCAAAGTACGCCTGTTCGTGGCGCTCCGTTTCAGAGGTCATACTGGAACACAGAGAGAGGGCCTGTTTTGTCAGCAGGGCCTCCTTGAGGAACAGCTCTTTGCGATTCTGTGCTTTAGGGTCGAGAACAAAGTTTGAGCCATCAGCGATCAGCTTCGCCATTGTGAGCGGGCTGCCGCCAATGAAACCGCTGTAGTCGAAGCCGTGGAACAGGTCGCGACAGACCTGCAACTTTTCTTGGAATTTCGGATATGCTGTCTTTGCAATGTCCATATCACCGTATTTGCTGCGGTCACGGGCGGTATATTCGTTCATTGCTGCCTTCAGTGCGCCCGCAATACCAACATAGTCGACTATCAGACCGCCTTCCTTGTCCTTGAATACACGGTTGACTCTGGCGATAGCTTGCATGAGGTTATAGCCATGCATGGGCTTGTAAACATACATGGTTGCCAGGGACGGAACATCAAAGCCTGTAAGCCACATGTCAACAACGATTGCTATCTTCATGGGATCATTGTTGTCTTTGAACTTACGCGCCAGTTCTTCTTTGTGCCCTTTTGTGCCGATGATCTCTTTCCAGTCCTCTGGGTCGTTATTACCGCTAGTCATGACGACACCAACCTTCTCCTTCCAGTCGGGTCGCACTTCCATCAAGCGGCGGTAAATTTTCATGGCAATCGGTCGAGAATAGGCAACTATCATGGCCTTGCCCGTAAGCAAATTGGCCCGGTTAGTTTCGTAGTGATGGACGATATCGTCGACTAAGGATGTAACCGTGGAATCTGCGCCGAGAACGCTTTCCAGCTGTCCCATCATTCTTTTGCTCTTGGCGATAGTTTCCGCGTCTGCTTGCTGCGCCAAAATATCGTACGTAGAGTCGATTAAAGCCAGCGTGTTCTCATCCAGCTTCAGATGGATAACACGGCTCTCATAATAGACAGGGCGAGTTGCACCGTCTTCAACAGCCTGAGTCATATCGTAGATGTCAATATAATCGCCGAATACTTCACGTGTATTACGATCCTTAGAGGATACCGGCGTACCTGTAAAGCCGATGAATGTAGCGTTAGGAAGGGCATCGCGGATGATACGGGCGTTACCGACAGCAATTCTTGCTTCGGTTTCTCCATCTTCATTCTGGCTCATGACAATACGCTCATCCATTCCGTACTGGCCGCGGTGGGCTTCGTCCGCCATAACCACGATGTTGCGGCGATCTGACAGCGGTTTCTCGCGTTCCTCGAACTTGAACATGGTGGTAAAGATAATGCCGTTTGCAGATCTTCCTTCCAGTAACTTCTTTAGATGCACTTTGCTCTCTGCCTGCACAGGCGTCTGGCGCAGGAATGCGGCGCACTTGGAGAACTGGGAGTAAAGCTGATCGTCGAGGTCGATTCTGTCCGTCATGACCACGATGGTCGGGCTATCCAGCGCTTCCTGTAGCAAGTGAGCGTAGAAGACCATGGACAACGATTTACCGCTACCCTGTGTATGCCAAAACACGCCACCTTTGCCATCGGTCTTGGTAGCGATCCTTGCTTTCTCCACAGCTTTACGAACTGCGAAATACTGATGGTATCCTGCCAGTATTTTGGATGACGTTGACTGCTCTACGGAAAAACAGATGAAGTTCTTGATGATATCCAGCAGACGCGCTTGATCGAACATGCCCTCATAGAAGGTATCGAACTGCGCCAGCGCGGTATTTTCATAGCTGCCGTCCTTCGTTTTCCACTCCATGAAGCGGTCGAGGCCGGAAGTGATAGTGCCTGCTTTGTTGGTGGTAAGGTCGCTGATCACACAGATGGCATTGTAAATGAACATGCCGGGGATGTCTTGCATGTAGTTGCGAATCTGGTTGTATGCGTTCTCCGCGTTGACCTCATCCTTGGAGGGGCTTTTTAGTTCACACAGCACCAGCGGCAGGCCGTTGATAAACAGGATGATATCGGGACGGCGGTTGTTGCCGTTTTCAATGTAGGTAAACTGGTTGACTGCATAGAAACAGTTCCGATCTACGTTTTGATAGTCGATCAGATAGACGATGACATTCCGCTCTTCGCCGTTGACAAAATATCGCACGGGGACGCCGTTTTGCAGGTACTCCATAAACACCATGTTCTTCTGCAAAAGACTGCCGCCACCAAAGTCCCGGAGCTTTGCGATGGCCTCCGAAATCGCTTCGGTAGGCAGACCGCGATTCAGGCGGACGAGGGTTTCGCGCAGCACGGATTCCAGAAGCGGGCTGCCATAATCCCGCGCCAAATCCGGCCCGTAGAAATGGGTATAGCCCAGGTTTTCGAAGATTTCCAGAACCGCACGTTCAAAGGTATCTTCTGTAAACGGCATGGCGTTGTACTCCTTTCGGGGGATAGGCTACTGTCATAATTTTACCAAATTTTCGTGGCGTTGGGAAGGGGAAACGATAATTTAGCGGCTTAGAGGCGAATGTCGGTGACATCAATCTCACCGTTCATCAGCTTCGGTAGCAAGGAATCTCTCAGTTCAGAAAGCCGCAAATTCTCGATGGAATTATTTAATACAGCCTGATAAATCGGCTCGGCTACATCCAGAAAGGCTTTTGTGTCATCGTCAGAGAGTTTCATGATATTCTCCGCCTCAAAATCTCTGGTTGTAATAGCATCGAACACAGCTCCGCTTGCTTTATGTTTCAGTCTATCAACCGCTTTAAGAGTGTAGAAGTAAACAAGGAGCTGGTGTGTATCCTTGCCGACGAGTGCATAACACGACTGATTCATTGCCATAGGGACACCCGGCAAACCGACTTTGCCTACTGTACCTCGTGCTGTAACAAAAACAGTGTTTATAGGATAGAGACGGCTATTGCAATGAGCCAGACCTTCCTCGGTAATTGTCTTTTCAGTGGTGAGAGTGTAAGGAAAGCCTACATCTTTAGGAGTAAAAAACGGTATATCGCCATTCCAATACGAGCTTTCACCAGTTTTAGGTGTGCCACCGCCGAGAATTTGAATCATTTCAGTAAAGCCGACTTCTGTTTCTGCCTGATCATAGAAATTTGCAAACAAAGCAGCGGCTTGCTGCTGTAAATTATCGTTTATCTTTGTGTTGTTTTCAATTTTACTGTCTATGCTGTTAAGGATGCAAGATATTTTTTTCTGGTCGTTGACCAGACGAGGAATGCGAACCTGAACCTCCCTCATCGTTTTTCTCGAGACTTCTTTAAATGTAGTTCCGCTTCCCATCGCTTCAATGCGATCCTTATTGAATTTCAATAGATAATAAAGGAATAGTGAGTCAACGCACTCATGGGGAACTATACTTTTGAAACCTTGATTTGTGCAAACAGATTGCTTCGCAATAGCTATGTAGCCTATTGGCGCACGAGATGTAAACAGGACTGTATTCGGAGGCAGCATTTGAGCTGAACAAGAATCAAGCCCTGCTTCTGTGATATTTCTTTCGCCAGACAAAATATATCTGCCTTTGAATGAGGAAAGGTCCTTAGGAGTAATCCATGCAATTTTCCCTCCGTAATATTCCTCATGCTTAGTTGACGGCGTCGCTCCGCCCACTACATCTCCAATATCGCCCAATCTTTTTTCTATCCACTCCATCAAGTTTCCACCATCCTATCCAATATATTTCCTATGTGCTAACTTCACATTTTGTTGTTTCACCATCGCATAGTGCATGGTAGTGTCGATCTTCTGATGCCCTAATAGTTGCTGGACTTGCTCTATGGGCATTCCCTTATCTATGGCCGTGGTTGCCAGCGTCCGTCGGAATTTGTGCGGGTGTACTTTTGCAATGCCCAGGCGTCTGCCGAGTTTGCGCAGCATTGCTTCAGCACCGCCAATCTTCAAGCGCCGGTTTGGGTGTTTGAGCGATACGAACAACGCCCGGTTTTTATCCGTTCGTGTGCCCAGATAGTACTGCAAGTGTATCTTTGTCCGCGCGTCAAAATAAACCACCCTTTCTTTATCGCCTTTGCCCAGTACGACGCATTCGCGCTCCGCAAAGTCAATGTCTTCGCGATTGAGGCGCACCATCTCCCCGATTCGCATGCCCGTAGAGGCCAGAAGGTCAATAATCGCCCGATCCCTCGCATTCTCGCATTGATCGCGCATCGTTTCGAGCGCCTCGTCCGAATAAGTTTCCTTGATGGTCTGCGTGGCCTTAACGCGGTGTATCCTGCGCACCGGGCTTTTAACAATAAAATCCTCATCTTCCAGCCATGCGAAGAAGCTGGATAAAATGCGCCGGATATTATCCATAGTCACCTTTCCGACATTGCGCGTCTTTTGATAATTCGTCAGAAAGCGCCGTAAATCCTCTGTTGTGGTCTCCTCCGGCGAATGTTGAATGGATGATAGCATCGTTTGGATGGTACGTCGATAGTAACGCAATGTATTCTCGGAACACCCTTCGATACGCTTGGCGGCAAGGAAAGAATCCAGCGCATCGCTTCGCGGCGTCTGCAATGGCGATGCATCCGCTTCTTCGATTCGGATTCCAACAAGGCTGCCATCCAACGCCACCTCCAACTGTTTAAGCTGTGCGTTGTTCAAGTGGGGAAGCATCTGCTGAAGGATGCGGCGCTTCAATTTCTCGATCATGCCAATTCTCCTTTCGCAAGGGAACTAGCAACAGCGGCAACCCCTCGATTCGTCCTCGCCGCCGGAGGACTGATGGTCGGGTAGGGAAACGATAATTTAGAGCAGCAAGCGCAAGCCCTTTTCCAAAAACTGTTCATCGAAAATGCTGATCTCGAATGGCGTGAAGGTACTATCAGCGATCTTGGTACAGTTGTTGGTGGTAGCACGCCCTCAAAATCCAAGCCAGAGTATTACACGGAACATGGTATAGCTTGGATTACTCCTAAGGACCTATCGGTGAACAAGTCCAAATTCATCACTCACGGCGAAAATGACATTACTGAGCTTGGGCTAATGAACAGTAGCGCGAGCATTATGCCAGAAGGGACAGTCCTGTTTTCCTCTCGCGCGCCTATTGGCTATATTGCGATTGCCGCTGGTGAAGTCACGACAAATCAAGGGTTCAAATCGGTTATTCCAAAACCGGAAATTGGTACACCATTCGTGTATTATTTCTTGAAGAACGCCCTGCCCATCATCGAAGGCATGGCATCCGGCTCCACTTTTAAGGAAGTGTCCGGTAGCACCATGAAAAATGTTCCTGCATTTATTCCCGATAGCGAGACACTTGCCAAATTCAATGATTTTTGCGGTCCGATCTTTGGCCAGCAGCAAATGTTGGAGCGGCAGAATCAATCTCTGGCTGCGTTGAGAGACAGCTTGCTTCCGAAGCTGATGTCTGGCGAGATCGATGTCTCCGACATCCAGCTCTAAGCCGCTAAATTATCGTTTATCTTCCTGTTTGTTGCGATTTGCCTATCTAAGCTTCTTAAAACTTCACCGATTCGTTGTTGAGTAGAATAATCAAAATCTGGAACTTCATACTGCATAATTGCGGTTCTATCGCCTCTTGGCATTTTTGTCCCCTTCGAAGTTGCCGTTGCATAATCAAAGAATGCGTCGTTTGATAGAACGTAGTATAAAAATATTGGATTACACCTATCTTCTGCTTTGAAAACAAGCACATCATTTGAACATCCGCCATTATACTCTGCTATCCATATCTTTTTGAAATATGGGCGGATATTTGATACCAAAACATCGCCAGCAGAGAACACTTGCGTGTATTGCATTGATGGAAGTGAAGAAGCGGCTTTAATCCCACCTTTGTTGGGCATCATATTCTCTGTGGATATGTAAGTTTTATTGTTGAGTGTATCCACTGCGACTTTACCCTTCGCATAAGAGCAAAGTGAGGATAGTTTAGACATCATACCCAATCGCCCCCAACCTTTCCCTAATCTGTGCCTCCAGCTCGTGGGACTTCTGGAACAGCTCCGACAACTCCTTGGTCAGCCGGTCCATTTTCTCCTCGAAGGGTTCGCCGTCGTCCTGTTGTTCCTCTATGCCCACATACCGGCCGGGAGTGAGGATGTAATCCTGCCTAGCGATGTCCTCCGTGGTCGCCACGGTGCAGAATCCCTTGACGTCTTCCAGCGTCCCATCTGCGAAAGCGTTGTAGGTGGCCGCCAGCTTTTCTATGTCCTCGTTGGTCAACTCCCGCAGCTTGCGGGTCACCATGGTGCCCATCTTTCGGGCGTCGATAAACAGCGTCTTTCCCGGCTGCTTTTTCCCCTTGGAGAGAAACCACAGGGAGACGGGAATCTGCGTGGTGTAGAACAGCTGGGACGGCATGGCTACGATGCAGTCCACCAAATCGGCATTGATGATGTTCTTGCGGATTTCGCCTTCGCCGCCGCTCTGGGAGGAAAGCGAACCGTTGGCCAGCACCATTCCGATCCTGCCATTGGGGGCGAGGTGATAGATCATGTGCTGTAGCCACGCAAAGTTGGCGTTTCCAGCGGGCGGCATACCATACCGCCAGCGCGGGTCATCGGTGAGCTTGTCCGCGCCCCAATCCGAAAGGTTGAACGGGGGATTGGCCATGATGTAGTCGGCGCGCATGGTCGGATGGCAATCGTTGAAGAAGGTGTCCGCGTTATATTTGCCCAGGTCGGCGTCGATGCCGCGAATGGCTAGGTTCATCTGCGCCAGCTTCCATGTAGTGGGGTTGGAATCCTGACCATACACCGAAATATCGTTGATGTTGCCGCTGTGGTTCTCAATGAATTTTGCCGACTGAACGAACATGCCGCCGCTGCCACAGCACGGGTCGTAGACGCGGCCATGATAGGGCTGGAGGATTTCAACCAGCGTGCGCACCACACACGAGGGTGTGTAGAACTCACCAGCTAGCTTGCCCTCCTGCTCGGCAAACTTTGCGAGGCAGTATTCATAGGTGCGCCCGAGGATGTCCTTTTCGCTGCCGTGCTCGACCATCTGAATGTTGGTAAAGAGATCGACAACATCGCCCAGGCGGCGCTTGTCCAATTCAGGGCGGGCAAAGTTCTTGGGCAGGATATCCTTTAAGCGCTTGTTTTCCCGCTCAATGCTGCGCATGGCGTCGTCTATGACCGTGCCAATTTCGGGCGTATGCGCCTTGGCGGCAATTTCGATCCAGCGGGCGGACGGCGGAACAAAGAAGATGCCCTCGGAGGTGTATTCGTCAATATCTTCCTCAAAACCGTCGCCTTCTTCTACAAGCGCCTGATATTTCTCGTCAAAGCGGTCGGAGATGTACTTCAGGAAAATCAGACCCAAAACAACAGATTTGTATTCCGATGCATCGATATTGCCGCGCAACACACAGGCAGCATCCCATATTCGTTTTTCAAAGCCGATATCTGCAGTACGTATTTCAGCCATGTCTTAGACTCCTCACCTCTGTGATGGAAATGAACACTACCATACCGCATATATTATATCGCAAATTCCGAAAAACGTAAAGGTAAATAATGATGCGCCGGTTCATCATATCCCCAAATTGTATCGGATGAAGATGTTGATGATTTAGGGGTGGGGTAAGAATGAGCAATATGCGCATCATTGGCGATTCTGACACAATAACATAATGTGTGAAACAATGCAGAAACAGGTCGCTATTGACAAAAAACAGAACGAAATAGGCTTAAATTTTGTTCAATATACCTATTCACACCGCGATACTTAGTTGGGTTAGACGCCGTTGTGCGCCTTGGAGATCTCCCCGGGCAGGGCGTTCGCGCCGCCGCCCACCAGCGCCGCGTGCGAGGCGGTGTGGTGCGGCGAGCGGAAGGGGCGCTCAGTGAGCAGCCCCGTCTCCGGCACGCAACCGGCCACGGAGTGTATGCGCGTCACCTCCAACGCCTCCTGAAAGGTCATGTCAGGCAAAATGGTCGGAAGACAGCGCGCCATCAGCGTCTTGCCCGAGCCGGGCGGGCCGATCATCAGCACATTGTGTCCGCCGGCGGCGGCGATCTCCAGCGCGCGCTTGGCGGACTTTTGCCCGCGCACGTGGCAAAAATCCACGCTGTGTTCGCGCCGCGAGAGCAGTTCCGCGTATTGCACCGGCACGATGGGGGAGATGGGCGATTTGCCGGTAAAGTGCGCCACGGCATCCTTTAAGTGGGAGACGCCTAAAAGCTCGATCCCTTCCACGCAGCGCACTTCGTTGAGATTCGACTCGGGCAGCATCACGCGCCCGATGCCCGCCTCCAATGCCGAAATGACCATCGGCAGCGCCCCGCGCACGCTGCGCACCGCGCCGTCCAGCGAAAGTTCGCCCAGCACGGCGGTCTGGCCCAGCGCCTGCGCTTCGATCTCCCCGGCGCAGGCCAGCACGCCCAGAGCGATGGGCAGGTCGAAGGCCGGCCCCTCCTTTTTCTGGTCGGCGGGCGCGAGGTTGACCACCAGCCGCCCGTTGGGAAAGGCGTAGCCGCTGTTGCGCAGCGCCGCCCGCACGCGCTCGCGCGATTCCTTCACCGCCGCGTCCGGCAGGCCCACCACGTCGAAGGCGGGCATGCCGGGGGCGAGGTTGACTTCGGTCGTGACCACGAATCCTTCGATGCCGAGAAGCCCGAGGCTGAGGATCGAGGCGAGCATGGCAGTTCCCCCTCTTTAGAAGTTGATCCAGTTAAACCACCTGAGCAGCGAGGCGTAGGCGCGCGAGACCGGCATGCCGCTCTCCAGCGGGTAGAAGGCAATGAACAGCGCCAGCGCCGCCACGCACAATACCACGCCTGCGGCGATAAAGCCGTCCCGCGAGCGCCGCCGCATGCGCCCCAGCACCAGCACGGAAGCCATGATGATGAACGGCACGCTGGCGAAGTAGTGGTAGATGAACGTCGAGCGCGGCACCAGCACCCACGGCAGGTACTGGGACAAAAAGCCGATCAGCACCAGCAGGAACGCCCTCGAGGCGCGCTTCTCCCACGCGCAACGCACGGCCACGCAGAGGATGGCGACAAGCCCGAACCAGAACACCGCGGGATTGCCCATGCAGGAAATGGAGGAGACCATGCCCGCGGGCAGATAGCTCGAGCCGGAATAGTACCACATCGGCCAGGCGATTACCGGCCACTGATACCACTCGGAGCGGAAGGCGTGCGTGTCGCCGCCCAGCCCGGCGTGGTAGTCAAAGATGCTCTTTTGCAAGTTGACCACCTGCGCCACGGAGAAGTTGCCGCTCACGCGCAGCTGCCAGTAGTAGGAGAAGTAGTAGATGCACAGCGGCACGATGATGAACATCACAACGCAGAACGCCGATAGCACGCCCACGCGCCTGAGGTAACTGCGCTCCACGCGGCACAGGAGGACGAGCGAGGCGGCGGCGACGGCCGCGCCCACGCACAGCCCCGCGACCCAGCCCCGCGCCAGCAGCCGCAGGGCGCTGCCAAAGAACGACGTGGAGAGCGCCAGCAGCCCGGAGACATCCAGCGCCGCCGCCGCGCCGGAGATCAGCGCCAGCAGCATGCCCGCCCACAGGCAGATGAACAGCGCGATGCCCAGGGGACGCGGCGCGGGGCAGACAGCGCCGCGCGCGTCCGCCGTGGCACGCCGTGGCACGGGTACGCCGCTGTGCAGCGTCAGGACCTGCATCCTGCCGTTCCTGCGCCAGACGAGATTCACCGCCTTCGCCGTCTGCGTCCGCTTTCCCGCGCGCAGCGCGCGGCGGGTGAGGCGCAAGCGGCGCGTCTGCCGGTGCGCCTTCGTCAGGCGCACCTCGATGCGCACGTTCTTCCACAGCGTCCAGAAGAAGATGACCACCAGCCCGGCGGAGCCGTAGATGCCGACCCACTTCGCCGCCCAGGCGATGCCCATGAACAGCCCGGAAAGCCCCAGCGGCACCAGCGAACGGGCAAAGCCGTCCCGCCGCCAGCGCATCTGGCTGTAACGGAACATGAACAGATACATCACCATGATAAACAGCACCACGTAGCTGTCGATGGTGGCGATGCGCGTCTGCGTAAAGTGCATGGCGTCCACCGCCAGCAAAAACATGGCAATGAAGGAGAGATCCGTGCGCTTGGTGAGCTGCTTGACCAGCAGGTACATCACCGGCAGCATCAGAACGCCCATCAGCGCGCCCATGAAGCGCCAGCCGAACGGCGTCATGCCGAACAGTTCGATGCCGATCATCATCAGCGTCTTGCCCAGCGGCGGATGCGTCCACTCGTAGGCGCTGTCGAACTCCTCATAGTGGAGCTGCTCATAGGCCGTGCGCGCGTGGTAGATCTCGTCGAAGTACGTGGAATTAAGGTAAGAGGGGTAGGCCGGCACCACGTCCTGCTCGTCGATGAGCAGATGCGGGTCGGCGGGGGCAGCGTCCGCAGAGGTCACGGCGCCGTCCGCAGCGCTCAGCCAGCCGTCCTCCGCCACGGCAGTCGCGCTCTCGTCCGGCAGGGAACTCGTCACCGAGACGACCGGCAAAGGCTCGCCGTTTTCGTCCAGGAAGCCCACCTCGCGCAGCCGCAGCGGCGCAAGCGCGCTGGTCGGGCTGGCGGTGGAGGGGTTGACAGTGATGCGCGCGTAGCGGGCGGTGGTGGTCGCGCCGCTCTCGTTGAGCCACAACCAGCGGAAGATCTGCCCCTGATCGTAAAGCGCCGTCACCGGCTCCGTCCACGTCTCGCCGTCGCTGGAAAAGCTGATGTCAAAGTCGGTGGAGCAGATGCCGCCGTAATAGGTGAAGATGAAGGTGCGCTCCTGCCCGAGGTCGAAGATGACTTCCTCGCCCGGCGCTGTGGACACCCACTCCGTCTGCGGGGCCTTGGTGTCGCCGAGGTTTACAAACGCCGCCACCGCGTACACCGCCGTCACTGCCGCCATCAACAGCACGTCGAGGCGGCGCAGCCCCAGCTTGTAGCTCTTTTCCGGCTCCGCGGCAGGCCGCGTGCGCGGGCGGGGCAGGGGATAGACGCGCCCCGCGGGACGGCAGATGTCCAGCGCCGTCCACGCAAGGAAGAGGGCGTTTATGACGTTGACCACGGACAGGGAGATGTTCAGCCAGTTCTCCGAACTGTCGAGGTGGCCGTAGTTGAGTTCGGTCATGCCGCCCTGCAACACCAGCGCCTCGTTCATAAACAGCGTCACCGTCAGCGCGAGCGCCGACCACAGAAGCCGCCGGTCGCGGCAGTCGGCATATGCCAGCAGCAGCAGGATGACCGCCGGGTAGATATAGCGCTCGTGCATCATCGGAGCAAAGGTGCATACCAGCACGATCAGCACCGCGCCGGTCAGAAACACCTTGCGCCTGTCCCTGGAGAGCAGCTGCAGGAAGATGGCGTACAGATACGAGAGCGCAAACATCGCCCAGGCCACGTAGAGCCAAATGCCCGCCTCCTCGACCTGTTTCCAGTTCTGGCCGAAGATGATGTAGAGGTTGAACGTGTTCACCGTCATGTAGCGGTAGCCCTGCGTCGCGCCAAAGAGCTTGGCCCACAGCCATTCGATGGGCGCGGCGAAGAAACTGCCCAGCCCCGTGATGTTTCGGTAGCTGAAGGGCAGCGACACGCCCCAGAGGATGACAAGTGCCACCGCGACGCCAAGCAGCGCGCGGAAGACATTGCTGCGGAAGCGGCGCATGTTCCAGGCGCGCCTTGCGCCGGCAACGATATTTGCGGGCAAGGCCTTCAACCACTTGCCCCAATTGCGCGGGGAGAAATTGGAGCGCCGGACCAGACGCCGCATATAGCGCCGTGCCTCCGCCTCGCTCTCAAATTGCGGCAGAGGTCCGCCATCCTCGCCGCGTTCCGCCATCGCCCGCCGCAGCTGTTCCTCCAGCGAGGGCCGAGGCTTGCGTTCGTAGAACGAAGCCACGCGCACGATGAGCGCCGCCAGCCCCACCGGGGCGAACAGCAGCGCCTGCGGCTTGACCAGCACGGCAAGCGCGAAGGCCGCCAGCGAGGAGATGTAGCCGCCCTCGGCCATGCGCAGCGCGCACACGACGAGGAGGAGCGTCAATACCGAGTCGATCTGCCCCCAGGCGGCGGAATCCACCAGCACCGCGGGGTTGAAGGCGTAGAAGGCGCTCAGAAGCAGCGCCGCGCGGTGACCCAGCCGCTTTTCGCCGAAACGGTAGACCACCATCGCTCCCAGCAGGTCGCAGAAGATGGGCAGCAGCTTCAAAAGCACGATGTGGGCCGAGGAATCGAAGGCGATGCCGAAGAGGCCGCGCAGTATCGCCACCGGCGCGAGCAGCAGCATGTACACCGGCGGATAGTCGCAGAAATAGTCCTCGGCGTAGAAGTTCAGCGGGCCGACCGAGGCCATGCGCTCGGACCAGCTCTCAAAGCAGTCGATGTCCGTATGATAGCCGCGTATCTTCGCCGCCACGATCAGCCGCACGACGAACGCCGCCAGCAATATGCCGCCCAGCGCCCACATCCGCCGCTTCTTCTCCGCGACGCGCGGCGAACGCGCCTTGCGCGCGAAGGCGATGACCACCAGCGAGTAGCCGAACATGGCCAGAAGCAGCGTCTCCGTATAGCGCGGCGGCGCCTCTTCGCTGGCTTCGGTCTCGCCCCAGCCGCTGTCGGTGGTTTCCACATAGAAGTTGTAGACCGCGTCGCCGGCCTCCGCGTCGCTCACTTCCACCAGCGAAAGGTCGTCGAACCAGGCTACGCCGGTGTTGAGATTGTCGTCGCCATAGCCGCCGATGCGGGCGAACACCGCCATCTGCGTCTGCTCCGGGCCGGTGCGCCCGGTCAGGGAAAGCTCCACCCACTCGCCGCCGGTGTCGTAGACCATCTGCGAATAGACGTTGATGCCGCCGATGGAGAGATTCGCGCCGTAGCCGCTTGCACCGATGCCCTCAGCGCGCACCATGGCGCTGAAGCGGTAGAGCGTGTTCGGCTCCACTTCGACCACCTGCGCCCAGCGCGCGTCGTTGACGCTGACATTTTCCACGCGCAGGCAGCTTCCCTCCACGCCGCCGCCCTCCACCGACAGCAGGGAGACGCCCGCCTCGGTGAACCACATGTCCTGCACCCAGCCGGTGGGGTAGCCCGCGGCGCTGACTTCGTCCACGGAACCGTTGACGAGCAGTTCAGCGCCCTCGGCCAGCGCCGGGGACGAAAGGAGAAGAAGCAGCGAAAGCAATATCGGCAACAGTCTGCGCATACGAAAGCTCCTGAAAAAGCGTTATCTTATATTTTTCCCCGGGCGGGCGCGCGATTCCTTCCCGAAAAGGCGGCGAAAGCGTGGCAAATTCTCAAATACAGTCGCTTTCGTCGAACGCACCCTCTATATGACGGATATTTCCAGCCGAAAGTTCGATGATGTCAAAGCGCAGCGGCGTCTCCAGCAGATCGTGTTCCGCCGCGTAGCAGGTGGCGGCGCTGAGGATGCGGCGCATCTTCAGCGGCGTGACCGCCTCGGCGGGCGTGCCAAAGCGGCTGTCGCGGCGGTACTTCACCTCCACGAACGCCGTCACATCGCCCCGCCGGGCGACGATGTCCAGCTCCCCGTGCCCGAGGCGCAGATTGCGGGCGAGAATTTGATAGCCCCTGTCCCGCAAAAAGGCGCAGGCGGCGTCCTCCGCCCGGGCGCCCACGGCCCGCGCGTTCACACGCCGCCTCCGAGTATCTTTCCAATGAAGGTGCGCCGGTGCGCCGGGCAGGGGCCGTAGGCTTTCAGCGCCGCGATGTGTTCAGCGGTGCCGTAGCCCTTGTTGCGCGCGAAGCCGTACTGGGGATACTGCGCGTCCAGTTCCACCATGTAGCGGTCTCGCTCCACCTTGGCCACGATGCTGGCCGCGCCGATCATGTAGCTGAGCGCGTCGCCGTGGACGATGGAACGGATCTCCCCGGGCAGATGCAATCCCGTCACCGCGTCCACGAGGAACAGGCCGTCAAAGCCCGCCGCGCACTCCTCCATGGCCATCTTCGTGGCATTGAGGATGTTCACCCCGTCGATGACCTCGGGCGGCACAAAGGCCGTGCGCGCGTAGTCCGCCGCCTGCAAAAGCAGGGGATAGAGGGCCTCGCGGCGCTTTTCCGAGAGTTTCTTGGAATCGTCCACGCCCGGCACCAGTTTGTCCTTGGGGATACAGACGCAGGCCGTCACCACCGGCCCCGCCAGCGGCCCGCGGCCCACCTCGTCGATGCCGGCCACGCGCTTTCCCTGCGCCCACAGCGCCTCCTCGATCTGCGTCAGCCGCAGAAGTTTCGCCTCCGCCGATTCGCGCATGTCACACCTCCGGGCTTTCCAGCGAGATCTTTCCGACTTTGCCGGCGCGGAACTCGTCCAGCACCAGCGCCGCGCCGCGCTCCATGTCAAAGCGCCCGCCGGACAAAAGCCAGCCACGCCCCTTGCAGGCGGCCTCCAGAAGCGCTTCGTCGGGAAGCGACGGGTCGGAAAGCGGCAGCGCTTCACCTTCTTCGTTCAATGCCGTTTCCGCCAATTTGAAGCGCGCGCGGGCCAGATCCGGCTTCAGCTCCAGCAGGCGGCGCAGCAGCGCCCCGGAAAGCTCCTGCGTGTCGAGGATCTGGTCGCGCACAGAGCCAAGGAACGCCAGATTTTGCGCGCGTCTCTGGTCATCCAGACGCGGCGGCAGCATGCCGGGCGTGTCGAGCATCTCCAGATACGGCCCCAACTTCACCCACTGTTTGGCGCGGGTGACGCCGGGACGGTCGGAGGCTTTGGCCACCGCTGACCCGTTCAAGCGGTTGATGAAGGTACTCTTGCCCACGTTGGGGATGCCGATCACCATCAGCCGCACCGTCTTTTTAACGCCCTTGGCGGCGGCGCGCTCCACAGCCGGCTGCGTGGCGCGGGCGATGCGCTCCAGCATCTCCTTGACGCGCCCGCCGTTGGAATTGAAGCGCATGGCCATGATGTTCCTCTCGCGGAAGTATTCCAGCCAGCGCGAGGTCACGGCGTCGTCGGCCAGGTCGGCCTTGTTGAGTACCAGCAGGCGCGCCTTGCCGCGCGTAAGCCCCCGCAGATCGGGGTTGGCGCTGGAAAGGGGCGCGCGCGCATCCACCAATTCCACCACCGCGTCCACGGCGCGCAGCTGCTCGATCAGCATGCGGCGGGACTTGGCCATGTGGCCGGGGTACCAGTTGATCGTGGCCATAGAGCCCTCCAAATAACAGGATACAAAAAGAGCCGCTTGCGCGGCCCTTTCCGGGAATCACCTTTCCTTGACCTTGGCAGCCTTGCCGCTGCGCTCACGCAGATAGTACAGCTTGGCGCGACGGACCTTGCCGCGGCGGATCACCATGATGTGGTCCAGGCGGGGGGAATGCAGGGGGAACGTGCGCTCCACGCCCACGCCGTAGGACGTGCGGCGGACGGTGAACGTCTCTCGCACAGAGCCGTTGCGGCGGGCGATGACCACGCCCTCAAACGCCTGCAGACGCTCGCGGGAACCTTCGACGACCTTCACGAACACGCGCACGGTATCGCCGACGCGGAACTCGGGAATGTCAGTCCGGAGCTGGGCGCTCTCGATGGAACGGATGATCTCATTCATAGCTGGGGCCTCCTTCCTCTCCAGGGCGTTCATAACCGGCTTGCGGCAGCGGACCGCCCGATGTCACAAAGCAGATTATACCACACTTCGCCGCCTTTGACAAGCAAGCGCCATGTAAAATTTGCCCGGAACGCGGCCCATTTCGCCATCCAAAGCCGCTCAGGTGTCAAATTCGCCCTTCAGAGCGTCGAACATGGCCGTGAACGGCGCTTCCTCGCCCGTCCAGAGGGTGAAGTTGCGCGCACCCTGACATACCAGCATACCAAGCCCGGTGATGGCCTTGGCGCCGCGGGCGCGGGCCTCGCGCAAAAACGGCGGCCATTCGGGGTTGAACACCACGTCCGAGACCACCATGCCCGGGCGGATGCCGTCGTAGTCGATGTCCGGCTTCTCGTCGGCGTGGGGAGCCAGTCCCACACAGGTGGCGTTGATGAGTATGTCGCACGCGGGAATGGCGACCGTCCCCTCCCAGGGGATGTACCCGGCCTCGCAGGGCGTGTTTTCGGCAATGACGCGCGCCAGCTCCTCGCCGCGCTCGCGGTTGCGGTTGATGACGGTGATGTGCTTCGCGCCCGCCAGCGCGCACTCCACGCCGATGGCCTTGCCCGCGCCGCCCGCGCCGAGCAGGACGATGTTCTTTCCCTCGATGGGCGCGCCCTGCATCTGCATGGCCTCGACAAAGCCCTTGCCGTCGGTGTTCTCGCCGATGTAGCGGCCGTTTTCCTCGTACACGGTGTTCACCGCGCCGATGATGCGCGCCGCCTCGCTCATGCCGTCCAGAAAGGGGATGACCCGCACCTTGTGGGGCATGGTGAGGTTGAAGCCCTTCATGTGCAGCGCGCGAGCGCCGGCAATGGCCGCGCCCAGCGCCTCGGGCAGCACCTTCGCGGTGATGTAGCGGTAGTTGAGGCCCTTGGCGCGAAAGCCCGCCTCCTCCATCACGCCCGTGGGGTTGTCGTCCACGGGATCGCCGAATACGCCGACCAGTTCGGCGCGGTAGTTTTTGGCCATACTATCCTCTCCTTATATCGCTGATGAGCCTGTCCACGTCCTCTTCGCGCGTCGCCCAGCTGGTGCAGATGCGCACCGCCGAGCGTTCCCTGTCCACGCGGCACTGATAGGAAAAGGCGTAGTCCTCGCCAAGCCGCGCGAGCTGTTCGTCTGAAAAGATGGGGAACTGCTGGTTGGTGGGGCTGTCGATGTAGAAGGCGTATCCCGCCTCCGTCAGCGCCGCCTTGATCTTCATCGCCAGCGTCACTGCGTGGCGGGAAAGCTCAAAGTAGAGCCCGTCGCGCAGAAGCTCGGCAAACTGTATGCCCAAAAGCCGCCCCTTGGCCAGCATGCCGCCGCGCTGCTTGATCTGATAGCGGAAATCGCGCTTGAGCGTCTCGTTGCGGATGACCACGGCTTCGCCAAAGAGCGCGCCCTGCTTGGTGCCGCCGATGTAGAACACGTCCGCCGTCTCTGCCAGAAAGGGCAGCGTCACGTCGTTTTCCGGCGAGGCCAGCCCGTAGCCCAGCCGCGCGCCGTCGAGGAAGAGCAACAGCCTGTATTCGTCGCAGACCCTGCGCAGTTCCGTCAGTTCCGCGCGGGAGTAGATGGTGCCCAGTTCCGAGGGGCTGGAGACATACACCGCCCCCGGCTGCACCATGTGTTCAAAGGAAGCGTCGGCATAGTGCGCCCGGCACAGTTCCGCGACCGCCTCTGCGCGCAGCTTGCCGTTTTCGTGGGGGATACACAGCACCTTGTGACCGCAGGCCTCGATGGAGCCGGTCTCGTGTACGGCGATGTGCCCCGCGTCGGTGGAAACAACGCCCTGCCACGGGCGCAGCGCCGCCGAGAGTACGGTCAGATTGGCCTGCGTGCCGCCCATGAGGAAGTGTACGGCCAGATCGTCCCGCTCGCACAGCCTGCGGATGATGTCCGCCGCCTCGCGGCAGTATTCGTCCTCGCCGTAGCCCGGCGTCTGCACGTAGTTCGTCTCCTGCAGGCGCTCAAGTATGCGCGGATGCGCGCCCTCGCCGTAATCGCAGTTGAAGCGTATCAAGCAGTATCCCGCCCTTCGCATATATATCCATGATATTTGTTATTTTATCACAGACATAGCGAGATTTCAACCGATGCGGCAAAAAGATAAATGTCGACCAAAAACAAAAATCAGGTTGACATTTTCCGCGAAGCGTGCTATGCTGTCCGTCGGGAGGAACAAGCGATGCAAACAAAAGTGAATGTTCGCGGCATGACGCATGTGGCGCTGGGCGCCGTACTCATCGCCGTCTGTTCGTGGATCACCGTACCTTCTGCCGTTCCCTTCACGCTGCAAACCTTTGCCGTATTCGCCGTTTGCGCGCTGCTGGGCGGCAAGCGGGGGCTGTGCGCCGTGGCGCTCTATATGCTGCTGGGCGCGGCGGGTCTGCCGGTCTTTTCCGGCTTTGGCGCCGGCGTGGGCGCGCTCCTTGGCCCCACGGGCGGCTACATCCTCGGCTTTGCCTTCACGGCGCTTTCCATGTGGGGCGTGGAGGCGAAGTTCGGCGAAGCGCTCCCCGCGCGAATTGCCGGCATGGCGCTGGGCCTCGCGCTCTGCTACGCCTTTGGCACGGCGTGGTTCATGGCTGTCTACGCGCGCACGAACGGCCCCATCGCTCTGGGCGCGGCGCTAAGCATGTGCGTCTTTCCCTTCATCCTGCCGGACATCGCCAAGATGGCCCTCGCCATCCTCATCTCGGCGCGCCTGAAGCCGCTGCTGAAGAGAAGATAGCGGGAAAGCGCCTCCGTCCATTCAGTGCGGAGGCGCTTTGCATGTCACGGGCCTGACGGCGGCAGCAGCCGTACTTCGCTGGCGTTCAGGGCTTCCTCACGCCCGTCCTCATAGCGGACGAGCAATTCGCCGTTTCCGCCGATGCCAACGGCCAGCGCGCGCCGCTCCACGCCGCCCTGCGTGAACGCCACTGTGCGCCCCAGCACCAGAGAGCGGCGGCGATACGCATCCAGAAAGTCCCGCGCGCCCAGGTCAGCGGCGAACGCCATCAGCCGCGCGGTGATCTCTGCCGCCAGACGGTTGCGGGAGACGGCCTGCGGCCAGAGAGAGCAGGCGCACATCCCTTCCGGGAACGCGCGCGTGCGCACATTGACGCCGATGCCGACGCAGGCATAGCGCAGAGCGTCTTCCTCAAAGCTGCCGCTGGCCTCGGTGAGGATGCCGCAGAGCTTCTTGCCATCCAGATATACGTCGTTGACCCATTTGATCCGGCATTCGCGCCCGGTCAGCGTCCCGACGGCCTGCGCGACGGCGACCGCGGCGGCGGCGGTGAGCAGCGTCGCCTGAGAGAGGGGCACGCGCGGCTGCAGCGCAAGCGTCATGTACAGCCCCTCGCCGGCGGGGGAATAAAAGGCGCGCCCGCGCCGTCCGCGTCCGGCGGTCTGCTCCTCGCTCAGCAGCAGCAGTGGGCAGTCCGCGCCCGCCGCCAGCAGCCTTTGCGCCTCCTGATTGGTGGAATCCAGCGCGTCATACACGCGGATGGTCAGATCCGCGTATGCATCGCCCAGCGCCGCGCGTATGCCGGCAACGGAAAGGCGGTCGTCTTCCGCGCGGAGCCGGTAGCCGCGGTTGGGCGTTGAGTCGATCGCGAAGCCCAAGGCCCGCAGGGCGTTGACAGCCTTCCACACAGCGCTGCGGCTGACGCCGAAACGCTCTGCCAGCGCCTGCCCGGATACGTCCTCGCCGCGCCGTTTCTCCAGCGCTTCCAACAGCTCGTCGCGCAGCGGCATGCCGTCGCCTCCCCGACATTTTTTCTCATTGTAGCACCCTTCGCGGCAAAGCGCAAGCCTTGACAGGCAGCGGCGCGTCTGCTATGCTGGAGACAAGAGGGGAGGGGGCGCAATGGCCTTCGATTTCAAAACGGAATACCGGGAGTTTTACCTGCCGCCGCGAAAGCCGGCCATCGTATGCGTGCCGGAAATGCGCTTTGCCGCCGTGCGCGGTCATGGCGACCCCAACGAGGAGGGCGGGGACTACCAGCGCGCGCTCTCCATGCTTTACGCCGTCAGCTATACGCTGAAAATGAGCAAGATGGGCGCCCACCGGATCGAAGGCTATTTTGACTACGTCGTCCCGCCGCTGGAAGGGCTTTGGTGGCAGGAGGGCGCGGCGACGATCGACCTGTCCCGCAAGAAGGAACTTTCATGGGTGGCGATGATCCGCCTGCCGGAGTTCGCCGGCGAAGAGGCGCTTGGCTGGGCGCGGGCGGAGGCGGAGCGCAAAAAGAGCATCGACTGCGCGCGGGTCGAGTTTTTCCCATACATGGAGGGCGACTGCGTGCAGTGCATGCACATCGGCCCTTACGATACAGAGCCGCAAACGCTCGCGGCCATGCGCGCGTTCGCTGAAGAGCATGGCTGGGCGCTCGACGAAGGCGTGGAGCGCCGCCACCACGAGATATACTTGAGCGACCCGCGCCGTGTCGCGCCGGAAAAGCGCAAAACGGTGCTGCGCCAGCCGCTGCGGCGCGTCGAAGCGTAAATGCCTCCAAAACAGAGCGCCGGCGCTGGCAAAAAAGCCAACGCCGGCGTTTTTACGCCCTTCAGGGCTGTTCTTCCTCGCTCTGCGGCTCTTCGGCGAGCGCTTCTTCCGCGCCGGCCTGGGGCCAGTTGATCTCCACTTCCGGCTTGGGCGCTTCCTCGCGCTTCTCCGCGGCGGAGCCAAAGGCCTGACCGCACACGGCACAGAAACGCGCCTCGCCCTGCCGCAGCGCGCCGCAGGAGGGGCAGTACTCGGCTTTGGGCACATCCTGTATATCTTCCGGCTCCGGCTGCCTGACCTCGGGCATCTTCGCGCCGCAGGAGGGGCAGAAGCGGGAATCCATGTTCACCACCGCGCCGCACTCCGGGCAGCGCTTCCTGTCGTTGAGGGCGTCCAGTTCGGCGGTGACGGCCTTGATGCGCTCGGCCACCTCGTCGATGCGGCGCACGAGCAGGTCAAGCTGCTCCTGTCCGCCGCCCTCGCGGCAGGCGTTGTAATAGCTTTCGCCCAGCGTGGCGAACAGCTTGTTCTGCTCATCGCGCAGGGCGCGCAGCTCGCCGTTGCGGCGGGTCGCTTCCATGCCCTCGGCGGTCTTCTTTTGTATGGTCTTCGCGGCGCTCTGGAACGTCTTGCCGAGGTCACTGAAAAAAGATGCCATTGAAAAAACTCCCCTTTCCTCAGGATATTTTCAGGCGGAAACAAGTTCCCCCTCTATCATAATACCATTTCCCCCGCAAATGCAAGTAAAATCTCCCCGTGCCGGAAAAGACGCATGAAATGTGCCGCGCTGGGGAAGGTAAGCGGGGGGTGAGACGATGTTTACGCTCTTTTTGCGCGCCCTGATCCTTTATGTGGTAATGATCGTCACCATGCGCGCTCTGGGCAAGCGCCAATTGGGGCAGTTTCAGCCCTACGAATTTGCCATGACCATTTTGCTCGCCGACCTCATTTCCACGCCGATGGGCTCGGTCTCAACGCCGCTTCTCTACGGCATCCTGCCCTTCATGGCGCTCTTTGCCGTCCACAGCCTCATCACGCTCCTGTCGCTGAAGTCCGACCGCGTGCGCGCCATCGTTTCCGGAAAACCCTCGGTGGTCATCTCTCGCGGCGTTATCAACGAGAAGGAACTCAAGCGCCTATGCCTCAGCCTTGCCGACCTGCTCGAAGGGCTGCGCGGCGCGGGCGTACTCGACCCCTCGGATGCCGGCACCGCCGTGGTGGAGGCCAACGGCAAGTTGAGCGTCTTTCCCGAGGCCGGCAAGCGCGGCCCCACCACCGGGGAACTGGGCGTTCCCACCGATTACGAGGGCCTGCCCCTGCCGCTCATCATGGATGGCCGCGTGCAGGGGAACAACTTAAAGCAGGTGGGCGAGGACGAGGAATGGCTCACGGCGCTGCTGAAACGGCGAGGTCTGCGCGCGCAGGATGTCTACCTCGCCTGTCTGGACACGCGGGGGAGCCTCTATCTGCAAACAGAGGCGGGGGAGCGCATGCGCCTTCGCGCCCTCGACCCGGGAAAGGTGGGTTGGTGATGCGCACGACCCTCATTGCCCTGCTCATCGTCGTCGCCGCCGCCATCGCCCTGTGCGCCTTTGCGCAGGCGCGCGTCTGCGGCATGGTGGAGGAGATGGACGAGCTTCGCCTTCTGGCGGAAGAGGAGCTTCGCGCCGGAAACGAGGCGGCCGCCATGGAACGCCTTGCCACCTTTGCCGCGCGCTGGGAGAAATCGCGCCCGGCCATGGAAATGCTCACCTCCCACGATGACCTCCACGAGGTCTACGCGGACGTGGTCGATGCGCGCGTCTGCCTCGAACAGGGCGACCGCGACGATTGCTTCCGCGCCCTCGCGCAGTTGGGTGAAGCGCTGCGTCACATCGGCGAGATGGAGGCGGTCTCCCTTTCCAACCTCTACTGAGCGCCCGCGAACGCACCCTCCCCGCCGGCATAGTATGCCGGGAGGAGGGAAGTTTATGGACCCGCGAACGCTTTTGCGCCTCTGCTCGTTTACATATTTCGACCTGCCGGACTGCTACGCGCGCCGCCTCGCGCGCGGGGAAAAAGTGCCGCTCGCGGAAGTCGCCCGCGCCCTGCGGCGGCTAGAGGCCCTCGGCGCGCTCGCCTGCGGCGCGTATCTTGAGGACGCGCAGACGCTCTTTGCTGCGCTGGAGACCTCAAAACTGCGTATCCTTGCCTATGAGAACGACAACGCCGGCACCGGCTTTGTCGCCTACGCCTTCGCCGCGCCCGGAACCACCATCGTCGCCGTGCGCGGCTCGGAGACCAAGGGCGCCTGCGTCCCCACGAACGTGGACTGGCGCGACAACTTCTGCGCGCCGCTGACCGACTCGGTGCAGTACGCCGCCGCCAGCGCCTTTGCGGATCGCTGGAAAGGCCCCCTGCTGCTCACCGGCCATTCCAAGGGCGGCAACGTGGCCCTCTACGCCCAGATCGCCGCGCGGGAGGCCTGCGCCGCCGTGTTCAACGCCCAGGGCTTCGCCTGCCACGCGCTCACGAAGGAGCAAAAGCGTCGCCTGCGCGAGGGCGCGGTCAATTACGTGGTGGCGGGAGACGTCGTCGGCGCGCTGCTCTGCCACCCGGAGCGGCGCTTCTACGTCCAACAGGTCCCGGACACCAACGCTCACTCGCCGGACGCCTATGCCTTCGATGCCGCCGGCTTTCCCATCCCCGCAAAGCGCACGTTCCTCTCCTGCGCCGTGGAAGTCCTCTCGCGCCTCCTTCTGGCGCTGGAAACGCTGGGCTTTACCAACATTACCCGCCGCCTGCTTCCCTGCCCCGCGCCAGCGTAACACAAATTGCATGGACAGCGCCGCGCGGCCGTGGTATAATGTTTGGCGTTACATCAAGAGAAAAAGGTCGGAAATACCATGGTCAAGATCGACTCGCACGTCCACATCTACCCGGACAAGATCGCCGCGAAGGCCGCCAAAGGCATCGGCAGGTTTTACGACATCACCATCCACCACGATGGCAGCCTTACGCAGATGATCGCCGAAGAGGACAGGGCCGGCGTCTCGCGCGTGATCGCCCATTCCGTGGCCACCACCCCCACGCAGGTGGCGCACATCAACGAGTTCATCATGTCCGCGCGCGACGAGTACCCGGATCGCATCATCCCCTTCGCCGCCCTGCACCCGGACACGCCGGACATGGAAAACGTACTCAAGGGCATCGTCGCGGCGGGCTTCAAGGGCATCAAGCTGCACCCGGACTTTCAGGAGTTCCAGCTCGACGAGCCGCGCGCCCTGCGCATGTTCTCGCTCATCGCCGCCGCCAAGCTGCCCGTACTCATCCACACCGGCGACTATCGCTACGACTACTCCAACCCGCCGCGCATGGCGCACCTGCTGGACGAAGTGCCGGGTCTCGTGGCCATCGGCGCGCATCTGGGCGGCTGGAGCGTCTACGACGAGGCGCGCAAGCTGCTGGCCGGCCGTCCCAACCTCTATGTGGACACCTCCAGCGCCCTCTACGCTCTCAAGCCCGACCACGCCGCCGAACTCATCCGCGCCTTTGGCGTCAAGCGGGTCATGTTCGGCACCGACTACCCCATGTGGACGCCCGAGGAGGAAGTGGAACGCTTCGAGGCCCTGCCCCTGACCGCGGCGGAGAAGGAGCAGATCTACCACGTCACCGCCGAGGAACTGCTGGACTAGGAGGCTGTCATGGAGCTGACCTACCGCCGGGCGCAACTTCTGGAACTTTCCCGGATCCTCGCCCAGTGCTTTGCGAATATCGACCGCTACGAGGACTTTGGCCGCGTGGACAAGACGCGGGCGCTCTCGGACGAGCGCCGCCGCGTGCAGAAGCAGATATTCAACTACACCGTCGCCGAAAGGGACGGGCAGGCCGTGGGCTGCTACTTTCTGCACACGGTGAACGGTCGCGCGGAGCTGGAAGACCTCTGCGTCTTTGAGCCGTATCGCGGACAGGGCGTCGGCACGCAGATATTGCGCGACTGTCAGGCCAGGGTAAATGGCGCCATCTGGCTGCGCGTCTTTGCCGGCAATGTGCGCGCCATCGGCTTTTTCATCCGCATGGGCTTCCACATCTGCGGCGAGGCCAGAGACGGCGTATTGTGGATGCAGTGCATCTGAACACCCATCGCGCCCGCGCAGGGGACAGCCCTCGCGCGGGCGCGTTTACTATTGAAAGGAGAACCAAGCGATGAAGCGCCTCTACGTGCTGTGCGGGGCGATGGGCGTGGGCAAGAGCGCCACAGGTCGCGCCCTGCGCGATCGGTTGCCGGACTGCGCCTTTCTGGATGGCGACTGGTGCTGGGACATGCACCCCTTTCGCGTCACGGAGGTCACAAAGCGCGTGGTGCTGGACAACATCTGCTACGCGCTCAACAACTTCATCACCTGCGGCGCGTTTGAAAACATCGTCTTCTGCTGGGTGCTGCACAGGCGGGAGATACTGGACGGCATCCTCGCCCGGCTGGACACGCGCGGCTGGGAGGTGCGCCCCGTGGCCCTGACCTGTACGAAAGAAGCGCTGGCCGCGCGCCATCAGAGGGACGTGGCGGCGGGGAAGAGGGACGAGGGCAGCCTCGCGCGCGCCCTTGCCTATCTGCCGCTCTTCGGCGAACTGGGCGTGCCGTTGCTGGACACCTCCCTCTGCACAGCGCCCGAGGCCGCCGCGTGCATACTCGCCATGCAGAACTGAAAAGACACAAAGAAGCCCCGGAGAGCTTTCCACAATGCTCTTCGGGGCTTTGTCGTTTTGGGATCAGCCGCAGCGGTTGCAGTAGCCGAGGCCCGGTTCTTCCTCGCTGGTGGAAGCGCCGCGGAAGTACTGGCGCACGATGCTCATCTCGTCGGCCATGCGCAGCGGGTGCCCCGCGGGGATGTAGATGACGCCGCGCACGGAGGTAGAGGAGCAGTTGCTCGTCGCCCGCAGGCCGCTGCGGTTGCAGATGGTCAGCGCGCGGTGCATGTTGCAGGGCGTGTCCGGCTCAGTGCCGACGAGGTAGTAGTCGGTGTTGACGCCGTAGCCGTTGATGTCGTTGGCACAGGCGGAGGTAGGCGCCATGCCGGATACCGCGCAGCAGCTCGCCCGCGTGAGGCCCACCGCCGAGGCGGACTTGGTGAGGATGGCGCGGTTCTGCGTGCAGCCGGTGGTGTAATGCACGGCCTCCATCAGCGCGGACCACAGCGGCGCGGCGGAGTTGCCGCCGGTCGCGTTGCTGGCCAGCGGCTTGTAGTTGTCCGAGCCGATCCATACGGCGGCGGAGTAGTAGCCGCTCATGCCCGCGAAGGTGACGCCGACGTTGTCGGAGTTGGTGCCGGTCTTGCCGGCGATCTCCATGCCGCGGAAGTTGGCCTGCGATCCGGTGCCCACGCCGGAGGTGACGCAGCCCTTGAGAACGTCCACCAGCATCCACGCCGTGGATTCCTTGAACACCTGCCGCTTGAGCTGCACCTGACTTACGTCGATGTAGATGGAGCCGTCCGAGTTCTCGATGCGCGTGAAGGCGTAGGGCTCAAGGTATTCGCCGAGGTTGCCCACCGCGCCGAAGCCCGCCGCCAGTTCGATCACCGAGAGCGAGGAACTGCCCAGTGCCAGGCCGGAGCCGTTGGCGTTGATGTGGTCCGCATCCACGCCCAGCCGCAAGAGATAGGCCACGCTGTTTTCAATGCCCACGTAGGTCATCAGCGCCTGCGCGGCCGCCGTGTTGTGCGAACGGTTCATGGCGTAGCGCATGCTTTCGCTGCCGGTAAAGTCGCCGCCGCCGTAGTTGTTGGGGTAGCCGTTCTCGCTCTGCCAGTTGAGGATGGGGATAGGCAGGTTGAGTACCGGCGTGCCCGGCGAGTTGCCCAGGTCAAAGGCCGGGCCATAGACGGAGAGCGGCTTGATAGACGAGCCGACGGGCATGTTGTTCTGGTAGGCGCGGTTGAACTGCAGTTTCTGCACGGGTTCCTCGCGCCCGCCGACGATGGCCACCAGTTCGCCCGTGTGGTAATTCATTACCGCGGCGGCGGCCTGCGGCTGCACCACGGTGAGGTATTCGCCGCCGCCCAGAGAGGCGCGGGTTGTGCGGTCGTTGGAATAGCGCATGTCCGGGTAGTCATCCCACTCGGTGATCACCTGCTGCGCCGCTTCCTGCACGGCGGGGTCGAGCGATGTATAGACGCGGTAGCCGCCCGTGCGCAGCTGCCGCTGCATGGCGGCGCGGTTGGTGGAGTTGTCCTCCAGATCGCCCTCCACGCGCAGCATCTTCGTCACCACGTCGTAGATGGCGTATTCGACGTAGTAGGCGTTGTCGTACATCTCGTTGGAGGCGGCGGTGCCCTTTTCCAGCACGGTCAGCTGCTCGCTCATCGCCTGCTGGTATTCCTCCTGGGTGATGTAGCCCTGTTCGTACATCAGCTCCAGCACGTAGTCGGCGCGGTCGTCCGTGACTTCCGGCGTGTTGCGGGAATAGTAGTTGCTGCGGGGATCGTAGCGCGATGGGTTGCGGATCATGCCCGCCAGCGTGGCGCATTCGCGCAGCGTAAGTTCATCCAGGTCCTTGCCGAAATAGTCCTGCGCGGCGATGCAAACGCCGTAGCTCGAGCCGCCCAGATACATGACGTTCAAATACTCCTCGAGAATTTCCTCCTTGGAGATGGCGTCCTCCAGCTGCAAAGCCAGATACGCCTCCTGCACCTTGCGGCGGAAGTTCTGGTCGCTGGTGAGCAGCGTCAATTTGATGAGCTGACAGGTGATGGTCGAGCCGCCCTGCGTGTAGCCGCGGAAGAAGGTGGAAATGAACGCGCCGCCGATGCGCTTGACGTCGATGCCGTTGTGTTCCCAGAAGCGCGCGTCCTCGATGGACACCACGGCGTCGATGAGGTTTTGCGGCACCTCGTCCAGTTCCACGTAGATGCGGTTTTCCGAGCCCTTGTACTCGGTGATCAGCTCCCCGTACTTGTCGTAGATGAACGACGTCTGCGACTGGGAGTGCAATACGTCCAGATCGAGCATGGGGGAGGTGTCCACCCACGCCTTGCCCACGCCGATGCCCAGACCCAGCGCTGCCACGCCGATGAGCAGCACCACGAAAAAGAGCATCTTCACCGTGGTCATCGCCACGGAGAGGATGAAGTTGTTCTCCCGGTCCCGGGGGCGAAAGAGCGTGTAATTTCCCATCGTTTCCTCCCGTATATGGTCGCCGCGCGCGCCGCGCGGACAGGTCAGGCTCATATATACAGCTATTATAGCACAGAAATGCGTCCTGCGCACTGCTTTTTCGTGTTGATTTCGTGAACCGCCTCCGCCCCGCGCGCGTAGTATGCCGCGTGACGCATCTCCTGTATAGACGATGGAAGGGGCGGGATGGTTGCATATGGAAAGACACCGCAAACGGCGCAAAATGGCGCTGGCTCTGTTGGCTGTGGCGCTTGTCTGCTTTGCGCTCTTGCGCGCCCTGTCCAACCTCAACAGCACGCTGATCTCCCTGGCCGAGGCGCGCGCCGAGCAACGCGCGCTTCAGCAGATCAGCCTGGCGCTGGACGAGGTGATGCACAAATCCCTCGACTACGAGGACTTTGTGGACGTCCACTACGACGCGGAGGGGGAGGCAAGCATGCTCTCGGCTAACACCATCCTCATGAACCGCATCGCCGCCGACGCCGCCACCGCCGCGCAGGAAAACATCGACACGCTGGCGCAAGAGGGCATCGCCCTGCCGCTCGGCTCGGCGCTCGGCTCGGGCATCTTTTCCGGCAAGGGGCCGCGCCTGCGCTTTGAGATTTTGCCCGTCGGCACGGTCAAGACCGCCTTCGTCACCGAGTTCGAGTCCGCCGGCATCAACCAGACGCGCCACAAGATCAGCCTCGAAGCCACGGCCTCGGTGCGCATCGTGCTGCCCTCGGGCGCGCGCACCGTCAGCGTGCGCGCCTCGGCGCTGATGGCGGAGAGCATACTCATCGGCGACGTGCCCCAGTCCTACATCCAGGTGCCGGAGGTGGAGGACGGCCTCAACTTCGTCGCTTGAGACGTTGATTTTTTGTTTGGAATGTGTTATGATGTTTACGGAAGAAGAAAGGCGGTCGCGACAAGATGCGAGCGGAGACATTTCTGAGCATGTTCCGCGTGCTGGAAGGCATGCTGGACAAAAAATACGCCGGCAGGGAAAACGGCTCCTCCAGCGTGGTCATGCGCTACATAGGCGATCCGGAGTCCGAGCCGGTGCGCGCGCAGTTGGATCTGTGCCGGGAGCTGCGCAACCTGCTCACCCACAACGCCGACGATGAGGGCAACCCCGTCTGCGAGCCCTCCAAGGCGATGCTGGACACCCTCTACAAGATCATCGAATACGTGGAAAGCCCCAAGCCGGCGCTCCTCTACGCCACGCCGGGCGAGCGCGTGCTGCGCGCCCATCCGGGCGATCCGGCGCTGGAGGTCATGCGGCGCATGGAAAAGCACGGTTTTTCCCACGTGCCGGTGCTGGAAAAGGGCGGCATCAGCGGCATTTTCAGCATGCGCGGCGTGTTTTCCTATGTGCTTAAGCATGGCGGCGTGGGAGAGGATACGCGCGTGCGCGATTTTGGCGAGCTTTTGGAAATGAACCGCCCCGGCGGCGAGCGCTTTCTGCTTTTGCCCGCCAGCGCCACCTACCACGACGTGCGCGACGCCTTTGAACGCGCCAGCGAGCGCGACAGCCGTCTCGCGGCGGTGTTCATCACCGAAAATGGCAAGCTCGACGAGCCGCTCATGGGCATGCTCACGCCATGGGACGTACTCGGCGAAAAAGGATCAGCGGAGGAACGCGATTAAATGGACGACAACCTGATGCTCATCAAGCAATTCCAGATGCAGGGCGGCACAAAGGGCGCGGACGCGGCTTTTGCCGAAGAATACCGCAACTATCAGCGCATCCAGAACGTCTACATGGGGGCTATCCGCGAGATACGCGCCCGCCTGGAAACGCTGGATACAGAGTTCCAGTACCGCCACAAACACAACCCCATCCACCACATCCAGAGCCGGGTCAAAACGCTGCCCAGCATCATGAAAAAACTCAGCGACATGGGCCAGCCCATGACCATCACGAGCGCCAAGAAGCACTTGCACGACATCGCCGGCGTGCGCGTGGTCTGCTGCTATGTGGACGACATCTACCGCATCGCCGAGCTGCTGCTCTCGCAGGACGACATCTCCCTCATCTTTGAGAAGGATTACATAAAACAGCCCAAGCCCAACGGCTACCGCAGTCTGCACATCGTCGTGGACGTGCCGGTCTATCTTTCGCAGGGCAAGCTCTTCATCCCCGTGGAGATACAGATACGCACCGTGGCCATGGACTTCTGGGCCACGCTCGAACACGGCATCCGCTACAAGTCCTCGGACGAGGTGCCCGCCTTCATCGTCGATGAACTGCGCAACTGCGCGGACGTCATCACCCGCACCGACGCCAAGATGCAGGAGATCTTCAAGGCCCTGCAGCTTTTGAACGACAAGGAAGACGACTTCCACTGGCGCGGCAGCGAGGATTGACCGCAAACGAAACGGCGCCGTTCTCCGGCGCAAAGATCAGCCCCCTTCGTCAGGCGACGGAGGGGGACTGTTTTGCCGTTTTCGCGGCCTCGCGCGGTCCGGCGGCTTCGCGCTCGTTCATGCGGGCGTTGGCCAGCATCAGCTTGAGGCGGTTGACCTGATTGACGCGCGTGGCGCCGGCGTCGTAGTCGATGGCGACGATGTTGATATCCGGGTGCCTGTCCTTGATGGGCTTCATCATGCCCTTGCCGCAGATGTGGTTGGGCAAACAGCCAAACGGCTGCGTGCAGACGATGTTGTGTACGCCCTTTTCATACAGCTCCAGCATCTCCGCCGTCAAAAGCCAACCTTCGCCCATCTTCACCCCCAGCCCGATGACGCCCTGCGTCAGCGACACGGTGTGGTCAAAGGGCGTGGGCGGATCGAACGTTCCCTCCTCGCGCATCAGGTCGATGAGCATCTTCTGCTTGCCGCGCAGATAGCGGTAGGCAAGGCTGTTGAAGTGCGACAGCAGCCAGCGCAGGTCCAGCCTGCCGGAGCGGGAAACGGAGTAGACCGAGTACATGCAAAAATCCAGAAGACCCGGCACCACCACTTCCGCGCCCTCGCCGAGCAAGAACGCCTCAAGGTCGTTGTTGCCCAGCGGCGAATACTTCACGTAGATCTCCCCGACCACGCCCACCTTGACGCGCTTTTCCTGCCGCCGGGGGATGCGGGCAAAGTCCATCAGCATGGCGGCGATGTTCTGCCGGGCGCGCCGCCCCTGCAAGCCCTTGGCGGCCGCCAGCTCGTCGGCGAGGCGGTTCGTCCACGCCTCGGCCAGTTCCTCGCTCTCGCCCGCGCGCTCCTCATAGGGCTGCACCTGGTTGACCAGAGTCATGAGAAGGTCGGCGTAAAGCACGGCGTAGAGCATGTGGTAGATCATCGGCAGCGTCAGGCGGAAGCCGGGGTGCTTCTCGATGCCCGCGAAGCTGAAGGAGATCACCGGCACATAGCCGTATCCCGCCTTTTGCAGCGCCTTGCGCAAAAGGGAAATGTAGTTCGAGGCGCGGCAGCCGCCGCCGGTCTGGAACAGCATCAGCGCCACCTTGTGCGGGTCGTATTTGCCGCTTTGCAGGGCGTCGATGAACTGCCCGATGACGAGGATGGCCGGATAGCAGGTGTCGTTGTGTACATACTTGAGGCCCGTGTCGCTGATGTGCCGCCCCGTGGTGGTCAAAAGCTCCATGTTGTACCCGTAGTGGCCGAAAATGCGCAAAAGCAGGCGAAAGTGCATCGGCAGCATGTTGGGCACGAGAATGGTGTATCCCGCGGCCTTCATCTCCGCGGTAAAGGGCTGATAGGTCTTCTGCATAGTCCTCACTTCATCTCCAGAGCGCCAAGCAGGCTGCGCAGGCGGATCTTCACCGCGCCGAGGTTGGCGATCTCGTCGATCTTGATCTGTGTGTAATACTTGCCCGCCCGTTCGAGGATGGCGCGCGCCTCGTCGGTGGTGATGGCGTCCACGCCGCAGCCGAAGGAGACGAGCTGGACAAACTCCATGTCCGGCTGCGTGGCAACAAAGGCGGCGGCGCGGTAGAGGCGGGCATGGTAGGTCCACTGGTTGAGTACATGCACCTCGGGCGTCCTGCCGAGGTGACAGACGCTGTCCTCGCTGACCACCGCGAAGCCCAGCGAGGTGGCCAACTGGTCGATGCCGTGGCCGATCTCCGCGTCGATGTGATAGGGCCGCCCGGCCAGCACCATGATGCGCTTTTTGTGCGCGCGCGCCCAGAGAAGCGCTTCCTCGCCCTTTTGCCGCACTCCGGCCATGTACGCCTGATAGTCCGCCATGCCCTTTTTCACCGCCGCGCGCATCTCGCGGGCGCTGATGCGGCCAAAGCGCTTTGAGAGCGCCTTGCCAAGTTCTGCGGCCAGCCCCTTCTCATCGCAGATGTTCAGGTGCGGGTAAAGGAAGTTTTCGTCCGTCAACTCCGGCATGTTGCCGCGCAGCAGTTCGGGGTAATAGGCCACCACCGGGCAATTGAAGTGGTTGTCGGCGTCCCCCTCGTCGAAGTTCTGCGTAAGGCAGGGGCAGAACACGGCGTCCACGCCCCTTTCCAGCAGCCGCACCACATGCCCGTGCATGATCTTTGCCGGGTAACAGGCCGTATCCGAGGGGATGGTGAACTGCCCGGCCTCGTAGGTGGAGCGGTCCGACATGCCGGATAGCATCACCTCGAAACCCAGCGCGCGGAAGATGCCCGCCCACAGGGGCAAAAGCTCGTACATCCCCAGCGCCAGCGGCAGGCCGACGCGCCCGCGTTTTGCCTCGCCGCCGCCCATGTTGAGCAGCGTTTCGCGCTTGTATTTGTAGAGGTTCGGCAGTTCTTCCGCATCCTTTTTGCCGCCCGCGCCGC
>DVOU01000069.1:0-2603 GCA_018713365.1 Candidatus Pullichristensenella excrementipullorum
CATATCCGGCGTCCTTGAGCGCCATGCCGATACCGAGCCACTCCGCGTAGGAGCACGTCCGAACCGGAATACAGGCAAGCGCGGAGAGAATCTCATCCATCTTGGCGTTCCTCCATATCCTCTGTGAAGTAGCGAATGGGCATCGAGCGCTCTTCGGCTTTGGCAATTTCCCGCTCCATGCCCGCGGTGACGCGGCTTCCAAATATCCAAAGCTCCACGCACTTGGTCAGCAGCACTCGGCCCATAAACAGCCCCAGTTCACGGTCCTGCGGATTGGTTTCATCCAGAAACCGCGTGAAATAGAGGTGCGGCGCGATGGGAATGCACCCCCGGCACACAGCGAATCGGCAGTATCGTAGGGCGCGGCGCTCGTTGCCCACGGGATCGTCGGCGTAAGGGCTGCAGATGAACACAATGGGACGGTAGTTCGGCGAGCGCGCCACCTTCGCTAGGTGCGTCGCCCGGCGCTCCACCTCGATGTTCGTCAGCGCAGCGTGCGGCGTGGGATCAAAATAACCTTCGGGGTTGTACTTACTGATGGCCATGGCAGGCGCTCCTTTCACATCCCGCGTGCGCGGCTTTCCACCGCGCGCGGCTGCACTCCGGGCAGCAGACGCCCAAGGCAAACAGGTCGAGCTGTCCCTCGTCCGCTAGATTGCTCAGATCCACAGCGATCTCCGAGCCGCAGTCCGGGCAGCGGGTAAACACGTTTTCATCGGTGATCTCCGTCACAATGGCGGAGTTCTCTCCAATTTGGCTCTTGACGTAAAACATATGGATGCCTCCTCGCGCGTGATAGAGCAAAAGCCCTTCGTGTTCCTGTTCGGACACACGAAGGGCTTATGTGGACATGCGGGTCAATCTTTTTTGTAGAACGGCGTGGCGTACCCGTCCGCGCGCAGCAGAAGGCCCTGTGCCCAGGGCGGCGTCCTGCCCATCCGCTCGCACACCGCTTCCAGCGACATGCTGGGATCGGCCTCGATGATCACCTCATCGTGGACATGCGCCACAATCGCGCAGTCCCGCAACGCCTGCATGGCATGGCACAGGATGTCGCGGCTGATCGCCTGGACGATGTTCTCCACGAATTTTGGGCCGTAGCTTTCCAGACGCGCCCATTGTTTCGCGGCGTTTGTGCCCATGTAGGTGATGGCGGAACCGCCGAACTGATTCTCCCCGATGCGCGGCTTGACGTAGGCCAGCCGCCGCCCGGAAGGGAGCGTAATGAACAGCATGCCAGACTGACAGGTGAAGCGGATGCTGTGTGTTTCCGTGGCGGTCTTATCGCTGACAGCCCGCGTGACGGCCCGGTCAACTTCCCACCACAGCTTGACGATCATGGGATTGGCTGTGCGCCAGGCGTCTACCAACGGCTTGAGTTCGTCTTCCTTTAGCCCCATTTCGATAGCGCCCATCGCCTTGAGCGCGCCCACGGAGCCACCATAGCCCAGCGCCAATTCGGCGATTTTGCCTTTCTGGCGCAAATGCCCGTTGACACCATGCTTTTCTACCGGCACGCCGAACATTTGGCTGGCGGAAGCGCAGTAGATGTCCTTGCCTTCGGCGAACACCTGCTGCCGCCACTGTTCTCCGGCGAGCCAGGCGATGACGCGGGCTTCGATGGCTGAGAAGTCGGACACGAAGAAAGTCTTTCCCGGGTTTGGGATCAAGGCGGTGCGGATAAGCTGGGAGAGCACATCCGGGGTGGAGTCGTAGAGCAGGCGCACCGAATCGTAATCCCCGGCGCGTACCAAAGAGCGCGCCTGTTCCAGATCAGGCATTCTGTTCTGGGGCAGGTTTTGCAATTGTATGTTGCGCCCGGCCCAGCGGCCTGTGCGCGCGCCGTAAAACTGGAAGCACCCGCGCACCCGCCCGTCCGCGCAGACGGCATTTTCCATCGCCTGATACTTTTTCACGGAGCTTTTCGCCAGCTGCTGCCGCAGTACGAGCACAGACTTGAGCGGCTCAGGCGCGGTCTTGAGCAGTTCGGTCACCTGCTTTTTGCCAAGGGTGTCCGTCTGAAGGCCATTGGCGGCAAGCCAGTCCTTCATCTGCTGCACGGAATTGGGGTTGTCCAGCATGGTCAGTTCCTGCAGCCGGGCGGTCAATTCTTCCCGCGAACGCTTGTCAATGCCGATCGCGCCGCGCACCAGCGTCCTGTCCACGCCGATGCCCCGGTCGTTGATCTGTTGGTCGAGATGGTACTGCGACCACACCTCCTCGGGCACGGGGTATTTTCGCAGCCGTTCCTGAATGGCCATCTCGGTTTCCACGTCGCGCAGGTTATAGGCCCTGAGGGTCGCCCACTTCTCCGGGGCGGACGCGGGCATGCGCCGTGTTCCGTCCTTGCCCGGCACACAGAAATACCGGATGAGCTCCTTGCCCTCGGTGAGCTTTTGCTTGTCCAGTCCCAGCGCCGCGCCCACGTCCTTTAGGGACAGCGGCAGGCCGAGGTAGGCCGACCAGACCATCGTGCAGTGCCAGCCTGCCGGGTTCAGATAGGCCATGCAGGGATCATCGGGCGCGGCGTAGTGTTCGTTGCGCAACGGGTAGCCGTTGCGCCGCAGCCACCGGGAGAGGCACACGCGCTCAAACTGTGCGTT
>DVOU01000070.1:0-46275 GCA_018713365.1 Candidatus Pullichristensenella excrementipullorum
AAAATTTCCTCGTCAGCTGTACTTGCATCCTGCGGTCACTTACGTCCATGTAAGCTCCCTTGGATGCAAGTACAGCTTCCTTGGCTTGCAGGCTTTCTCAACGCTCTGCCAGTCTGTTGACTTTGTCAACAGACTGAGCCGCCCGGCGCGTGCCGGGCGGCTCTTTGCAGGCTTGTTTACTTGTCTTCGCCGCAGATGGCGTCGACGATGGGGTCCAGCCAGGTCCCGTCGAACAATTCGATCATGCCCTTGTCGCAGGCGGCGGCGAGCTTGGGGTTGATGGGCAATCGCGCGCAGACGGGGATGCCCATGTCTTTGGCGATTTCTTCCACATGGCTGGCGCCGAAGATGTCATGCACCTTGCCGCACTGGTCGCACTGGAAGCCGGACATGTTCTCCACCAGACCCAGCACCGGCACGTTCATCATCTCCGCCATGCGGGCGGCCTTTTTGACGATCATCTCCACCAGTTCCTGCGGCGAGGTGACGAGGATGACCCCGTCCACCGGCAGGGACTGGAAGACGGTGAGGGGCACATCGCCCGTTCCCGGAGGCATGTCCACGAACATATAGTCCACATCGCCCCACATGACGTCCGTCCAGAACTGCTTGACCGTGCCGGCGATGATCGGGCCGCGCCAGACCACGGGGTCGGTCTCGTTTTCCAGGAGCAGGTTGAGGCTGACGACGCGGATGCCCGTCTTGCTCTGGGCGGGGATGACGCCGTCGTCCGTGCCCATCAGCTGGGTGTGGACGTTGAACGCCTTGGGGATGGAGGGGCCGGTGATGTCGGCATCGAGGATGGCTGTTTCATAGCCGCGGCGGCGGGCGCTGACCGCCAGAAGCGAGGTGACCAGCGATTTGCCCACGCCGCCCTTGCCGCTGACGACGCCGATGACTTTTTTGACGTTGCTATGCTCGTTCTGCTCAGCGCGGAAGCTCTCCGTGCGGCTGGCGCAATCGGCGGAGCAGGAGCCGCAATCGTGGTTGCAGGATTCACTCATTTTCCATCATCTCCGAAGTGTTTTCTCTTCAAATATTCTCCATTCCCGTCAGTTCCGCCTTGAGGCGGATGAGGGAGTAGATGTCCTCCAATGAGGCGTTGCCATGTTGCGGCACGCGCACCCAGCGCACGCCGTCTTCGACGTGCGCGGCTTCGTAATACGCGCGCACGGCGGGGCTGAGCGCGTCGAGCCGCGCGCTGACGGCCTCGCACTCGCTGGCGGAAAACATCACCAGAAACGAGAGCCGGCCCTCGCGCAGATGCAGCGAACAAAGGCGCTTGTCCCCATCGTAGATCAGGCAGTCAAAGGCGTCGCGCTTGTCGGAATAGCGCCAGCGCTCCTCGACCTTGTAGTTGGCCTGCGCGAAATCGCGGATGGCCTTGCAGCCCGCATACGCGCCATCCAGCATAGAACGCAGCTCCTCCTGCGTGGGGGCGACATATACGGGAGCGTAAAGCAGTTCTTTCTGCATAAGTATACCTCCCAGTAGTTATCTTTAAGCATAGCATATTTGGCGGGGACTGTCAAGATGCGCGCTGTGAAATTAAACCTTGTGCATTTTTATGTTTGGGACAGGTTATCTTTGGCGTCGGGGCGCCCGATATGTCCGGGGCGCAACGATCGCTCTGCATCAGACAGGGTGCGAGCATTGCGGCCCGGGCTCGTCAGCGCTTGCGCGCCCCGCCGCGAGGGGCGAGGCAAGGTTCAGCGGTAGTAGAGGATCTGCCCGACGTAGATGACCGAGGGGTCGGCAAGGCCGTTGCGCTCGGTCAGGGCCGCGACGGTGGTGCCAAACATCTGCGCGATGGCCGTGAGCGTGTCGCCCGGCTGCACCACGTAGGCGTTGGCCGCGCACGGGGCGGCGGTGGGCGTCGGACAGGCGGTGGGCGCGCTGGTCGCGGTCGGCGCGGGCGTGGTGGTCGGCGCGGGACTGGGCGTGGGCGCGCTGGAGGGGCCCGCGCTTTGCGTCGGCTCGGGCCGGGCGCGCATCTCATCGGTGAAGAGGTCGAGATCGACATTGCCTTCGATGCCGTCCACGCGGCCGCGCTCGCTGTACTGCCAGCCGGCCCATGTGGACCATGTGCCGTTTTCCTCCGGCTCGCGCGCGCCGTACTGCGCCACCCAGAGGCTGTACGGGGCCAGACGGCTGTCGTAATCGTCGCGGGCGGTGGAGGCGGAGCAGTAGATGGCCGGTTCGCGGCCGGTGAGGCGCTCGACTTCCTGCAAAAAGGCCAGCGCCACGTCCGTGGTCTCCGCGCGGGTCAGTTTGCGGGCGGGCGACAGCTCCATGACCGGCTTGAGGCCGTAATCGTAGCGGGCGATGGCCCGGGCAAAAAAGCGCGCCTGCCGCACGGCCTCATCGGTGGTGGAGGCGGTGCAGAAGTGGTAAAAGCCAAATTCCAGACCCGCGGCTTTCGCGCCGTCGGCGTTGCGCTCGTGGGTGGGGTCCACGTAGGAAAAGCCCAGCGTGGAGCGTATATAGACCATGCGCACGCCCGACTGCGCCACGCGGGAAAAATCGACGTTTTCCTGATAGACGCTGACGTCTATGCCGTGCATCGTCTCCCCCGCCGGGCCAAAGGCGAGCGCCGGGGCGGTGAGAAGCAGCAGCGCGAGCAGCGCCGCCAGACTTTTTTTCATAAAACATCCCTCCCCGGCAGCATATGCCGTTGGGAGGGATGGCGTTTTTGCGGCGCTTGCCCTACTTCAGCGTGATGATGACGCGGCGATAGGGTTCCTCGCCCTCGGAATGGGTCGTGACCGTGGGGTCGGCCTGCAAGGCGGAGTGGAGGATGCGGCGCTCGTAGGGGTTCATCGGCTCCAGCGCCACGCGCTTGCCGCTCTTGCGGCAGCGGTTGGCCATGCGCGCGGCCAGTTTGCGCAGCGCTTCCTCGCGCTTGGCGCGGTAGTTCTCGGTATCGAGCGACACGCGCAGGTATTCCTCGCGGCCGCGGTTGACGTTGAGGCTGGTGAGGTACTGCAGGGCGTCGAGCGTTTCGCCCCGACGGCCGATGAGCAGGCTCATGTTCTCGCCAAAGAGCTTCACGCGCAGCTGCTCGGGCGTTTCGCAGGCTTTCAGCTCCACCTGCACGCCCATGCGCTCGATCATGCCGGAGAGGAACTCCATGGCGCGTTTGGCGTCGTCGGTGAGCTGGTCGAAAGCGGTCTCCTCGAAGGGGACTTCCGGCTCGGGCGGGGTGATGACGATCTCGGTCTCCACCGGCGCGGCTTCCGGCGCGCGCTCCTTGCGGGAACGCTGGCGGGAGCGGCGGGACGGCTCCTTCTGCGCCGGCTGCTCCTCCTGCGCGGCCTCCTGCGGGGCGGGCGCGGGCTTGGGCTTTTCCTGACGGTGCTGACGGCCCTGCTTCTGCGCGGGCTGGTCGAGCGTCATTGCCGGGATGTCGATGGAGAACTCATCCTCGGCCTCCTTGAGGGTCAGCTTGACGCGCGCCAGACGGCCAAACATGCCGAACAGGCCGGGGCTGCCCATTTCCAGAACTTCGATCTCAAGGTCGCTCGGGTCGCAGCCCAGCTCCCTGGCGCCGTGGTTGATGGCGTCCTTGACGGTCTTTCCGCTGGATTCGATGATTTTCAAGGGTCTCACTTCCTTACGATGTTCGGGGTCGAACGGGGCGGCGCGGTCGGGCGCGCCCGCTGGCTACTTCTGGGCGCTTTCCGCGAGTTCGGCGGCCTTTTTGTCCTTGCGCTCAAAGTAGAGGTTGATAAAGAAGCTCTGCGCGATCTGGATGATGTTGACGGCACACCAGTAGATGGCGAACGCGGCGTTGTAGCCGGCGCACCACCACAGGGACAGAAGCGGCATGAACCACTTCATGAAGGCGCCGTTCATCGGGTTCTGCTGCGCGGCGGCAGCGGCGTCCGCGTTCTCGTTCTTCTGCTTGGGCGCAAGTATCTTGGTCATGAACACCTGGCTGAGCGCGGCGAACAGCGGCAGGATGAACAGGCCGTTGGCGCTGCTGAACAGTTCCGCAAAGGAGGTGGGCAGCGTCAGCGTCGGCTGGAAGAACACCAGATTGAGCGGGATGCGCACAAAATTGTCCGCGCCCATCG
Organism: Candidatus Pullichristensenella excrementipullorum; assembly: GCA_018713365.1. Taxonomy (GTDB): domain Bacteria; phylum Bacillota; class Clostridia; order Christensenellales; family Aristaeellaceae; genus Pullichristensenella; species Pullichristensenella excrementipullorum. The sequence goes on from DVOU01000070.1 coordinate 4,077, forward strand.
CCTGCGCGATGCTGGCGTAAGCCGGCGTCCTGAGGAAGCTGGCGATGACCTGCAGGTTCTCCTCGGTCAGCACTTCAGACCCGCTGATGGGCGTCAGTTGCAGCGCGGAAAGCACGGAGGCGTTGGTCTGCGTGACGGCGTGCGCCGCGGGCAGGACGCTGTTCATGAACGAATCGGGGAGGAAGACGTTCTTGATCCACAGCCAGCTTTCAAACTCGATGCCCGAGGCGATGGCCTGCGCCTGCTCGGCGCTGAGGGTGATGCCGCTCAGGAACAGCTCCACCTGCTCGTTGACCAGCACCGCCTGTTCCGCGGTGAGCAGGCCGGAAAGCGTGGTGATCTGCGAAGGCGAGAGCGCCACGGTGGCAAGGTCTGTCACCGCCTGCACCTGCTCGGCGGAGAGCGTCAGGCCCTGAAGGATGGCGTCGAGCTGTTCCGGGGTGATGGACAGGCCGCTTAAGTCAATCTGGATGGCGGAGAGCGCTGCCTGCAGGCTGGCGCCATCGCCAAGCGCGGGCATGCTCTGTACAAGATCGAGCAGCATCCGCGCGCTCTGCTCGCTGGCGAGATTGCGCATGGCGGAGAACATGATGAACAAAAGCGGCAGGGAGATCAGCATCGGCAGACAGCCGGCCAAGGGCTTGACGTTTTCCTTGCGGTAGAGCTCCTGGAGCTTTTTGTTGTACTTTTCCTGATCGCGGCCATACTTGCGCTGCAGCTCCATCTGCATGGGCTGTATCTTCTGCATGGCGCGCATGCTCTTGCGCTGCTTGATGTCCAGCGGCAACAGCACGAAGCGGATCAAAAGCGTGAACAGCACCACCGACCAGCCGTAGTTGCCTACGAACGAGTGGATGCCCTGCAAAATGGAGATGAAAAATCCGTTGATGCCTCCCATTTGAGCAAAAGACCCCCTAGAGATCGGATTGGGGAATGCCGCCCCTCGCCCTGTACGCAAAAAGGCGACGCCCGCGCAAGGGCGAAAGGCCCTACGCGACGGCCGTCAGCTCACGGCACGGGATCGTAGCCGCCCTTGTGGAACGGGTGGCACTTGAGGATGCGGCGCACGGCGAGATACCCGCCCTTGAGCGCGCCATATTTCTGCACGGCCTCGAGTGCGTACTCGGAACACGTGGGGATGAAGCGGCAGGAGGGCGGCGTCGCCGGAGAGATCTGGCGGCGGTAGAAGCGGATGAGCGCCAGAAGCGCCCGCTTCGGCAGCGTTTTCATGCTTCGCCTTCTTCTTTGAGCAGCTGCGCGCGCGCAAGCAGGGCGTACATCTCCCGCGCCAGCGCCTCATGGGCGCAGCGGGCGGCGGCCACGCGGGCCACGAAGATATACTTCCCCCGCTTCAGTCGCGGGCGCATCAGCCGCGCGTCTTCCCGCATGCAGCGGCGCACGCGGTTGCGCGTGACGGCGTTTCCGACCTTGGAGGAGACGGAAAAGCCGAGTTTCAGGTCCTTTCCGCGCAGGTAAACAAGCACGAGGCTGCGCGAGGCATAGCTCTTGCCCTTGCGGTAGACGTACCGATAGTTGCGGCTGCGCCCGAGGCGGAACCTGCGGGGAAAGCGCAGGTCCTGCCCGGCGGGCTTATCCTGCGCGGTCACGGCGCTCAGGCGCTGAGTACCTTGCGACCACGCATGCGGCGCGCCTTGAGGACGCGGCGGCCGGCCTTGGTCTTCATGCGGGCGCGGAAACCATGCACCTTGGCTCTCTGACGCGTTTTGGGCTGGAAAGTACGCTTCATGGGGAACAACTCCTTCGATCGAATAATATGTCATACGCTTTTGCGCGGATGAAAGCTGCGCGGGAAAAGCGGACATTCCCAATATACAGCCTTTACAGTATAGTCGAAACACGGCTGGCTGTCAAGGCCAATCGTATGAAGTTTCCGCGACCTGGCTTGCCTTTTCGCGCATTTATCCCTTATAATGGGAAAAGGAGGCGATGGGCATGGCGCTGAGGGTGGAACTGGGCGGACATATCATGGAGTTCGACACCGCGGCGGGGCTGTTCTCCCCCGCCCACGCCGACCGCGGCACGTTGGCGATGCTCGCCTGCGCGGACCTTGCGCCGGGGCAGCGCGTGCTGGATCTGGGCTGCGGCTGGGGGCTGGCGGGCGTGTACGCGGCGCTTGTCTGCGGGGCGGAAAACGTGGTGATGACCGACTTGGACCCCCGTGCCGCGGCGCTGGCGCGCAAAAACGCCCGCAAAAACGGCGCGGAGGGCGTGCGCGTTTTCACGGGCGACGCGCTGGAGGCCGTGCCGGACCGCGCCTTTGACCGCATACTCCTCAACCCTCCCTACCAGACCGACTTTGCCGTGGCCAAGCGGCTGATCCTCAAGAGCTTCAACCGTTTGGAGATCGGCGGCAAGCTGTTTATGGTCACCAAGCGGCGCACATGGTATTTTAACAAGCTCAAAAGCGTCTTTGGCGGCGCGCATGTGCGGGAGGCGGACGGCTACTTCGTCTTCGAGGCCGAGCGCCGCGCCCGGCAGTACGCACAAAAATAAACTTTTCGTCATATTTGTGTGGTCAGGTTTTCGCGTTCCGCGCTTGACACAGGGCGCGCAAACGACTACAATAGATTAGAAGATTGCGTATGCAGATACGTAAGCTCACGGCATTGGCCGCTTGCTGACGATAGATCCTCCGCCGCGAACGCGGCTTTTCATCGTGCTGTCCGGGGACGGAAACTGTCGACAGAGATATAAACGCGCGCAAAGCGCCTGGCCTTGCCGTTCCAAAGTGGAAATCGAAATTTTTTGGAAAGGGAGGGACAGACGCTTGATCTATGCAATCGTCGCGGTGGTTGCGCTGGCGGTTGGCTTGGCGGTAGGGTACTTCTACCGCAAGAATGCGATGGAAAAGAAGATCGGGCAGACCGAAGAATTTGCCCGCAACATGCTCGAGGAAGCGACGCGCAAGGCCGAGGAAAAGAAAAAAGAGGCCGTTCTGGAGGCGAAGGAAGAAATCATCCGCTTAAAGAGCGACCTGGACAAGGAAGTCCGCGACCGGCGCAGCGAAGTGGGGCGCATGGAGCGCCGCATGACGCAGCGCGAGGAGCAGCTGGACAAAAAGGCCGATCACCTCGAAGCGCGCGAAGAACAGCTCAACGCCAAGTACAAGGACGCTGAGCGCATAGAGCAGGAAGCGCAGCAGCTGCATGAGCAGCAGCAGCAGGAGCTTGAACGCATCGCCAACATGACCATGGAGGATGCCAAGAACATCCTCATCAGCCGCATCCAGAAGGACGCCTACCATGACGCCGCCGTCATGGTGCGCGAGATCGAATCCCGGGCCAAGGAAGAGGCGGACAAGAAGGCCCGCAACATCATCTCTCTGGCCATCCAGAAGTGCGCCGCCGACCACGTGGCCGAGACCACCGTATCCGTGGTGGCGCTGCCCAACGACGACATGAAGGGCCGCATCATCGGCCGCGAGGGCCGCAACATCCGCACCCTCGAAACGGCGACCGGCGTGGACCTCATCATCGACGACACGCCCGAGGCCGTCATCATCTCCGCGTTTGACCCGGTGCGCCGCGAGATCGCCCGCATCGCGCTGGAGAAGCTCATCATGGACGGCCGCATCCACCCCGCCCGCATCGAGGAAATGGTGGAAAAGGCCCGCCGCGAAGTGGATCAGCAGATCCGCGAGGCCGGCGAGCAGGCTGTGTTTGAGACGAACCTGCACAGCATCCACCCCGAACTGGTCAAGTTGCTGGGCCGCATGCGCTACCGCACCAGCTACGGCCAGAACGTGCTTAGGCACTCCATCGAGGTCAGCCATCTGGCCGGCATCATGGCCGCGGAACTGGGCGCGGACGTGCAGCTTGCCAAGCGCGCCGGCCTTTTGCACGACATCGGCAAGGCCATCGACCACGAGGTGGAGGGCACGCACGTGACCATCGGCGCGGAACTGGCCAAGAAGTTCCGCGAGAACGATCAGGTGGTCAACTGCATCATGGCCCACCACGGCGACGTGGAGGCCCAGTCGGTCGAGGCTGTGCTGGTGCAGGCCGCGGACGCCATCTCCGCCGCCCGCCCCGGCGCGCGCCGCGAATCGCTGGAGAACTACATCAAGCGCCTGGAAAAGCTCGAATCCATCGCCTACTCCTTCGAGGGCGTGGAGACCTGCTACGCCATCCAGTCCGGCCGCGAGATCCGCATCATCGTCAAGCCCGACGACGTCAACGACGCCGGCACGCTGGTGTTGGCCAAGGAGATCGTCAAGCGCATCGAGAGCGAGATGGAGTATCCCGGCCAGATCAAGGTCAACGTCATCCGCGAGACCCGCGCGGTGGAGTTCGCCAAGTAACCGGAAACGAAAGGGCCGCTTCCCCGCGCGGGAGGCGGCCCTTGTGGATTTTTGAGAAGAGAGGAAACGCTATGACCGGCAACGAGTATCAGAAACTGGCGGCGCGGACGATGAACCCCGCCCTGCGCGGGCGCGACGTGCTTATCAACGGCGTGATGGGGCTGTGCGGCGAGGCGGGCGAGGCCATCGACATCGTCAAAAAGCATCTGGCGCAGGGCCACGAACTCGACCGCGAAGGGCTTATCAAGGAGCTGGGCGACGTGGCGTGGTATCTGGCCGAGACCGCTACGGCGCTGGGCATCGACCTGGACGAGGTGCTGGAGCGCAACATCGACAAGCTGAAAAAGCGCTATCCCGAGGGTTTCAGCGCGGAAAAATCGCAGCACCGGCAGGCCGGGGACGTGTAAAAGCGCGGTTCTATTTTTTGTCCTTCAATACGGCCTGCAAGAGCGCGCACAATTCCCCGTCGGGCTGGAAAAGCAGCAGCTTCATGCCCTCGGCGGAATCGTAGGCCACAGCCTTGACGGGCAATATGGCGCGGCGCAGCGTGGCGCGCTGCACCTTGGCGCCGGGGAAGCGCTTTTTCATCGCCTCCACCTCGCCGATGGCCTTGAGGCGGCTGAAGTAGACATTCTCCATGACGCGGGGACGACCCGGGCCGTAGACGCGCGAGATCTGCAGCTGTTTGGTGTTGGTCGTATAGAGATAGTTCAGCACATAGTCGCGCAAAAAGCGCAGGGCGAGCAGGCCGCCTAAGAGCCAATAGGCCACCGAGGCGACGGTGTAGGCGGTCTGCGCCGGGAGAATGCGGAAATAGGTCAGCGCGTACTGCACAAAGGTGAGTACGAACTGCGCCGCGAAGAGAAAGACCGCCACCAGTACCACCAGCAGGCAGCCCTGCCAGACCTTCAATTTGGGCCCTGCGAGTCTCTGTTCCATGCTGACCTCCTCGCCCGCTCTTGACAAGCGGGGCGTCGATGTTCTATGATATAGGGGATACGTTGTTCCGATGGGAGGCGAACGCCATGCGCGTGCAGGAGTCGCGGGAGAATTACCTTGAGGCCATTCTCATGCTGCAAAAGAAGCTCGGCTATGTCCGCTCCGTGGATGTGGCCAATCACCTGAACTTTTCCCGGCCCAGCGTCTCCGTGGCGATGGCCAATTTGCGCAACCTGGGGCTGGTGACCACCGACGAACACGGCTTTTTGCACCTCACGGACGAGGGGCGCGCCGAGGCGGAGCGCGTGCTGGAGCGCCATCTGCTCATCACCGACTGGCTGGTGGGGCTGGGCGTGGGCGCGGAGACCGCCGCCGAGGATGCCTGCCGCATCGAGCATGTCATCAGTCAGGAGAGCTTCGACTGCATCCGCCGCCATGTGGAGGAACGCCTGCGCGAGGATTGATCCCGGCAAGTTATAGACTTCGGTCTGTTTTATGTGCTTCGCATATATTTCAGACCGTAGTCTTTTTTAGTCGATGCTGTCGAGCGTGTAGTCCTCCACGTAATACTCGGCCACGTTGAACAGCCAGTCGGTGAGGAACGCCTCCCAATCGCCGCCGCTGGCGTCGTCGAAGGCGGATACGAGGTCGTACTCCCCCACCACATCCGTTTCAAGGCCGCGCTCGTAGAAGAGGCGCAGGGCGGAGAGGAATGTCTCTTCGCCCATGGCCGTGCGCATCTCGTGCATGACCAGCGCGCCGCGGCCAAGGACGAGGCTTTCGTACTCACTGGCGGTGAGGATGGCGGCGGAGGAGGTGACCTCCACGCCGCCGGGCAGCGTGTACTGCGCCTCGGGGAGGAGTTCGCCGTTGAGGTATGCAAGGAAGGCGCTCTCCCCCTCCGCCTCCCTGAGGGCGAGGCAGGCGACGTAGGCGCTGAGGGAATCGGAGAGCCAGGCGTCCTCCGTGGGCATGGGATAGGCGCCGTAGCCGAAGAACTGTTTGGCCAGCGCCCGGCGCAGGGCCATGGCGTCGTTGAGAGCGTCGGCGTCAGCCCAGATGAGGCCGGGCAGGGAGAGCGCCTCCAGCGCGTAGTCGCTCTGGGCGATGGTCACATCCCACGCGAGGGGGCCAAACCAGCTTTCATACGCTTCCAGCGCATTCAGCGCCGTATCCAGCGTCTTTTGCGCGCCGCGCGCGTTCGCCAGCAGGCGCAGGCGCGTGCCGGAAGAGGTCTCGGCGCTGTATTCCCGCCAGCGCATGCCAAAGGAGAGGCACAGTTCGCAGATGTTCTTTGCCGCAAGCGTCCATGTGCGCGTGCCGTCGCCATTGTCCGAAGACGTGACCTCGCCGGGCCCTGCCAGCAGGCAGCGCTCCGGCAGCGTGACGGTGAGCGTGTAGTCGGCGCGGTCGGCGTAGACGTAGTTGGCATGCTGCAAGGGCTCGGGGGCGACGAACTCGCCGTATTCGTACTTCAGGGGCTGGAGGTAGAAGCCGCGCAGCCGCCAGTCCGTGTCGCCCACGCCCAGGGAAGCGCCATTTTCGCTGAGCAGCAGCGTGTATTCAAAGGTGAACTCGCACATCTGCCCGTCGGCCAGATCGCAGGCGACGCGCAGAAACAGTTCCTCTTCGCCCTGCATGCCCCAGTCCGCCGCCTCGCCATCGACCAGCACGCGCGAAAGCTCGATGCCGCCGGGGGCGTTGCCGGCGGGAAAGACCTGCTGCCAGACGTCTGTCTCGTACATCAGCGCCGTCGCGCGGCGGAACATGTTGGCATAGGCGGAGAAGACCACGCGGTCCAGCGGGCCGCCGGTGCGGTTGGTATAGCGCAGGCGCTGCCGGACTTGCAGCGCCTGTTCTTCCTCGAAAAACGTAAGTTCCAGTTGGCAGGTATCCCGCGCGATAGCGGCCTCGGCGTGGGCGTGGCTGAAGAGGACGGATGCCAGCGTGCCCAGCACCAGCAAAATGGCCAGCACCAGCGCCAGTATGCGCGCGAAGCGCTTTTGCTGTTTGCGCATGTCAGTCGATGGAGCGGATCTCGCTCAGCGGCCAGAAGACGAAGCGGGCGCGGCCGACGATCATGTCGCCGGTGATGGGGCCGACGTCGCCCGACGGGTCGCGGTCGTTCCAGTCGCGGGAATCGTGGCTGTTGTAGACGTTGTCGCCGACGACGAAGTACTCGTCCTCGCCCAGCGTATAGGGGCCGTAGTCGTCGGGATGGCCGTCGGGGTAGTAGATCAGCGAGCGACGCTCGTTGTCCGGGTCGATGGCCTCGCCGTTGATGTAGGTGACGTTGTTTTTGCGCTCCACCACGTCGCCGGGCACGCCGCGCACGCGCTTGACGAAGTTCGTCTGCGTCTCGATGCCGAACAGGCCCGGGGAGGTGCGGTTGGGATAGTGGCAAATGACCACGTCGCCGCGCTCCACGCCGGAGAGGCGCACGTCGATGACGGAGACGAAGAGGCGCTCGTTGTTGTGCAGCGTATCATACATGGAATTGCCGTCCACGCGGATGAGCGTGAAGAGGAAGGTGCGCACCAGCAGGGCGATGAGTACCGCCGCGGCCAGGGCGACCACCCATTCGTGGATCTCCCGGCCCACGGTCTTCTTCGGCTTGCCCGCCTTGCCCGCGTCCTTTTCGGCTTCTTCGGGCGCTTCCGGCGCGTCCGTCAATTCCTCTTCCCTGCGGATATCGTCGTTCACTTGCAAAGCCTCGCTTCCGTCAATAAATGGGGCGAAAAAACTGTTCCAGGGGCCAGACCTTGATGCGGGCGCGGCCGATGAAATCCGAGCGGGACAGCACGCCGACATCCGCGGCGCGGCTGTCGTAGCTCTCCGGGCGGTTGTCGCCCAGAACAAGGTATTCGTCCTCCGCCAGGGTGATCTCAAAATCCTCGCAGGCATCGTTGCCCGTGGCATAGGGTTCGTCGGCCACCTCGCCGTTCAAGTAGGCGACGCCGCCGCGGATGGCGTAGGTATCGCCCGGCACGGCGGCCACGCGCTTTAAGTACGTTTCCGACTCGCTGTGTTCCGGCAGGCGGCAGAGCGTGACATCGCCGCGCGAGGGGCCGGAAAACCAGTAATCGAACTTGGTGACCATGACGATGTCGGAACTGTACAGCGTCGGCTCCATGGAACTGCCGACCACGCGCGCCGTACCGACCACATACGTGCGCAACAGATACCCGACCACCAACGCGCCCACGATCCAGGCGCACCACGAAAGCGCTCGCTTCATCGCTCATCCTCCGCACCGCAAGGGTCGGATGCGGCGCGCTCGATGCGCCGCACCCGTTTTTCAAACACAGGACGTTCCAACATGACGACCCTTCCACAACCCTCGCAGCGCATCTTGATGTCCGAGCCCACGAAGGTGATCTTCCACAGATCGCTCCCGCAGGGATGCGCCTTTTTCATTTTAACGATGTCGCCGATGGACAAAAGCATTTTCTCAGCCCTTCGCAGCCGCCATGCCGCGCTCGATGGCCTCGCGGTTCTTGGGCATCATGTGTTCCTTGGAGGGACCGAACTTGTGGCGCATGGCGTCCACCAGCTCTTCTACCGTAAAGTCGCCAGTGAGCTGCGCCACGGCGCCGAGCATGACCATGTTGGTCACCTTGGCGCTGCCCAGTTCCGCCGCGATGTCGTTGGCGGGGATGGCCGCCACGCGGATGTCGGTGCGGGTGGGCTTTACGTCGATCAGGGAGCTGTTGTAGATGAGCAGGCCGCCGGGGACGACGCTCTTTTCAAACACCGCCAGCGAGGGCTTGTTCATGGCCACGACCACGTCGGCATCCTCCACGCGGGGAGAGCCGACCGGCTCGTCGGAAACGACCACGGAGCAGTTGGCGCTGCCGCCGCGCATCTCCGGGCCGTAAGAGGGCATCCAGGAGACCTGCTTGCCCATCACCATGCCCGCGTAGGCGATCAACTGGCCCATGAGCAGCACGCCCTGGCCGCCGAAACCGGCAAAAATCATTTGCAGATCCATGCTTCAGACCTCCTTGAAAATGCCCAGCGGGTAGGCGGGGATCATGCGCTCGGCGACGAAATCCATCGCCTCTTTCGGGCTGCGGCCCCAGTTGGTCGGGCAGGTGGAAAGCACCTCGACCAGCGAAAGGCCCTTGCCCTCGGCCTGATGCTCGAACGCCTTGGCGATGACCTTCTTGGCGTTCAGGACGTTCTTGACATCGTGGACGCTGACGCGGGCGATGAAGCTGGGGCCGTCGAGCGTGGAGAGCATTTCGCAGATGCGGATGGGGTTGCCGTTGCGCTCGGCCGTGCGGCCATAGGGCGAGGTGGTGGTCTTTTCGCCGATGAGCGTGGTCGGGGCCATCTGGCCGCCGGTCATGCCGTAGATGCCGTTGTTGATGAAGATGACGGTGATCTTCTCGCCGCGGGTGGCGGCGTGGACGATCTCGGCGGTGCCGATGGAGGCCAGGTCGCCATCACCCTGATAGGTGAAGACTATCTTGTCCGGGTGTACGCGCTTGGCGCCGGTGGCGACGGCCGGGGCGCGGCCATGGGCGGCCTCGTACATGTCGCAGTTGAAGTAGTTATAGGCAAACACCGCGCAGCCGACCGGGGCGACGCCGATGACGTCCTCCTGCTTGAACTTCTCCGAAAGCACCTCGGCCACCAGACGGTGGATGATGCCGTGGGTGCAGCCGGGGCAGTAGTGGAACGGCGTATCCGTGAGGAACTTGGGGCGCTCGAAGACGGTCGCCATTATGCTCCCTCCTTCATGCTCATCAGTTGATCGTAGACTTCGCGCACGCCGGGGATCATGCCGCCGGTGCGGCCGAAGAAGTACACGGGGCACTGGCCGTTGACGGCGAGGCGCACGTCATCGACCATCTGGCCGAGGGACATTTCCACCGTCAGGACGCCCTTGAGGTGTCTGGCGGCGTCGGAAATGGCCTTTTCCGGGAAGGGCCAGACCGTGATGGGACGGATGAGGCCGACCTTCATGCCCTCCTTGCGGGCGTTGCGCACGGCGGTGAGGGCGATGCGGGCGGTGGTGCCGTAGGCGACCACGGCGTACTCGGCGTCGTCCATGTACTGCAGATCCACCATCGTCTCGTTCTCGGCAATGGCCTTGTACTTGGCCTCCAGTTTGCGCACCAGCGCCTCGAGGCGGTCCGGCTCGATGTACAGGGAGTTGATGATGGCGCGCTCGCGGCCGCAGCCCTCGTGCCAGCCGGTGGCGGCCCAGCTCTTGTCCACTTCCGCGGGCTTGTATTCCGGCATGGTGACCGGCTCCATCATCTGGCCGATGGCGCCGTCGCCCAGGAGCATGGTGGGCGTGCGGTACTTGTCGGCCACGTCGAAGGCCTTCATGGTCAGTTCCACGGCCTCCTGCACGGTGGCGGGGGCAAAAACGGGCATGCGGTAGTCGCCATGGCCGCCGCCGCGGGTGGCCTGATAGTAGTCCGACTGGGCGGGCTGGATGGAGCCAAGGCCCGGGCCGCCGCGAACGATGTTGACGATCAGGCAGGGAAGCTCCGCGCCGGCGATGTAGCTGATGCCCTCCTGCTTGAGCGACACGCCCGGGCTGGAGGAACTGGTCATGGCGCGCGCGCCGGCGCCGGCCGCGCCGTAGACCATGTTGATGGCCGCGACTTCGCTCTCGGCCTGGATGAACGTGCCGCCCACCTCGGGCAGGCGCTTGCTCATATACTCAGGGATCTCGCTCTGGGGCGTGATGGGGTATCCGAAATAGTAGCGGCAGCCCGCCTGCACGGCGGCCTCCGCGATGGCCTCGTTGCCCTTCATCATCTGTCGGTTCATAGTCATGCCTGCCTTTCCACACGAATGACGCAGTCCGGACACATCTGGTAGCACATGCCGCAGGCCACGCACTTGTCAACATCGGTGCAGTAGGCCGCGTTGTAGCCCTTCTTGTTGATGTGCGTGGAGAGCTGGATGAGCTTGCGCGGACACGCTTCCACGCAAAGACCGCAGCCCTTGCAGGCGTCGGTGTCGAATGTGATCTTTGCCATGTTGCTTTCCTCCAAAAGCTTGATGGGGTTTATTATACAGCCATGTTGTTAATTTTTTTCGTATGGCAATTTGTAATAGTAAGTTTTTCCCCGCACGTCGCAGAGGCGCAGGCCGATCTCGCCATCGTAGACGGGCAGCTCCAGTTCCCGGGGCAGTTCCGGGGCCTTCTTCGTGCGCAGCGCCTGCGTATCCACGCGCAATTCCTCGCTGCACAGATAGCCCAGCGCCCAGTTGTCGAGCATCTCCCACGGCATGGGGATGTCCGCAAGCGCGACATGGTAAAAGCCCACGCCGCGCCGCACTTCCACTGTGCAGGCGTCTTCGGCCATCTCCGCCTCGCGCAAAAGCTCCCACGGCGCGCCTTCCAGGCGGCGGCGCAATATGTTGGGCACCAGCGGACACATGTCCACGCCCAGAAAGCGGCGACCTTCGCGCGCGGCGGCTTCGAGCGTGGTGCCCGAGCCGGCAAAGGGGTCGAAGACCAATTCGCCCTCCCGGGAGGCGCAGCGCACGATGCGCGTGAGCAGGGCGAGCGGCTTTTGCGTGTCGTAGCCGGTGCGCTGGGGGTCGCGCTGTTGCAGGTGGCTGACATCGTCCCAAACGTCGGTGGGCGGCACGGGGTCGTCGTCGTAATAGGTGTAGACGCGGCCGCCGGAGCGGATGGAGCGGTAGACGCGGCCATCGGGGTCCACGTGGCGGCGCATGTGGTTCTGCTTTGGCTCCGTGGGCGGGCAAAGCACGGCGTCGATGTTGAAATCGTACTTGCCCGTCTTGCGGTAGAAGAGGATGGTATCGTGCTTGCGGCTGAAATAGCGCCGCGCCATGCCGCCGGTGTGGTAGACCCAGACGATCTCGTTTAAGAGGTTCTTCTCGCCGAAAATGTCGTCCATGATCAGGCGCAGACGCGCCGAGGCGCGAAAGTCGCAGTGCAGAAAGAGCATACCGTCCTCGCGCAGGAGGCTGTGGCAGCCCTCCAGCACGCGGCGCATCATCGCGTAATAGGCGTCCGGCTCCATATCGTCGCTGAAGGCGGGCAGCACGAGCGAACCCTTCCCCGCCTTCCAATCTGCCGCGCCCGCGCGGGCGCGCATGACAAACTGTTCCCCGGTGAGAAAGGGCGGGTCCATGTAGATGAGCTTGACTTCGCCGGCGTAGCGGCGCAGAAGTTCATCCATCAACAGCAGCGTGTCGCCCCCATAGAAGCGGCCGGCCGCGCCCTTGCCCTCGTAGCGTTCGCGGCTGACCGCCGCAGGCTCTGCGCGCATGGAACGCCCTCCTCCCCATTCAACTTCTTTTCATTATACTACATTCGCCGCGCGCGGGCAAGGAAAAGCTGTGTCATGGCGGCAAAAGTTTGCGGCTGGCGGGTAAAGTTTTCTTGGCAAAGGGCGAACGGCGGGCCTTCCCGCCCCCATTTCGCGCTTGACGCTCGCGCGGCCTTGTGATAGAATGAACGCGGAACAATGTACGGAAATCGGTTTTTGCGCCGCGCCTTTTTGGCCCGACGGCGGAAAATGTAAAGTTTGCACAAAAAGAGCGTGCCCGCCGGGACGCAAAACCGCCTCCCCCGAGGGAGAGGCGGCAGGATGACAGGCGGCGCGTCAGGCGCGCGGGCAGGTGGTGCCGCGCTGGACAAGATGCGTCTGGATGCGCACCTGTCTTGCCGGCGCGTCCGGCTCGGCGATGCGGCGCATGAGCAGTTCCACGGCGTGGTCGCCGACGGCGCGCTTGTCGCAGCCGATGGTGGTCAGCGGCACGGGCACGTGGATCTCGGACTGTATGTCGTCAAAGCCGATGACGGCCACGTCCTCCGGCACGCGCACGCCGCGCTCGGAGAAGGCGCACAGCACCTGCCAGGCGACGTAATCCGAAAAAGCGCACACGGCGGTGACGCCCTGCGCCTGCGAGATCGCCTGTTCGATGCTTTGGGAGGCGTCGGCGACGATCGGCACTTCGCAGACGCGCGCGGACGCGCCGGCGGCCTCGATCTCCGCCATAAAGCCCTCGCGGCGCTCGCGGGCGCTGGAGACGCACTCCGGCCCGCCGAGAAAGAGTATATCACGGTGGCCGAGGGAGAGGAGATGCCGGGCGGCGAGGTGGCCGCCGTTGAGGTCGTCGAAGACGACGCTGTCCAGGCCGCTGTTCTGAAAATAGCGGGCCACAAGCACGCAGGGCGCGCCGTTGCGGCGCAGAAGCTCCACGCCCTCCGTGCTGCGCTGCGTGGGGCAGAGGAAAACGCCGTCCACGTTGCGGGAAAGCGCGGTGGTGATGGCGCGGATCTCCTCCTCGCTGTCTTCCTCGCTGTTTAGGAGGATGGCGCTGTATCCGACCCGTGCCAGCGCGGCGATCAGCCCCTTGGCCATGATGGAAAAGAGGGGGTTGGCGATGTCGCCCAGAATGATGGCGGCGGTCTTCGTGGTGCCGGAGCGCAGGGAGCCGGCCAGGGCGTTGCCGATGTAGCCGTTCTCCCGGGCGACCTTGAGGATGTATTCCCGCGTCTTGGGCGCGAGACCGGGCTTGTCGTGCAGGGCCTTGGAGACCGTGCCTACCGTGTGCCCGGTGAGGCGGGCGATGTCCCGCAGTTTGAGCTTTCCGTTTTGTGGCGGCATGGCTGTCGCTCCTTCCGGGTGAGTTCAACTTTCATGATAAGACGGTTTTGCCGTTTTGTCAAGCGCGCGCTCGGGTATATGAACGACAGGAGGCGGATACGATGCGCGATACGACCGGCATCGTCTTCGACATCGAGGAATTTGCCGTGTACGACGGCCCGGGCATCCGCATGGCGGTGTTTTTGAAGGGCTGTCCGCTGCGCTGCGAGTGGTGCCACAACCCGGAGGGGTTGAAGCCCCGGCCGGAGCGCACGGTGACCAAAAGCCTGTGCGTGAACTGCGGCGAGTGCATGAAGGTCTGCCCGCAGGCGGCGCAGGGCGTGCTGGAAGGGACGCCGCCGCGGCCCAGGACGTGCGTGGTGTGCGGCAAATGCGTGGCCGTGTGCCCGCGCCGCGCCATCCAGATCGCGGGAACGCCGATGAAGGCCAGCGCGGTGGCCGCGCGCATCCAGCGCAACGCCCCCATTTTGCGCATGAACGACGGCGGCGTGACCTTTTCCGGCGGCGAGGCGCTTTTGCAGCATGAATTTGTCGAGGACGTGTGCGACCGGCTGCCGGACGTCCACAAGGCCATCGAGACCAGCGGCTACGCCAGCGCCGCGGTCTTTCTCGGCGTCGTGCAGCGGCTCAATCTGGTGATGATGGACATAAAGCTGGTGGACGGCGACATGCACAGGCGCTATACGGGCGTGGACAACGCGCAGATCCTTGAAAATCTGCGCGCGCTCATCCGCTCCGGCAAGCCCTTCCGCGCCCGCGTGCCGGTCATCCCCGGGGTGAACGATTCGCAGGAAAACCTCGAAGCCACGGCGCGGCTGGTGGCGGAGGCGAAAAACCTCGACCGCGTGGAACTTCTGCGCTACAACCGCTCGGCGGGCGCCAAGTACGGCCTGCTGGGCGAGGAGTACAGGCCCAGCTTCGATACGGAGCGGGAGCCGAACATGGACCTTTCCATCTTTGAAAAATACGGCATCAAGGCGGTGGCATTATGACGGAGAGAATCCAAACGTTGCTGAACTGGATCGTCGAGGGCGAACACAAGGCGCTGCGCGCCCCGCTGGACGAGGAAACGCTGGCAAACATCCGCGCGCAGATACAGCGCGAGGACATGCCCCTGAGCAGGCGCGCCGCGCGCAGGCTGAGGCTGCTTCTGGAAAACGAGCGCGTGCATGTGCGCGAGGATGAGCGCATCCCCGGCATCCGCACCATTCCCGAGTTTCCCGACATCTACGCCGAGGGCGAGAAGGAGCGCATCTTCGCCGGACATTTCATCCACGAACAGGGCCGCGTGTGCAACATTTCCTCCGATTACGAGGGCGTTTTGCGCGAGGGCCTGCTGCCCCGCCGCGCGCGGGCGGAACAGACGCTTGCTGAGGGGCGCGGCGACAGAGACTTCCTCGAGGCCGCCATCGAGACCATCGACGCGGTGATCGCCTTTGCCGACCGCTACGCGGAGGCGCTGCCGGACGGCGAAGGGCTGAAAGAGGCCATGCGTCACGGCGCGAAGGATTTCCTCAACGCCCTGCGCATGCTGCGCATGCTGCATCTGGCGCTGTGGGCCTCGAACGTCTACCACAACACCGTGGGGCGCTTTGACCAGTACATGTGGCCGTACCTGAAGGCCGATCTGGACAGGGGCATGAGCCGCGACGAGGCGCTGGAACTTCTGGAGGAGTTCTTCCTCACCTTCAACCGCGACAGCGACCTCTACACCGGCATGCAGCAGGGCGACAACGGCCAGAGCCTGATGCTGGGCGGCTGCGACCGGGAGGGCAAGGACGCCAGCAACGACCTGACCGTCCTCTGCCTCACCGCCAGTTTGGAGATGCGCCGCATCGACCCGAAGATCAACCTGCGCGTCAACAGGGATACGCCGCTGGAAGTGTACGAATACTGCACCAAGCTCACCAAGCAGGGCCTGGGCTTCCCGCAGTACGCTAACGACGATGTGGTCATCCCCGGCCTTGTCAGGCTGGGCTACGACATCGAGGACGCGCGCAACTACACCGTGGCCGCCTGCTGGGAGTTCATCATCCCCGGCGTGGCCATGGACATCCCCAACATCGGCGCCATGCCGCTGGCGGAGGTGGTGCGTCAGGCTTGCGAGGAAGGGCTGGAGACCGCCAAGGACTTTGAGAGCTTCAAGCAGCGCGTCGTGGACGTTTTGAATCGCAAGGCCAGGGAGATCACCGACGGCGTAAAGAACATCTTCATCGAGCCCGCGCCGTGGCAGAGCGTGATGATGCGCGACTGTCTGGCCACCGGCCACGACATCAGCGAAGGGGCCAGGTACAACAACTACGGCATCCACGGCACCGGCCTTGCCAACGCCGTGGACGCGCTGGCGGCGGTGCGCAAGTTCGTGTTCGAGGAAAAGAGCGTCGCGCCCGCGCAGCTGCTCCGCGACATGGACGAGGATTTCTCCGAGGACGCGCAGCTTCTGCACACGCTGCGCACGCGCGCCCCGAAGATGGGCCGCGATGAGGAATGCGACGAACTGGCCGACTGGCTGCTGGAGGCGTTCGCCGCCTCGCTGAAGGGCATCCGCAACGAGCGCGGGGGCATTTTCCGCGCCGGCACCGGCTCGGCGATGTACTACGTGTGGCACGCCGACCATCTGGGCGCGACCGCCGACGGCCGCCGCAAGGGCGAGCGCCTGCCGGCGAACTTCTCCCCCTCGCTGATGCTCTCGGACGCCGGCCCGCTCTCGGTGATCCGCGCCTTTGCCCGGCCCGCGCTGACGGACGCCATCAACGGCGGCCCGCTGACGCTGGAGCTGCACGACACCGTGTTCCGCAACGAGGAGGGCTCGAAGAAGGTGGCGCAGCTGGTGCGCACGTTCATCCAGCTGGGCGGGCATCAGTTGCAGCTCAACGCCGTCGACCGCGACACGCTCATCGACGCGCAGAAGCACCCGGAGAAGCACCGCCAGCTCATCGTGCGCGTATGGGGCTGGAGCGGCCACTTCGTGCAGCTGGACAGGATGTATCAGGATCAGATCATCGCCCGCACGTCGTACAGCATTTAGGAATTTGGGACGCGGCCTTTTCGGGCTGCGTCCCTTTTGTGAACGGAGGCTTGCCCATGGAATCGCGCCTGTCGAGCGACCGGCTGGGTGCGGTCGAAACACTGCGCATCAACTACCGCCACCGGCGCACGTTCACCGTGGAAACGACCGGGGGCGACGGCTTCAGCTATACGTGGGTCTATGCGGAGGCGCTCGAGATCGACCGCGACGCGCAGACCGTTACGTTGCACAGGCAGTGGAACGAAAACGTTGACGTGACCACGCGATACCGCATCGCTGGCGGCGTCTCTCCCCTGCTGGACGAATGCGGGTGGTATTTCGTCGACTGGGCGGGCGCTGCGGCAGAGGAGAATGCGCCGCGCGAATGCGAGGTGGATATACTTTACGCAAGCGGCGCGCGCCGGACGTGGCGCGTCCCCTACGAGCGCGCCGCGCTGCCGGAGGATTGGGAAGAATTTCTGGACGATGTGTGCGCGCTCATCGCTCCTTATGGCGAGTGCGAGCTGTTCGACCCCTCTCTGCGCGCCCGCGGCGTGCGCGGGGGCGAGTACATCTATTGCAGCGTCTCCTTTCAGTCCGGGGGCAGGACGTACTACTACCGCACGGACGACGACACGCTGCGTCCCGGCGACTGGGTCATCGTCCCGGCGGGCGCGCAAAACCGCGAGACGCGCGTGCGCGTGGAAGAAGTGGAGTACTTCCGCGAGGACGAACTGCCCATGCCCCTCGAGCGCGTCAAGCGCGTGCTGCGCCGCTGCGAACGGCGCAAAAAGGGCTGACCCCCCCCGCTTGCTTTTTGCCGGCAAACGTGCTACAATAGCGGGACGCGGAAGGGAGGATGCGCCATGTACGACGAACTGACAGAGGTCGATATCCGCAAGATGCAGGAGGAGATCCACTACCGCACCACGGTGCTGCGCCCGAAGATCATGGAGGACGTCAAGACCGCGCGCGCCTTCGGCGACCTCAGCGAGAATTACGAATACAAGGCCGCCAAGCAGGAACAGCGCCGCTGCGATAGCCGTTTGCGCTATCTGAAGCGCATGGTGGCCACGGCCAAAGTCATCTCCACGGACAGCCCCGCGGACGTGGCCGGGCTTTTTGACACCGTGACCATCCGCTACCCGGAGGATGGCGATACCGAGACCATCCGCCTGGTGACGACGCTTAGGCAGGACGCGCTCAAGGGCCTCATCAGCAAGGAATCGCCGCTGGGCAAGGCGGTGATGGGCCGCAAGGTGGGCGAACAGGCTTGGGTGGACGCGGAGACGGGGCGCTACTGCGTGGAGATCGTCTCCATCGAAAAGGGCAAGGACGACGAGAGCCTGCCCATCAGCAGCTTTTGAGCGGCGAAGGGCGCGCGGCGTATTGTGGACAGGCCGCGCGCCCTTTCCATACAAATTTCATGCGGCGCGCCCCTTCCCAGCGGGGGCGCGTTCTGCTATAATGGGGGAAACAGGAGGCAACGCATGAGCTTTTTTTCCAGATTTTTTGGCGCCGGGCGCTATACGCGCGCGGCGAGCCGCGATTTTCGCCCCGAGGACCTGCCGGACACGCGCGTGAAGCTCTTTTTTGACGCGCTGGGCATCCGTTGGAGCGCCATGGTGGGGCAGAATCTTTTGTATCTGCTGTTCTGGCTGCCGGCGGTGATCTGGTCGGGCGTCAATTTGCTGACGCTGGTGCAGATGCTCGTCGACGCGCCCGCCGGCGCGGACATGGGCGCGCGGGTGTATTCGCTGGCGTTTACGTATCTACTCATCCTCTGGCCGCTGATCGCCATCACCGGGCCGGCGACGGCGGGGATGAGCTACGTTTCCCGCAACTGGGCGCGGGGACAGCACAGCTTCATGGTCAGCGATTTTTGGGAACACGCGCGCAAAAACTGGAAGCAGGCGCTGTGCGTCTCCACCATCACCGGGGCGCTGCCGGTGCTTCTGCTGTTCCTCTGGCGCTTTTACGGGGCGCTGGCAGAGAGCATGAGCGGCCTGTTCATCATCCCGGAGGTCATCGTACTTATCGCCGCGCTTTTGTGGCTTTTGATGCTGCAGGTGGTGTACACGATGATGGTCACCTACAAGTTGACGCTGCGGCAGTTGCTGGGCAACGCCATGCGCATGGCGCTGGGCAAATTGCCGCTGTTCCTCGGCCTGCGGCTGCTGACCTCCATCCTGCCGCTGGGCATCGCCATCGTGTTTTTGTACTTCCCCGAGCGCGCGACGTTCCCGCTGGCCGTAGGCGGCTTCTTTTACCTCGTATTTGGGCTGGCGCTGAACAGGCTGATCTACGCCTCGCTGGCCAACGCCCTGTGCGAAGCGTACCTCAACCCCAGCATTGGCGCGCCGGTGAACATCGGCATGCGCTCGCAGACGCCCCCACCGGGAGAGGAGGACTTTGAATGAGGATCGACCACATCGCCCTTTGCGTGCGCGATCTGGAAGCCTTGCGCGATTTCTACACAAGGCACTTCGGCGCGACTTCCGGGGAACTGTACCACAACCCGCGCACCGGGCTGCGCACCTATTTTCTCGCCTTTGACGGCGGCGCGCGCGTGGAACTGATGCAAAAGCCCGGCGCGCTGCCCGGCGGCTCCGAACTGCGCGAGGGCTGGGCGCATTTGAGCTTTACTCTGGGCAGCCGCGGGGCCGTGGACGCGGCCACGGAGCGCTTGCGCGCGGCGGGCTGCGCCGTGGAGAGCGGCCCGCGCGTCACCGGCGACGGCTACTACGAAAGCTGCGTACTCGACCCGGAGGGCAACCGCGTGGAATTGATGGCCTGAGCGCACGTTTTTTCTGTGTCGCGGTTGACAGATGGGCGCGTCTTCCGTATAATGTCAAGGACGCGCGCTTTGCCGCGCCGACCAAAGAAGACGAGGAGTTTTTTGCATGAGCTATCAGATATACAGCGACGCCACCGCCGACACATGTCCCTCCATGCGCGAAGGGCTGCTGACGGCGGAGATCATCCCTATGGAGGTCATGGTGGGCGACCGTTCCTACACCTACGGCCCCGGCGGCGACCTCACCGTGGAGCAGTTCTACGCCGAGCAGCGCGCCGGCAAGTTCGCCACCACCTCGCAGATCAATCCGCTGGTGTACCGCAAGGCCTTTGAAAAGGCCCTGAAAAATGGGCAGGACGTACTCTACCTGTGCTTTTCCTCCGGCCTTTCCGGCACCATCGAGCGCGCGCGGCTGTGCATGCGGGAGCTGGCCGAGGAGTACCCCGAGCGCAAGCTGGTGTGTGTGGATTCGCTGTGCGCTTCCGTGGGCGAAGGCTTTCTGCTCTGTGAGGCGCTGAAAAAGCAGGCTGAAGGCATGGGCTTTGAGGAAATGGTGGCCTGGCTGGAGGAAAACCGCCTGCACGTGTGCCACTGGTTCACGGTGGATACCTTCGACCATTTGCGTCACGGCGGACGCGTTTCCGGCGCGGTAGCGATGCTGGGCACAGCCCTGCAGATCAAGCCGCTTCTGCACGTTGACGACACGGGGCATTTGCAGGTGATGGGCAAGCCGCGCGGCCGCCACAAGGCCATCGAAACGCAGCTCTCGCTGATGCGGCAGGGCTGGACGAGCGAACGCGGCAGGATGGTGGCCGTGGGCCACGGCGACTGCCCCGCCGACGCGGAGATGCTCAAACAGGCCATTTTGCAGAATTTCCCCGACGCGGACGTACACATCGCCCCCATCGGCCCCATCATCGGCGCACACACCGGGCCGGACATGCTGGCCGTCATCTACTGGGGAGACAACCGCTGAACGAAAAAACCACGCCGCCGCAGACGAACGCTGTCTGTGGCGGCGTTTTTTCGTTCAGCCGATGCGGCGGTCGTACTCGCGCTTGAGTTCGCGCAGCAGCTCCGGGTGCTGGAAATCCGGCGGGAAGACGAGGCTGAGCTGGCGCACCATGCGGCTGTTCTCGATGGGCACCACGGCCAGTTTGCCGCTCTTTTCCTCCTCGCGGCAGACATTGTGGCTGATGATGGAGACTGCCAAGCCGTTGGCGACGATCTCCTTGATGGCGGACACGCTGTCGATCTCCATCACCACGCGATAGTCCTGCACGCTGCGGCCGTGGCTGAGCAGGTAGCCCTCGAGCAGGTCGCGCGTGCCCGTGCCGCGCGGGCGCAGCACCAGGGACTGGCGCGTCAGTTCGTCGAAGGTAACGCTGGCGCGGCGGGCGAAGGGATGCGTGGGCGCGGCGATCAGGCACAGATGGTCCGTGCCAAGGAGGATGGAATCGTAGCGGTCGCCGGGCATGACGCCATCGACGATGGCGAAGTCCAATTCATAAAAGCGCAGCATATCATCAATATTTTTTATGGAGTTGCGCACGACCTCGACGCGCATGTTGGGGTGCGCGCGCAGGTAGGCGGCGAGCACCTGCGGGGCGAGCAGGTCGCTGGCGGTGGGCGTGATGCCGATGGTGAGGCGCTCGATCCGTTCGAGGGAATCCTTGAGCGCCTGCCGCGCCCGTTCGGCGATGGCCGCCGCGCGATGGGCGTATTTGAGCAGCAGCGCCCCGTCCGCCGTGGGCCGCAGTTCGCGGCTGCCCTTGACGAAGATCTGGATGCCGTATTCCTCTTCCAGCATGCGGATGTGGTGGCTGACGGCTGGCTGCGTCAACGAGAGCGCCTGCGCGGCGCGCGTATAGGAGCCGAGTTCCTCCACCTTCAGCAAGGTGTGGATCTTGGGGTCGAGCATACAAAACACCTCCCAAAAGCCGAACCATCGCAAAAATTGATGGAAGGCGTAAAATGTTTGATTTGCTTTTATCGCCCTTTCCGCTTAACATCAAGCCATCCGGGGACGAATGGCAGCCCCGGGAGACAAGGCGGGCGCGGCCCGCGCGGAAAGGCGGTATATCCATGGCGCTCGCATTGCACATCGGCCACACGGCGCTGGTCATTCTCGAACTGGCGGTGATGCTCTTATCGGCGTTTATCCTCAGCGGGGCGACGCAGAGGCTACGCCTGCCCAACGTCACCGCGTACATTGTGGCGGGCATCGTCATCGGCCCCTGCGGACTGAAGTGGATCGACGAGGCCATGGTGGAGAGCATGGGCTTCGTCACCGACGTGGCGCTTTCCTTCATCGCCTTTGGCGTGGGGCGCTACTTCAAGTGGGAAACGCTGAAAAACAGCGGGGCGCGGGTGCTGGTCATCACGGCGCTGGAATCGCTGGGCGCGGCGGCGGCCATCGCGGCGGTGATGCTGTTTGTTTTCCACCTCTCCCTGTCGTTTTCGCTGCTGCTGGGCGCGGTGGGCGCGGCGACCGCCCCGGCCTCGACGCTGATGACCATTCGCCAGTACAAGGCCAAGAGCCACTTCGTGGAGACCATTTTGCAGGTGGTGGCGCTCGACGACGCGGTGGCGCTGCTGGCGTTCAGCGCCTGCGCCACCGTGAGCCAGATTGCCGATTCGGCGGAGGCGGTGGACATATCGCGCGTCCTCCTGCCTATTGTCTACAACCTCGCGGCGGTGGCGCTGGGGGCGGGCATGGCGTTTTTGCTCAAGTGGTGCGAAAAACGCGTGACTTCGCGCTACGACCGCCTGCTGCTGGTGGTCATCCTGCTTTTGACGCTCTCCGGGCTGTGCGCCGCCGTGGATATATCGCCGCTGCTTTCCTGCATGGCGCTGGGCATGGTGCATGCCAACATCTCCCGCAAGGGCGAGGCGCTGTTCAAGGCGGTGGAGCGCTTCACGCCGCCGGTGCTGACGTTCTTCTTCGTCGTTTCCGGCATGCGGCTCAACGTGCCGGCGCTGAAGACGGCGGGCGTCATCGGGGTGACGTATTTCTTCGTGCGCATCCTCGGCAAGTACGCGGGGGCGACGGCGGGAGCGATGCTGACCGGCGAGGACGAAAATGTGCGCCGCTATCTGGGGCTGGCGCTGGTGCCGCAGGCAGGCGTGTCCATCGGTCTGGCGGCGCTGGGCGAGCGCATGCTGCCCGCGGAAATGGGCAGCTTGCTCAACACCATCGTGCTGTCCTCCGCCGTGCTGTATGAGCTTGCCGGGCCGGGGCTGGCCAAGCTGTCGCTGCGCCTTTCCGGGGCGCTCGCCGCGCCGGAGAAGTCGCCGGGCGGCGAGGCGGCCGCGGTCGGGCCGCGGAACTGAAACGAAGGAAGGGCGCGCCGTGTTTTGCGCGCCCTTCCTCAGCATCCTTCTGCCTTACACGCGGCTCAAAATGGTCTTTTCTGTCTCGATGTCGAAAAAGTGCAGGCGGTTGGCGTCCAGCGCCACGGGGATCTTGTCGCCGGCGCGGGCCGGGGAGCGCGGATCGACGCGGGCGATGATGTTGTCGTCCTTGCCGGAGGTGGAGAGGTAGAGATAGGTCTCCGAGCCCATCAGTTCGACGATCTCCACGGAGACGTCGATGATGCTGTCCGGCGAGGCGGCGAGGAAGGCCTGCTCGTCGTGGATGTTTTCCGGGCGCACGCCCATGTAGACCTCGCGGCCGATGTAGCTGTCCGAGGTAAAGCGCTGCAACTTGCCCGCCGGTACCTTGACGCGGTTCTCGCCGAACACGGCGTAGACGCCGTCGATGCCCTTTTCCAGCTTGACGCGGAAGATGTTCATCTGCGGCGTGCCGATAAAGCCGGCCACGAAGAGGTTCTCCGGGAAGTCGTAGAGGTTCTGGGGCGTGTCGTTCTGCTGCATGATGCCGTCCTTCATCAAAACGATGCGCGTGCCCATGGTCATGGCCTCGGTCTGATCGTGGGTGACGTAGATGAAGGTGGTCTGGAGGCGCTTGTGGAGCTTGGTGATCTCCGTGCGCATCTGCACGCGCAGCTTGGCGTCGAGGTTGGACAGAGGCTCGTCCATCAAAAACACCTTCGGCTCGCGCACGATGGCGCGGCCCAGAGCCACGCGCTGGCGCTGGCCGCCGGAAAGCGCGGCGGGCTTGCGGTTGAGCAGCGCCTCGATGCCGAGGATCTGCGCCGCCTCGCGCACGCGGCGGTCGATCTCCGCCTTGGGCGTCTTGCGCAGTTTGAGGGCGAAGGCCATGTTGTTGTAGACGGTCATGTGCGGATAGAGGGCGTAGTTCTGAAAGACCATGGCGATATCGCGGTCCTTGGGCAGCACGTTGTTGACCAGCTTGCCGTCGATGTACAGTTCGCCCTTGGTGATCTCCTCCAATCCGGCGACCATGCGCAGCGTGGTGGACTTGCCGCAGCCCGAAGGGCCGACCAGCACCACGAATTCCTTGTCCTCGATCTCCAGATTGAAATCCTTGACGGCGGTGACGTCGCCGGGATAGACCTTCCAGATGTTGCGCAGCGACAGGCTTGCCATGCGTTCTGACCTCCTTTGGCGTCGTTGAGGGGATATTGCCACGTTTTCATTATAACAAATTTGTAACGGGCGCGCCATTCGCGCAATCGCCAAAATGCCCTTGAGCGCTTTCTCCCCTTTGCCGAGCGCGCAAAAAACGGGGACCTGCTTTTTCAGCAAGTCCCCGACGGAGCCAATTTGCGCCCGCCTCTTGTGAAGCAAATTGCGCAGAGTTCCAAAAAGAAGGGGCAAAAGTCGTCAAAATCAGGTTATTTTCCCCGCGCGGCAGGCTCAGTTCTGGCCGTAGTAGGCGTTGGGGCCGTGCTTGCGCAAAAAGTGCTTGTCGCTGATGTGGCTGGGCAGGGGGCCGGCGGCGGGGTTGAGCGCGCGCGTCATCAGCGCCATTTTGGACAGCTCCTCCAGCACCACGGCGTTGTAGACGGCGTCCGCGCCGCTCTTGCCCCAGGTGAAGGGGCCATGGCCGTTGGCCAGCACGCCGGGGGTGTGCATGGGGTTCTTGCCCTTGAAAGCCTCGATGATGACCTTGCCGGTGTTGCCCTCATAGTCCTCTTCGGTCTCCTCGGGGGTCAGAAAGCGGGTGACGGGAACTTCGCCGTGGAAGTAGTCGGCGTGGGTGGTGCCCATGCAGGGGATGGCAAGGCCCGCCTGCGCCCATGCGGTGGCGCAGGTGGAATGGGTATGCACCATGCCGCCGACCTCCTCAAAGGCGCGGTAGATGGCCAGATGCGTGGGCGCGTCCGTAGAGGGGCGGTAGCCCTCGGAGAGTACTTCGCCCGTTTCCAGAGACTGGATGACCATCATCTCCGGCTTGAGTTCCTCATAGGGCACGCCGCTGGGCTTGATGGCCATGACGCCCTTTTCGCGATCGACCTCGGAGACGTTGCCCCAGGTGTAGACGATCAACTTGCGGTGAAACAGCTCCATGTTGGCCTCGTAGACGCGCTCCTTCAGTTTGCGGTACATGGGTATCTCCTCCTTCTAGTTCAAAGCGTCGAGCGGCAGCATGAAGCTCGGCGCAAATTCCCGCATGAAATCCTCGGCCTCCGGCATGTTCATCCGCGAGATCGAGGCGCGGATGTTCTCCTGCGCGGTGAGGAACTCGCGGTTGCCGTAGCCATACTCTTCCAGACACTTGACGTAGGCGCTGATGCGGTCGGCCGCCTTGACGATGCGCCACTCGTAGCTCCCTTCATCGGGAAAGAGCAGGGCGCGGAAGTCCCCCTGCATATCCTCGGGCAGGTATTCCAGCAGCTTTTCCGAGGCCATGCGCTCGATGGACTTGTAGGCGTCGCGGATGCCGGGGTTGAAGTACTTGATGGGCGAGGCGAGATCCCCGGTGATGACCTCGGCGGCCTCGTGGTAGAGGGCGTAGAGCAGCACCTTTTCCACATCCACATTTCCCCCGTAGCGGCGGTTTTTGTACATCGCCAGCGCGTGGGCGATCATCGTCACCTGCAGGGAGTGTTCCTGAGCGTTCTCCTCGCGGGTATTGTGGCGCAGACCCCAGCGCTTGATGAGCTTCATGCGGGCCATGTAGGCGTAAAAGTGGTGCTGCAACGATCTGCCTCCCGGAAAATGGGCGCGCTTCGCCCTTTGTATGGAACGATTATACCATTTCGCGCGTCAAAGCGCAAGGCATGCTCTTTTTCGCAAAGGGGATTTTTTTCCGCGCCGCGCGCCGGGTTGGGAAAAAAACTGGACTTTTGCGAAAAATGCTTTGGTTTTGCGACGGTTTTGTATTATAATAGAGAGTGAGTATCAGAAGGCAGGAGGGAGGTATGCTCATGGCGCAGATCAGCACTTTTTTGCGGGACGTGGGCGCCCTGTTCACCAACCTCTTTTTGCAGCCGGATTGGCGCAACGTGTTCGACGTGGCGGTCATGACGGTGCTGATCTACTACGTGATCAAGTTGCTCATCCACACGCGGGCGAGCGCCGTGTTCAAGGGCATCGCCGTGGTGCTGGTGTTTGCGTGGGTGTCCGACATATTGCAGCTCAACGCCCTCAACTGGCTGTTGCAGCAGATCATCAGCATGGGGCTTCTGGTGCTGGTAATCATGTTCCAGCCGGAACTGCGCCGCGGCCTTGAACAGCTGGGGCGCTCGAAGTGGTCGCGCCACATGTTCACCTCCGCGCGCAAGCAGCGCCTGCGGGATGTGGACAATCTCGTTCAGGAAGTGGTGCGGGCGCTGAACAACATGTCCAGAAAGCGCATCGGCGCCCTGATCGTCTTTGAGCGGCACACGGGGCTGGCGGACGTCATCGACTCCGGCACCGTCATCGACGGCGAGATCTCCGCGCCGCTGATCGAGAACATCTTTGAGCCGAACACGCCCCTGCACGACGGCGCCGTGATCGTGCGCGGCGAGCGCATCGTGGCCGCGGCCTGCATTTTGCAGCTCACCGACGACCACTCTCTCTCCCGCGAACTGGGCACGCGCCACCGCGCCGCCATCGGCATCACCGAATCGACCGACGCGGTGAGCGTCATCGTCTCCGAGGAGACGGGCATCATCTCCATGGCGCGGGACGGCAAACTGACCCGCTATCTGGACACCAAATCCCTGAGCATCCTGCTGACCGAGCTGTTCCTGCCCGACGACCTGCCGCCGGCGTGGCTCTCTTCGCATTCGTCCCTGTTCGGCGCGCGCGACAAAAAGCAGAAGGAGGATAGCGATGAAAAATAAGCTGCTCACCCTCCTCAAGCGCTTTGGCAAGGCTTTCTGGGGCTCTCTTTCCCACAATCTGGGATTGAAGCTGCTGGCGCTTTTGCTGGCCATCCTCCTGTGGAGCTACGTGGTCTCCTCCAACCCCTCCATCACCCGCACCAAGGACATCAACGGTCTGACGGCCTATTTGAGCAACGAATCCACGCTCAACGCCAACCGCCTGGCCCTCGCCAGCGACCCCACCGAGGCGCTGGGCGGAATCTCCGTGCGGCTGGAGGTGCCTCAGTCCAGCTACGCGCTGGCGAACGCGGACAACGTGCAGGTGACGCTGGACCT
Source organism: Candidatus Pullichristensenella excrementipullorum (assembly GCA_018713365.1). Classification (GTDB taxonomy): domain Bacteria; phylum Bacillota; class Clostridia; order Christensenellales; family Aristaeellaceae; genus Pullichristensenella; species Pullichristensenella excrementipullorum. The sequence continues at coordinate 31,270 of DVOU01000070.1, forward strand.
TTCCAGCGTGCGCGCGGCGGGCACGCAGGAAGTACCGCTGCGGGCCACCACCAGCTATGGCCGGGTGACGAGCATCGTGCCCGACTCCATCAAGCTGGAATTTGAGACCTACGACTCGCGCTCCGTGCCCGTCAACGCCGCCGTCAGCGGCGAACAGACGGAGGGCATGTGGTACAACATCAATCGCCTCAACCCGGAGGAACTGGTCATCAGCGGCCCCTCCAGCGTGGTGCAGACCGTGGCTTCCGCCTATGTCTACGCCGACGTCACCGGCCGCGAAAGCTCCTACGTCACCGCGGCGCGTTTCGTGCTTCTGGATTACTCCGGCGAGGAGATACCGCAGACGCTTTTGAGCAGCTCTTCCAGCTCCATCACCGTGGGCGTGGACGTCTACCCCACGCGCGAACTGCCCATCTCCACCGCCATCGAGGACGTGGTGCAGGGTACGCCCGCCGAGGGTTACGAGGTGACCGGCGTCTCCATCCAGCCGGAGAGCGTCACCGTGGCCGCCGACAAACAGCTGCTTGAGAGCCTGACTGAGCTGCTCATCCAGCCGGTCGACGTCGAGGGCGCGAGCCAGACCTTCTCCCAGCGCACGCGCATCGTCGCCCTCAACGATTTTATGGACATCTCCACCGAGCAGGTATACGTCACTGTCACCATTGAGGAAGTGCGCGCCACCGCCTGGGCGGACGTGGAGCTGGTGTTCACCAACTACCCGGATGACATGACCTGTACCTTTACCGACGCGGACTTCCGCGTGCAGGTGAGCGGCCCGGCCAGCCGTGTAGCGGCGCTTGAGGAGAGCGGCGTGGAGGCTGTAGTCGATTTAAGCGGCCTTACTGCCGGGGAATACACGCTGCCCATCTCGGTGGACGAAACGCTCTACCCGGATATGACGCTGACGTTCGAGCCGGCGAACGTGGAAGTGCGGCTGGACAGTACGTCCGGCATGGAATAATGGATCACGGAGGCAACAATGGCGGCAAACAGCTTTGCAGATACAGTGGTAAACGGCATGCTCAGCTGGCTGAAGGGCTTTGCCAGCTGGGTGCTGCGGCTGTTTGACCTGGCCGGCAGCGGCGGCGTATCGCCGCTGGAATGGCTGTCGGAACACTGGTCGCAGCTTCTGATCATCCTGCTCATCGTCGGCGTGGCGGCGGACATCATCGTCTGGCTGATCCGCTGGCGGCCCTACTGGGTGTGGTTTCGCAAAAAGCGCATCGTCGTGGATGACAAGGAGTTCTTTGAAAGCGACGCCGATGTGCCCAGGCCGCGCCCTGACACCATCGTCCAGCGGCAGGAGACGCGCAAGGTGCCCGTGCGCCCGCCGCGTGCGAAAAGTGCCGCTCGCAGGCCGCGGCGCGTGAGCGACGTGCCGCCGCCGCGGCCGGACGTTTTCGAGGACGAACTTTTCAGGATCAAGCCCGCCAAGGGGACGCGCAAGGTGCAGGAGGACGCCGTGTTCAACGTCAGCGACCTGCCCGGCGCGCAAAAGGAGAAAAAGCGCCCGGCGCCAAAAAAGCGCGACGAGCGCAAGGAGGACGACCTGTTTGATATCCACTGACTGGCTGCGTTCGGGGCAGCGCGTCAAGGTACTTGTCGGCCACTATGGCAGCGGCAAGACCGAATTGGCGGTGAACATGGCGCTGGCGCTGCGCAAGAGCGCGCCGGTCACGCTCGTCGATCTGGACATCGTCAACCCCTTTTTCCGCAGCGCCGAGGTAAAGCCGCTGCTGGTGGAACATGGCGTTGAGATCGTCTACCCGGCCTACGCGCTCTCAGGCGTGGACATACCCATTTTGCCGGCGGAGGTGGAGCGCGCCTTCACCACGGACGGCTTCAGCGTGTTCGACGTGGGCGGGGACGACGACGGCGCGGTGGCGCTGGGGCGCTATCACGCGCAGTTTGCCGCCTGCCCGGCGGACGTGTATTTCGTGGTCAATCCCTTCCGCCCCCGCACATCGACGGTCGAACAGGCGCTTTGCCTGATGGAGGCCGTGGAGCGGCGCGCGCGCCTTGCCATCACGGGCCTTGCCGTCAACGCCAACTTGGGCGCGGAGACTTCGGCGGAGGAACTTCTGGCGGGACGGGCGTTCATTGAGCGCCTTGCGGAGAAAAGCGGCCTGCCGGTGGCGTTCGAGGCGGGGCTGGAGAGCGCGCTGGAAGATCTGCCGGAACGGTGGCCGCGCCTGCCCATCCGCCGCTATCTCACCCCGGAATGGATGAAGTGGAATGAATAAAAAACGCATCCTCTGTTTTGGCGATTCCAACACGCACGGCACCAACCCGGTCGGGCCGCGCTACGGCGAGGACGAGCGCTGGCCGATGATCCTGCAAACGCTGCTGGGCGAGGGCTTTCGCGTGATCGAAGAGGGCTTCGGCGGGCGCACCATCGCCTTTGACGACCCCGTGGAGGGCGGCTACAAGAGCGCCATGGACTATCTGCCGCCCTGCCTGATGAGCCATGATCCGCTGGACATGGTCATCGTCATGCTGGGAACGAACGACGTAAAGCAGCGCTTTGCCATGTCCGCGCCGGCCATCGCCCAGGCGCTGGCGCACCTTCTGCGCCTTGTACACCTCTACGCGACGGATGCGCGCGGCGAGCCTTCGCGCGTGCTGGTCGTCGCCCCGCCGCCGGTGCGGCCGGAAGTGATGAAAACGCGCATGGCGGGAACGTTCGACGCGCGCAGCATCGAGGTATCGGAACATCTGGCGGAGGAATATCTGCGCATCGCCCGGTTGATGCGCTGCGGATACCTGAACGCGGCGGACTTCTGCCGCGCCTCGGACGAGGACGGCGTACACCTGACCGCCGCCGGCCATCGCGCGCTGGCGCGGGGCGTCGCCGGCAAAGTACTGGATGCTTTCAAGGAGGAGTAAGCGATGATCAACTTTGAACACCATCTGCCCACGCGCTTTGTCTTTGGCCGCGGCGTGGAGAACAAGACCGGCGAATACGTGCGCGCGCTGGGCGCGACCAAGGTGCTTATCCACTACGGCGGCGGCTCGGCGGTGCGCTCGGGCCTCATCGCCCGCGTGGAGGCTTCTTTGGACGCGGCGGGCGTCAAGTACGTCTCCCTCGGCGGCGCGCAGCCCAACCCGCGCGATACCAAGGTCTACGAGGGCATCGAGCTGATCCGCCGCGAGCAGGTGGACTTCGTGCTGGCCGTGGGCGGCGGCTCAGCCATCGACTCGGCCAAGGCCATGGCCCACGGCGCGCTCTACGACGGCGACTTCTGGGACTTCTTCTGCGGCAAGGCCAAGCCGCAAAAGAGCCTGCCCAAGGGCGTGGTGCTGACCATGTCCGCCGCGGGCAGCGAATCCTCCGACAGCTGCGTCATCACCCAGGAGGCCACCAAGACCAAGCGCGGCCTCAACACCGAACTCAACCGCCCGCTGCTGGCGATCATGAACCCGGAACTGACGATGACGCTGCCGCCCTATCAGATCGCCTGCGGGGCCACGGACATACTCGCCCACATCATGGAGCGCTACTTCACCAACGAGCCGGACGTGGACCTGACCGACCGCCTCTGCGAGGGCACGATGCAGGCCGTCATCCGCGCCGCGCGCGTGATGGTCAAGGAGCCCCACGACTATGACGCCGCCGCGCAGCTTATGTGGGCCAGCACCATCGCCCACAACGACACCCTCAGCGTCGGCCGCGTCAAGGACTTTGCCAGCCACCAGATCGAGCATGAGCTTTCCGCCCTCTACGACTGCGCCCACGGCGCGGGTCTGGCGGTGGTGTTCCCCGGCTGGCTGCGCTTCATGCTGCAAAAGCCGGACAAGGTGATGCGGCTGGCGCAGTTCGCCGTGCGCGTATGGGGCTGCCAGATGGACTTTGCGCACCCGGAAAAGACCGCGCAGGCCGGCATCGACGCCTACGTGGGATGGCTAAAAGAGATCGGCATGCCGGTGACGTTTGCGGAGCTGGGCGCGCGCGAGGAGGACATCCCCTACCTCGCCGGCAAGGTCAAGCGCCCCAACCCGGACGGCACAGTGGGCAAGTTCTACGCCCTGAACACCGAGGACATCGAGACTATCTACCGCCTGTGCCTGTAAGGGCGAAGGCACAACAATGCCCCCGCGTTTTATGCAAGCGCGGGGGCTTTTCCATGCTGGCCGGCTCATTCCCCGGACGCGGGCGCTTCGACGGCGCGCGGCGCGGGGATGGGCTGGTGTTTTTTCAGCACGTAGAAGGAGAGCAGCATGGCCAGAAAGTCCGCCGTGGCCTGCGCCCAGACGATGCCGTACATGCCGAAAATGGCGTTGAGCAAAAACAGCATGGGGATGTTGAGCGCCAGCCAGCGGCTCACGCCGAGGAACAGCGATACGCGCCCCTTGCCGAACGCCTGGAACAGATACACGGTGAAAAAGCAGAGGAACATCAGCGGCGTGGCCAACACGCGCACGCGCAAAAACTGCGAGGCCAGCGCCACCGTCTGCGCGTCGCCGATGAACAGGCCCGCGAACTGCACGGCGAACAGCTCGTAGAGGAGGATGCTCACCGCCGCCACCACCAGCCCCACCAGGCGGGAGAGGCGGATGGTGTCGCGCATGCGCTTTGCGTTGCCGGCGCTGTAATTGTAGGCGACCAGCGGCATCATGCCCTGACAGATGCCCACGCCCACGTTGAGCGGGAAGCGCTCCACCTTAAGCACGATGCCGATGGCGGCCAGCGCCACATCGTGATAGGAGACCATCAGTTTGTCGATGATGACGTAGTCCAGGTCGAACAAGAGCGAGGTCAGCGCCGAGGGCACGCCCACGGCAAACACGGCGGCGGCGTTTTCCCGCTTCGGCAGGCCCACGCGGGGCGAAAAGGTGATGACCGAATCGCGCCGCAGGCGGATGAGGATAAAGGCGAAGTAGAGGAAGGCCACGCAGTTGGAAAGGCAGGTGGCGATGCCCGCGCCCAGCACCTCGGAGCCTTTGGGCAGCAACACGAACATGAACAGCGGATCGAGGGCGATGTTCAAAAGCCCGCCGAGGATGATGCCGGTGCTTGCCTGCCGGGACATGCCGATGCTGCGGATAAGGTTGGACAGCACGTTGGAAAGCACCGTCGGCACGCCGCCAAATACGATGACGCACATGGCGTATTGCCGGGCGTATTCGTACGTTCTCTCCCCTGCGCCCAGCAGGGAAAGCAGCGGGCGCATGAACAGGCCGATGCCCACCGAGAACAGCGCCGAGACCGCCAGCCCCAGATACAGCGAAAAGGCGCTGACGCGCCGGGCCTCGTCCGCCTCGCCCTGCCCGAGCAGGCGGGAGATCAGCGAACCGCCGCCGATGCCCGCCAGTCCGGCCAGACACAGGGTGATGTTGAACACGGGCAGGATCAGCGAAGTGGCCGCCACCATGTACGGGTCGTTGGTCTGGCCGACATAAAAGGTGTCCGCCATGTTGTAGATGAGTACGATGAGCTGACTGACCACCGCCGGCAGGATCATCTTGCGCAGTGCGACGGGCACGGGCAGCTTCGCAAACACATCCTCCTTGGAGACGGCCGTTTGGGCCTTGGCCTGCATTTGTCTTTCCACCAGAGCTTTCCATAAAAGATCGCGGCTGAGCCGACAGACCCATTATAGCACAACGTTTCCCCATATTCCAGCGCAAAACGCACAAATCGCGCCGGCGAAAAGCGGGGAGACGGCGCGCGCTTTGTCGAGCGATGGCGCGCAATTCGAAAGATGTCTTGAAAATTCTGTAAATCATGGTATGATAGGACTTGTGATGGATCGCGCGTCCGCGGGCGCGCGCTGAAAAGGGGGCTTTTCACACATGGACACGCGGGACGCCATCTTCTTCGCCAAATCCCCGGACGCCAACGGCCATCAGGAGACGGTGGGCGCGCATTTGCGCAAGGTGGCGGAATTGGCCGCTGTTTTCGGCGCGGAGACCGGGCAGGAGACCGCCGCCCGCCTCGCCGGCCTGTGGCACGATTTTGGCAAGTACAGCCGGGATTTTCAGGAAGTGCTATTGGGGGTGCGCCACGGCGTAGACCATGCCCTGCCGGGCGCGGCGTTTCTCGACCTCGCGGGCGGCGAGCGCCTGCGCGCCGTGGTCGAGGCGGTGAACGGGCATCACGACGCTCTGCGCTCCCGGGACGCGCTGCTGCCGGCGCTGCGCGAGAGCTTGCGCTCGGAAAGCCCGCTGCGCTGCCCGTCCGGCAAGGACGCCTCGCTGCGCGGCAAGGCGGCGTACACGCGGGCGCGCAACGCCTTTCAGCGGGACTTTCCCGATTTTCGCCTCTCCGACCTCAGGCTGCCCGAGGAGGCGTTTTTCTCCGAGGAGGCGCGGATGCTCTACACGCGCATGCTCTTTTCCTGCCTCGTGGATGCGGACTACTGCGTCTCCGCCGCCACGCAGGAGGGACAGGCGGCGGGCGTGGAGGCCGTTTCGCCGCCCGCGTGGGAGGCGGCGCTGGAAGCGCTGGAGGCCCATCGCCAGTCCCTGCGCCGAACTTCGAGCGCAGACCCCGCCCTCAACGCCCTGCGCGACCGCCTTTTCGACTGCTGCGGCGCGGCAGGCGCGGGCGAAGGCGGCCTGTATACGCTGACCGCGCCGACAGGCACGGGCAAAACGCTGGCGCTGCTCAACTTTGCCCTGCGCCAGCGCAAGCGCCGCATCATCATCGTGCTGCCCTTTCTGTCGCTCATCGAGCAGAGCGCCCGCGAATACGCCCGCATCATCCCGGACATCCTCGAAGATCACAGCCAGCGGGAATACGGCGACGAACACCGCGAGTTCTGCGCCCGCTGGGAGCATCCCTTCATCATCACCACGTCCGTGCGCTTTTTCGAGGCCCTGTTCCGCTGGCAGCCCGGCGACCTGCGCAAGCTGCACAACATCGCCCAAAGCGTGATCGTCTTCGACGAGGCGCAGAGCCTGCCGGGACAGCTGACGCAGGCCACGCTGCGCGCCGTGGGCGAATTGTGCGCGCGCTATGGCTGCAGCGTCGTCTTTTCCACCGCCACCCAGCCGAACTTCGCCGCGCTTTCACAGGTCGAATGGAAGCCCCGGGAGATCTGCCCCTGGAACGCGTCGCTCTACGCGGCGCTGCGCCGCACGCGGGTAAAGTGGCGCGTGCAGAGGCCAATGCCGCTGGAGGCGGTCGCCGGGGAGATGGCGCGTTCGCAAAGCGTCTGCTGCATCGTCAACCTGCGCAGGCACGCGGCGCGGCTCTACAAGCAGCTGACGGACCTCTGCCCGGCGGAGGAGTGCTTTTTCCTGACGACAGACCTCTGCCCCGCGCACCGCAGCGCGCTGATCGACCGCGTCCGCGAGCGCCTGCGCGAGGGGTTTCCCTGCCGCGTGGTCTCCACGCAGTGCATCGAGGCCGGCGTGGATCTGGACTTTGCGCGCATGTACCGCGCCCTTGCGCCGCTGGAGGCGATCATCCAGGCGGCGGGGCGCTGCAACCGCAACGGACGCCTGGCCGGGGGCGGCGAGGTGTGCGTGTTCATCCCCGACGAGGAGGGCAGGCTCTATCCCGGCGACGCCTACGAGCGCGCCGCCATGCGCGTGCTGGAGATGCTCTCCACGGGCGACATCGACATCCACGACCCGGCGCACATCGCCGAATACTACCGCCGCCTGTTTGAGGACGCGCGCGACGATCCGGCCCTGACCGACGCGGTGCGCCGCCGCAGTTACGAGGAGGTTTCCGAACACTACCGCCTCATCGACGACCGCGCCGCGCAGGTCATCGTGCCTTACGAAGGCGAGCGGGAGTTGTTTGAAGGCGTACAGCGGGAATTGCAGCGTTCGCGCGCGCTTGCGCCGCAACTGCTCCGCGCCGCCGCGCCCATCACCGTGTCCGCCTTTGACCGCGCCCGCTGCGAGCGCTGCGCCGAAGCGCTGTTTTTGCCCGCCCGGCGCGGGGAGCCGCCGCGACCCAGCGGATACTATCTGCTCCGCCCGCAGCATGAGGGGCTCTATACGGAGGAGATGGGGCTGCAATGGCCGGAGGAACACGAAGACGTAAATATTTTTTAATAAAATCCTCAAAATAGCTTGACAATACACCATTTTTTATTTATAATAAATTTGACAGCAGACTCTGCTGAGGGCTAGAAACAAATTGATTATCAATGCCCCGTCAGCAATGGCGGGGCGAACACGGAAAGGGAGGTGAACGGCTTGGAGATCACCATGGAGGTGTGGGGGGATTTCGCCTGCTGGACGGCGCCCTACGGAAAAGTGGAGCGGCTCAGCTACCCCTTCCCCACGCCCTCGGCGGTGCGCGGGATCTACAGCAGCATCTATTCCAAAAAAGATGAGTTCTACTGGCAGATCACGCGCATCGAGGTTCTCAACCCCATCCAGTACATCAGCTTCAAGTGCAACGAGGTCAAGAAGAAGGTCAGGGACAAGCCCATCTTTGCCGACGAGGAGCGCACGCAGCGCCAGACCGTGGCTCTGCGCGATGTGCGCTACCGCTTCTCTGCCGTCATCTGTCCGCGCGAAACATTTCGCGGCACGCTGGCGCAGCTCAACGAGCAGGCTTTGCGGCGCATCCGCAGCGGCAAGACGTACTACCAGCCCTCGCTGGGCCTGCGGCAGTTCGTCGGCTACTTCGAGGAGAGCGACAAGCGCCGCGCGCCCATATGCGAGGACATGGACGCCGGATGGATGGTCTACGACATCTTCGATCTGCACGACCCCGAGGTGCGCAAAAAGACGCAGCCCCGCCTGTCGCTGTACCACGCGGTGATGAAGCAGGGCGTCGTCGAAGTGCCGCCTTACGACAGCCCGGACGTGTTGAAGGGGGATGCCCTATGTTGAACGCGCTGTACCAGTACGCCGTGGAGCGGCAGCTCGCCCTGCCCGTGGGCTTCGTGGCCAAGACGGTCAAGGCGTTTCTCTGCCTCGGCGCCGACGGCCGCTTTCTGGGGCTGGAGCGCTCGGACGGCCGCCCCTATGCCGCGCCGGACATCGGCAGCCTTGCCAACGGCACCAGCCGCTGCAACCCGCTGGTGGAAAAGGCCGGCATCGTCGTGCCCGAAGCGCCGGGCGCCAAGAGCGACTATTTCCAAAAAGTCCTCGAAGACGGCGCGGGCGCGCTTCCCGCGCTGGGTGCGTGCCTGACGGCCCTGCGCGACGCGCAAACGCTGGAAGCCATGCGCCGCGAAGTGGAGCGCGAAAAGATCAAGCCCGGCGACCGCGTGACCTTCCGGGTGGATGGCGCGAACATCCTCGAACTTCCGGGGCTGGTCGAATGGTGGCAGGCGTACCGCGTCCAGTTCACGGCGACGCAGAACAAGGCAAGGAGCCTCTGCCTGATCACCGGGCAGCCGACCGTGCCCATGGAGACCGTTCCCCCCATCAGCGGCCTCGGCCCGGTGGGCGGACACCCGCGCGGCGACGCCCTGATCTGCTTTGACAAGGACGCCTTCTGCTCCTACGGCCTTTCGCAGGCCGCCAACGCGCCCGTTTCCGAGAGCGCCTACGCGGGCGTGAAGGCGGCGCTGGACGAGCTGCTCAAAGGCGCGCCCATCCTCGCCGGCATGAAGTTCGTCCACTGGTACGACCGCGCCCTGCCCACGGAGGAGGACGCGCTGGACGAGCTGCTCAAGGGCTTCGCGGACGATGACGGGGAGGGCGAAGAGAGCGCCGACGCGCCATCGCCCGTCAGCGACGAAGCCGCGCGCGCCCGGGCGGACGCATTGCCCCGCAGCGTGTACAGCGGCATGGAGCCATCGCCGCTCCCGGACCGCTATTACATCCTCCTGCTCTCCGGCGTCAACGGCCGGGTGATGATCCGGCGCTACGAGCAGGGCGCTTACGAGGAACTGCAGCGCAAGCTCTCCCTGTGGTACGACGACCTCGCCCTCTGCCGCATGGACGGCGTGAGCGCGGCCAAAAGCTACAGGCTCAACGCCCGCCTCTATCGACTGATGAAGCGGCAGGAGAGCGAAAAAAGGCCCTACGAGCGCGCCGCAAAGGATCTGGCCGGCCTTACGCCCGCCATTCTCTCCGCCATCCTCGGCGGAGGGCCGCTGCCGGACGCGGTGGCCGCCCGCGCGCTTGCCTACATCCGCTCGCAGATGATGCAGAACAATGAAGAACTCTCCAGTCCGCCGGTGCCGGATGGCATTTGCTGCCAATGGCTCAAGGCGTGGCTGATGCGCAGGAACCGAATCCATCATCAGGAGGAAGCGCTCATGGCTTACTACAACCCCAAACATCCAAGCAGCGCCTATCAGGCTGGCGCTCTGGTCGCGGTCTATGCCGCCATCCAGCGTGCGGCCATGCCGGACGTCAACGCCAGCATGGTGCAGCGCTACTACGGCGCGGCCAGCCAAATGCCGGCGCTGGTGCTGGGCCGTCTGGCGACCATGTCCAACCACCATCAGGAAAAGCTGGAGTACCGCTGGCAGATCAATATGTTCTCAGAATTGCTCAACGCGGCCAGCGTGGCCATCGGAGACAGCATACCCACCGTACTCAGCCTGGAAGGACAGGCGTATTTCGCCCTCGGCTACCGGCAGATGAGCGCGGAGATCAGCCGCAGGGAAAACGAAGCCCGCGCCCAGCGGCAGGCAAAGAAGGCAGAGCGGACGACGAAAATAGAGGAGGCGTGACCATGGCGATCCAGAACCGATACGAGCTTTTGTACTACGTTGCCTGTATCAACGCGAACCCCAACGGCGACCCGGACATGGGCAATACCCCGCGCGTGGACCCGCAGACCATGCAGGGCTTCATCACCGACGTGGCCACCAAGCGCCGCATCCGCAACTACATCGCCAGCGCCTACGAGGGCGAGCCGGGCATGGAGATCATCGTCCAGCAGTCCACCAACCTCAACCGACACATCGCCCGTGCCAAGCGCGAAGCCGGCTTTGAGGACTGCGCCAAGGGCAAGGACGCCGTCTACGCCGGGCGCAGAAAGGCGTGCGAGCTGTTTTACGATGTGCGCACCTTTGGCGCGGTGATGTCCACTGGCCCCAACGCAGGGCAGGTGCGCGGCCCGGTGCAGTTCACCTTTGGCAAGAGCCTTGATCCAGTGCTGCCGCTGGATATCAGCATCACGCGCATGGCCATCGCCGACAATATCAAAGATGGCACGATGGAGGACTATCAGAAGGACGAAGCCGCCACACCCGAGGACAAGCTGCGCACGATGGGTCGCAAACAGCTGATCCCCTTCGGTCTTTACGAGGTGCGTGCCTTCATCAGCGCCAACCTGGCCGCGGAGACGGGCTTTGACGACGCCGACCTCAAGGCGCTCTTTGAGGCCATTCTCAACATGTACGAACACGACCACTCCGCCAGCAAGGGCGAAATGGCGGTCGTCTCGCCGCTGATCGTCTTCAAACACGTCGGCACCGACAGCGACGAAAACCAGCGCCGCCGGCAGGCGAAGCTCGGCTGCGCGCCCGCGCACCGGCTCTTTGAACTGGTGGAGGTCCACAAAAAGCCCGGGGTGGAAACGCCGCGCTCCTACCGCGATTACGAGGCCATCGTGCATCTTGACAGGGTGCCCGAGGGCGTGGAGATGGGCTTCCAGCGCGACGCCTTTGGCCCCGTCGTCTGGGGCGCGCTGCCCGAGGGGGAGGACTGGCTGCGCAATGGATGAGGAGGAGTACCTGCCGCTGTCATGGCTCTCCCAGTACGCCTACTGTCCGCGCCGGGCGGCGCTGCTGCTCAACGAGCGCCAGTGGGCCGAGAGCGCCGACACCGCCAAAGGCCGCGATGAGCATCGCCGCGTACACGACCGCCGGGTGGAACGCCGGGGCAATCATCTCAAGTTCTATGAATACGACGTAAACTCCGAACGCCTGCGCATCTGGGGCAAGTGCGATTGCATCGAGGCACGGCGCGATGAACAGGGCTGCCGCATCCCGGCGGCGGACTTCCCCGTCCGTCTCTACCCCGTGGAATACAAGCATGGCGCTGTGCGGGACGAAGCGGAGTACCACATACAGCTTTGCGCGCAGGCCATGTGTCTGGAGGAAATGTATGGAACGCGCATTCCCTCCGGCGCCATCTTCTTCATCACGGCGCATCGGCGCGCGGAAGTGGCCTTCACCCCAGAGCTGCGCGCAAAGACGGAGGCGACGGCCAGCGCGCTCCGGGCGCTCCGGCGCTCCCTGTCCGTTCCCGCGGCGGAATACGGGCGCAAATGCCAGCGCTGCTCGCTCAAGGAACTGTGCATGCCGAAGACGGCGCTCTCCGCAAAGGCATATTGTCAGGCGCTCGCGCGCGAGGCGCAGGAGGTGGACGCCACTTGCGAAAACTGCTGAACACGCTCTACGTACTCACGCCGGAAAGCTATCTCTACCACCGCAATGAAAACGTCTGCGTCAGGGTCGGCGGGGATGAGAAGGTCTCCATCCCCGCCCTGACGCTGGAAAACATCGTCTGCTTCGGGGTGAACACCGTGTCCACGCCGCTGATCGGCTTTTGCGGCGAGCGCGGCATCGCCTTGACCTTTCTCTCCGGCAGCGGGCGCTTTCTTGGGCGCGTCACCGGGCCGGTGAGCGGCAACGTGCTTTTGCGCAAGGCGCAGTATGCCAGCGCCGGGGAAGCGGGGTTCGTCACAGACCTCGTCCGCGACCTTTTGTACGCCAAGCTGCGCAACAGCAAGGAGGTCTTGCTGCGCGCCGCGCGCGGCGGCGTTTCCCAAAGCGACGCAGTCCAGTTGAAAAAGGGCGCCGAACAGCTCAGCGCGCTGGCGCTTCAATTGGCAGACTGCGCGGACGTGGACAGCATGCGCGGCGTGGAGGGCGCGGCCGCGTCGGCCTACTTCGCCTGCTTTGACTGCATGCTGCGCACGGAGGCACACGGCTTCGCGCTGGGCGTCCGCAGCCGCAGGCCGCCAAAGAACGAGGTCAACGCCGCCCTGTCCTTTGCCTACACGCTGCTCGCCAGCGAGACGCGCTCCGCGCTGGAGAGCGTGGGGCTCGACCCCGCGGTCGGCTATCTGCACGCGCTGCGGCCCGGGCGCGCCTCCTTCGCGCTCGACCTGATGGAGGAGCTGCGCGCGCCGCTCTGCGACCGCTTTGTCATCTCCCTGTTCAACCTGGGCCAGCTGGGCCTGACGGACTTCGAGGCGGACGGCGAGGCGATCTATCTGGACGACCGGGGCCGCAGGACGCTGCTGGCGAGTTGGCAAAAGCGCAAAAACGAAGTCATCCTTCACCCGTTTTTGAAGGAAAAGATACCGATCGGACTGATCCCCTACGCGCAGGCGATGCTGTTCGCGCGCGTCCTACGCGGCGACCTGGACCGCTACCCGCCCTTCGTCTGGAGGTGAGGACAAATGCTGCTGGTGGTCACCTACGACGTAAACACCGCCGAGCCCGGCGGCGCGCAACGCCTGCGCCAGGTCGCCAAGCTGTGCGAGCGTTACGGCGTGCGCGTGCAAAACTCTGTCTTTGAGGTAATGGTGGACGCGGCGCAGCTGACGGCGTTGAAAAGCGAACTGCAAAGGGCGATGGAGCCGGAAAAGGACAGCATCCGCTTTTACCGGCTGGGGAATCACTATCAGAACAAGATCGACGTACTGGGCAAGGGCGCGAGCGTGGAAGCGGGGCAACCCCTGCTTTTCTGAGCGCGCACCTCGCCCACACAGAAAACGCGGGGAGGTACGCGCAAAGGGCAAGCCCCATTTGCCCCGTCACCGCCCCGATCTGCAGGGTTCAGCGAGGGAAATGGCCGAGTTGAACGCTGAGTTTTGGCAAATATGCACAGTTGGGATGTTGGTGGAATGTGTATATTTGCTGTTCGCCCTCATGCGAGGGCGGGAGTTGAAATGCGTCAGCCCGCGCGCGATCCTCACGCGCGCGAGGTTCGCCCTCATGCGAGGGCGGGAGTTGAAATCGCCGCGTTCGCGCCCGGGCGCGCCTGCCTCTCCCGTTCGCCCTCATGCGAGGGCGGGAGTTGAAATAAATCCCGCCCCAAAAACGATACCCCCATCATCGTTCGCCCTCATGCGAGGGCGGGAGTTGAAATCCGACAACCGCCGCGACCGACGAATTGAACGAAGTTCGCCCTCATGCGAGGGCGGGAGTTGAAATATCGGCGTGGGCGACCAACTCGCCCTGCTGGACGTTCGCCCTCATGCGAGGGCGGGAGTTGAAATACGCTCTACAACCGGCGCAGGACGACCGGCGCGGAGTTCGCCCTCATGCGAGGGCGGGAGTTGAAATGATCTTCAGGCCATTTTTTTCGCAGACGGCGTAGTTCGCCCTCATGCGAGGGCGGGAGTTGAAATTACCGCGCGGCGGTGGACAGGGCGATACAGGCCGTTCGCCCTCATGCGAGGGCGGGAGTTGAAATCAGCGTAGGAAGCAGCGGTATCGACGGCGAGTATGGGTTCGCCCTCATGCGAGGGCGGGAGTTGAAATAAGGCGATGCTGGATTGCCTCAAGTAGTCAGTTATCGTTCGCCCTCATGCGAGGGCGGGAGTTGAAATTTTTTCCCAGGTAGCCATTAGATTCACTCCTTTTGTTCGCCCTCATGCGAGGGCGGGAGTTGAAATAGGAAATTCCTGACATCAACATTCAGAAGGTCCGCGTTCGCCCTCATGCGAGGGCGGGAGTTGAAATACGCTCTACAACCGGCGCAGGACGACTGGCGCGGGTTCGCCCTCATGCGAGGGCGGGAGTTGAAATAAGACGATCAAGATCGCGCCCGGCGCGGTGGGTGTTCGCCCTCATGCGAGGGCGGGAGTTGAAATAAGCTACGTCCATTCTTCATCTCAATATCCCCCGTTCGCCCTCATGCGAGGGCGGGAGTTGAAATAGCTCGGCAACGGCGCTCCAGATCTGTTCACGCGTGTTCGCCCTCATGCGAGGGCGGGAGTTGAAATAACAGCGCCAAAGACAACTCGCGCAACGGCATCTGTTCGCCCTCATGCGAGGGCGGGAGTTGAAATAGCACACGCCGTATGCGCGCAAGACCACTTGCCGTTCGCCCTCATGCGAGGGCGGGAGTTGAAATCAACGGCTAAGAGAGGGGGCGGCACGGTGGCATATCGTTCGC
>DVOU01000071.1:0-19621 GCA_018713365.1 Candidatus Pullichristensenella excrementipullorum
GCCCCCGCGCACACCAGCGCGGCGCGCGAACCCCGGCGACCCGCCCCAGCCTGCCCGCTCGAGAGGGCTCTCTGGGTGCCCACTACGACCGACCCTTTTCGCCGGGCGCCCGGCGGAAAGCCCGAAAGGGAAAGAAAAGAACGAAAGGATGAACGAACCATGCCGCGCCCACCCCCGCTTTGCCCACACGACCTCTCCGCCTGATGAGGCTGGGCGGCCCCCAGCCGAAACGCCCCGCGCGTCGCGGAAAGCCCGCAAAAAAACCACAGGAGGTGTCTACCCATGATGAACCCCGCCGTATACGCCGCCCGCAAGGTGGAAAAACACGCCCGCGCCGCCATCGACGCCGCGACCGGGGCCGCACAGATGGTCAAGGCTAGCCCCGCGCCGTCCGCGTGGGAGTACGTTGACCTCGCCTGCTGGCGCTGCCGCGAGGTGGCCCGTGCGGCCGAGTCCCTCACCGACTTGCTCGACCCTGAAAAGGCCGAAAACGATCCGGAGATCTTCCGGGCGCACATCCGGCTCACGGACATTGCGAAGAGAGTCTGTGCAGCCGCTGACAGCCTGGTAGCTCTCGCCGACGCAAGGAACCACACGATCCGCCGCTGAAAAGTGGCGGATCACTTTTTCAGGAGGACTCTGCCATGAAAGACCAGACCTTCGGCATCGAGATCGAGATGAATCACATCTCGCGCGCGAGAGCCGCCGGGGTCGTCGCGGAACACTTTGGAACCCCCGCCGAGTACGTCGGTGGAACCTATGACACCTGGCGCGTCGCCGACTCGCAGGGACGCTATTGGAAGCTCGTCTCTGACAGCAGCATCGACGGGCCCTATGAGGAACGCACAGAATTCGTCAGCCCCGTGTGTCGCTGGGGGGACATCGAGACGGTGCAGGAACTCGTTCGCAAATTGCGCCGCGCTGGCGCCAAGGCGCACAGCAGCTGTGGAATTCACGTCCACATCGGGCGGGGTGAGCACACGCCCAGGACGCTCCGAAATCTGGTGAACATCGTCAACGCCAAGGAGGACCTGCTGACACAGGCGCTGCTCATCTCGCCCGAACGACGGAACGACTGGTGCAAAACGCTCGACCAAAGATTCCTGTGGCTTCTGAATCGACGGAAGCCCACGACCTTCGAGGAGTTTGCGCGGATCTGGTATGACGACTGGGATTGGCAAGAACACGCAAATGAGCACTACGACCCGACGCGCTATCATCTTTTGAATCTGCACAGCGTGTTCCAGAAAGGAACCATCGAATTCCGGGCGTTCAATTCCACCCTCCACGCGGGCAAGGTCAAGGCATACATACAGCTGTGTATGGCCATCTCCTACCAGGCTCTCAAATCGAGCGCGGCCAGCCCACACCGCCACGTCACCGACAACCCGAAATACACTTTCCGCTGCTGGCTCTTGCGCCTGGGCTTCATTGGCGACGAATTCAAGACCGCACGCACACACCTGCTCAAGTACCTGCCCGGCAACGCCGCCTGGCGGCAGGCATCCTGACACAGCCCGCCTGACGATGGCCCGGCGGCCCCGGGCCGAAACGTTCCCAAATCGGGAGCGTCGCGGGAAGCCGCACAACATCTTTCAAATCAAGGAGGAACATACCATGAAACTTTTCATCGCCGCCAACCGCACCGGATACACTCCCGAGCAGGTCAACCACACCCTGACGGTGCGCGACCTCATCGACGCGCTGTCGGACTACTCTGACGACACGCCGGTATATCTCAAGCATGACGGTGGATACACCTACGGCGGCATTGGATGGGAGGACTTTCAAGAGGAATACGACGATGACGAGGACGATGACGTCGACTGACACAACTGCCATGACCCCGCCTGACGATGGCCTCCGGCACAGGCCGAAACGCTTCCCTGCGGGGGAGCGTCGCGGGAAGCCGCATGGTTTCTGAATACAGCAAGGAGGTACACGCCGTGAAAAAAGTACGCTTTGAAATCAAGCTGAGCATCTACCGTGACGGGCGCACACTTGCCCGAATCTACGATGATTACTGGGACAGTATGGATGTCGCATTATTCGACCCTGCTCACCCCGAACAGGTCGACCTGAAGGCCTTTAAGGAGCTGGCCGCACAGCTTGCAAATCGCAAGCCCGGCTGGTATGCCATTGTGGTCGAGGACTACCCCTTCGGCAAAGCCGCACGCCTTTTCCGCATTCCTGGCCGGCATCTGCGATATGCCCGAGCCAACGGGCACAGCTTTTGAATCAGCGCCCGCCGGGTGGATATGAACAAGACCGTCCACAGCAACCCTGGTGCATCGGTCGGGTTGCTATTTCGCCCCGACAGAGTGATAAATAGCATACGCGAAAGCGCTTTGAAATGGAGAAGGGAAGAATGCGACATGAAGCACGTGAACATCGAAACCCTCATAGACATGTCGCCTGCGTATGGCAGCATACTTTTCCCGATGTGCCTGCATCCCTGCCGCGCTTTTGAATGCGGCGTAGCCGTTGAGGTGGGCCGTCAGCGTATGACGCAGCTCCTTGTGTGCAGCCCCGGCAAAGCCCATGCGCACCAGCCAGCTGTTGGCGCGGTACTTTTCGCTCTCCGGGTCAACGTGCGGCGTGATGGACACGCGCTTTGCCGCCTTCGCGCTTCGCAGGACGCCGTCCAGCAGCTCGCAGTAAGCGGTCCAGCGCGCGGCTTCCTCCGGGAGGCAGGGCGTGCTGAAGATGAATTTCCCATCCTCGAAGGCGACGCCGCGGACAGCGCCGGCCTCGATCCCATCCCGCACGCGCGCTTCAAAATCGGCGACGCTCGCAGGCGGATCGTCGGCCATGGCTGTGACGAAGGATTCCTCGATGCAGAGCGTCTCGCCCTGCATCATGCGGTTGAGCAGGCATTGCCGGCCATAGAGCGTTCGCAAAAGACTGATCCGCTCCGCCAACGTCCAATCCCGCAGCGGCGAGACGATGTCCATGCGCTCGGGACTTGCGTCGGGGCCATCGGCTTCTGAATCATCTTCCGCCCGCGCGGCCTGTTCATCGACGGGTCCCGCTTCCAGCCAGCCCTGCTCGACGAGCATCGGCTTCAGGCTTTCCAGCAGCGCGTCGTTGCCGGACACAATGCCGCCATCGCGCTCGACGGTGATCTCGCCGATGGTGTAGGCGAAGCCCGGCGCGCCTTCGTAGCGCGCGGGTATGCCCAGACGTTCGGAAATGCGCCCGACGATCTCGCGCCGGGACTCTCTCGGGGTCTGTATCCTCATGGGACTGCCTCCTCTGCCTATGAGCTATGCTATACATCGCTCATATGAGGCCGAATGTCAAGATAACAGTCGGATAACTGTACGCCCGTCCGCCTCTGCCTTATGGAAGCGGTCTGAAATATAGCAGGCGTGCGAACAATACCGGCGGTGGTCGTTTCCATACGCCTGAAACGCCTTTCCACAATTGGCGCAGGTTCTGGAATAGGTCGCCGCATCGCCGCGATGAAGCGCCTCGGGGTGTTTCGCCCACCACGCGCGGCGGCAGGCGTCGCTGCAGAATCTTCTGCGCCGGCCTCGCGGGGGCTGGGCGATGGGCTTGCCGCAGGCGGGGCAGCAGGGCGTGTTTTCCTGCGCGCCATTGCCTGTAGCCCTTTGATCCCCATCCAGCCCGTGCCGCTTGCAGAAGTAGCGCACGGTATCGCGTTCCAGTCCCACAGCGGCGGCGATGGCCCGGTAGCCTGCACCCCTGGCGCGCGCTTCACGGATCGTCCGCTCCTGCGCCGGGGTGAGCCTTACGCCTCCCACGGCAGGCCCGCCTTCCCGAAGTGCCCGTAGGCGGAGACGCGGTTATAATCCACATCCTTCAGGCCGAGGCCTTCAATGATCCCGCTGGGCGTGAGGTCATAGCGGCTGTTGATGTGCCGGAGGATCACATGCGGCGGTTCGCGGTTGGTGCCGAAGAACTGCGCGGAAACAGATACCGGTGCGGCCACGCCGATGGCGTAGGCCAGCTGCACTTCGCAGCGCAGCGCCAGCCGTTCCCGCACGATATCGCAGGCGATCTTCCGCGCCATGTACGCGGCGGAGCGGTCCACCTTGGTGGGGTCCTTGCCGGAGAGCGCCCCGCCCCCGCTGCGGCACACGCCGCCATAGGTATCGGCGACGATCTTCCTGCCGGTCACGCCGGTGTCGGCGTAGCTGCCGCCACGCACGAAGCGGCCCGTGGGGTTGACCAGCGCACGGAAATCATGGTTCAGGCCGTAGGCGTCCGCCACATCGTCCATGACGGAGCGCACGAGTTCGTAGATCTCCCGCTGCCCGGCATAGGCGTGATGCTGGGTGCTGATGAGAAAGGTGTGGATGCGCCGGCCGCAGTAGTCGAAGGTGACCTGGCTCTTGGCGTCAGGAAGCAGCAGCGGCGAATGGCGGTCGCGCAGCAGCCCCAGCGCGCGGGTGGCCACAGCGAAGGGCAGCGGCAGCAGTTCCGGCGTCTCGTTGGTCGCGTAGCCGAACATCAGACCCTGGTCGCCAGCCCCGCCGCGGTCCACGCCCATGGCGATGTCACGGCTCTGGCAGGTGACCAGCGAGTTGACGACATAGGCTTCGGGATCAGGGTCGCCAACGCGCCTCAGTACTTCGCGGCTCAGGACCTCATAATCGGGCGCATGTGTGGAAGTGATCTCGCCGGCGATGAAGATCATGCAGTCCTTGATCATACACTCCACGGCGACGCGGCTGTCGCGGTCGTGGCGGAGGCAGTCGGTGACGATGGCGTCGGCGATCTGGTCGCAGATCTTGTCCGGGTGCCCGGCTGAGACCTGCTCGCTGGTGAATAGCATTCGCTCACTCCTCTCGGGCATAACAAAAGAGCGGGGATCGCTCCTCGCTCTGTCTTTCTTTGGCGATTGTAATTATAGCACACATCCCGGTATCATGTCAGTATCAAAACAGTCTCAAAATCGTCTCAACTTAGCAGGTACGTCTGCAATTCACGCTCATGCGCGGCCAACAGATTTTCCAATTGGCGGATCGCTTTTTGTCTGTAGCGTCCTACGCTTGCCCGGCTCATATGATGCTTTTCAGCAAGCTGATCCCATGTGAGGTCCCCCTTGAGGACATCGCCCATGAGGCCATCAAGAGGCTTGGGGAGTGTGGCCACAGTAGCTTCAATGAAATGAATTTCCTCGCACATCTGCAGCAGCTCCTGCTCCAAATACGCATACCACTCCCGGTTCATACGCTTCTGTTTCTCCCGATACTCCAGTGCGATCTGCGCCGTCTTGTCCGACAGGCGGCTGCTCTTGACGCGCTCGCCGTCGACCTTGGGCGTCATCATGCTGTCGATCACATCCTCTGCCGACAGGCCCTTGAAATGCGCCAGCTGGTAGGCAAGGCAGTCCCGCTTCTGGATCATCTCCGGGTACGCCTTCAGGAGTTTTTCCACGCGCCCGCTCATCTTGCACCTCCGATCTGCGCCCTGACCGCGCGGATCAGCGCGGCCTGCCCCATGTCCTTGCGCTCCAGCGCCCGCATCACGTCCTCGTCGTGCGTGCCTCTGGCAATGATGTGGCGGATGACCACCGTCTGGCTTCTCTGCCCCTGCCGCCACAGCCGCGCGTTCGTCTGCTGATACAGTTCCAGGGACCACGTCGGCGTAAACCAGATGAGCGTCGAGCCGCCCTCCTGCAGGTTGAGGCCATGGCCCGCCGAGGCCGGGTGGATCAGCCCCACGGCGATCTTCCCCGCGTTCCAGTCGGCGATGTCCCGCGCCGTGGCGATGGGGCGGGCGTCGAAGCGCTCGCGGATGCGCTCCAGGTCGTGCCTGTACCAGTAGGCCACCAGCAGCGGCTTGCCGGTGGCCGCTTCGATCAGGTCTTCCAGCGCGTCGAGCTTGCGCTCGTGGAAGCGGAGTACCTGTTTGTCCTCCCCATACACCGCGCCGCCCGCCAGCTGCAGCAGCTTCCCCGCCAGCGCCGCGGCGTTGGCCGCGTCCACCTCGCCGCTGTCCAGCTTCAGCACCAGCTCCCGCTTCAGCGTATCGTACAGCTTTTGCTCCTTTGCACTCAGACACACCTCCACGCGGCTGCTGACCAGTTCCGGCATCCGCAGGTGGTCGGCGGCCTTCATGGACACGCAGATGTCGCCGATGCGCCGGTAGATCTCCGCCTCCGCGCCGGGGCGGGGTTTGTAGGTAAACACCTGTTGGGCGCTGCGCTTGTCGGGAAGGAAATACTGCTCGCGGAAGTGGGTGACGAAGCGCCCGAGGCGCTTGCCCATATCGAGCAGATAGATCTGCGGCCACAGGTCGATGAGCGTGTTCGGCGCGGGCGTCCCCGTAAGGCCGATGACCCGCCTGCACAGGGGGCGTACCTTCTTCAGCGCCCGGAACCTCTGCGCCTTGCTGCTTTTGAACGAGGACAGTTCGTCGATCACCAGCGCGTCGAAGTCCCAGCGATGATTCTCCACCAGCCACGCCACGTTCTCCCGGTTGATGATGTACAGCATCGCCTTTTTGCCCAGTGCCGCCCGCCGCTGTTTTTCCGTACCCAGCACCAGCGAACAGGTCAGCCCCTTGAGATGGTCCCACTTGGCGATCTCGGCGGGCCAGGTATCCTCCGCCACGCGCTTGGGCGCAATGACCAGCACGCGCGCGATGTCGAAGCGGTCCAGCAGCAATTCCCACAGTGCCGTCAACGTGATGACGCTCTTGCTCAACCCAAGCCCATATCCAGGATCAGGCCGCAGTAGGGGTGTTCCATGACGAACCTCGTAGCGTATTCCTGATAGTCATGAGGTATGAACTTCATTGGGCATCACCTCCGTTCCCGCTGCGTATTTCATCCAGCGCACCTCCGATCTGCTCCACACCGTCTACGACGAATACCCTGAACCCCAGCCGCTCGAGCT
The DNA here is from genome assembly GCA_018713365.1 of Candidatus Pullichristensenella excrementipullorum. Lineage (GTDB taxonomy): Bacteria > Bacillota > Clostridia > Christensenellales > Aristaeellaceae > Pullichristensenella > Pullichristensenella excrementipullorum. The sequence continues at coordinate 6,870 of DVOU01000071.1, forward strand.
GCTCCCTGCGCCGGCGCTGCAAGGGACGCAGCGTCTTCCCCGGCGCTTTCAGCTCCACAAAGGCCATGCGGCCCCGGGGCAGGAGCGTCAGCCGGTCAGGCGCGCCGTCCCAGCCGGGGGAGATAAATTTCAGGCAGAGGCCGCCCTGTGTTTTTACCGCTGATGCCAGCCTCCGCTCGATCCGTGATTCCCGCATTTGTACACCTCCTCGATCTCTCAGACCGCCCGCGGTCAAGTCATGGAGTGGAGCCAAGTTGGTAAGGGGGGTTTTACCCCTTACCTACTTTGCTCACTCCTTGACAGCCTTCCTTGCTTACTTACTTGATTTCTATATAAGGCCAATACGTGCAAAGTGCGCAGCCGCAAAGGGCGGTTTTCCTTTAAGCAGGTATTGCGGTATCTTCGGCAGCAAAGGAAAAACCGCCCTTTAAGCGTGGACGTTCATCACGCTTTTCTGTGCGTGGTCTCGTCGAGCAGCGGACGCTCCTGCACCACGCCGTTGGTCACGACATAGTCTTCCGGGAATTCCTTCAGGTAGCGCCGCATCGTGTCGTAGGACACCTCGGCAAGCTCGGCAAGTTTCCGCACCGTCACCGGCTCCCCCTTCGGCGCGGCCCTGAAAGCGTCGTCGAGCCGTTGGCGACGGATCTCCGGCGTCGTGCGCCTCGAACTCAGCGCCAGGTTGGACAGCGGGCTGCCATCAGCCATGTACCCGCTCAGCTCGCCCTTCGTGTCCAGCGTGTGCAGCGGGTAGTCGAAGAAAAAGCTGATGGGGCGGATGGGCGGGAATTCCCGCAGCGACGCCTCCATGCGCCACGCCGTGCGTGGGGAATCGAAGTCCTCCTCGATGATCACCGTCTCGCCGCCGTCCCCGTCCACCTCCGTCTGCCGGACCAATGGCCGCTTCAGTTCGATGATGTCGAGGATCGCGTCCGGGTCGCGCGAGAACACCCCGCTGCCCGAGGCCCGGTCCATGGCCTTCTTCCACCCCTGCGTGCCCTTCGAGTGATGATGGCAGTAGATCGCCGACGCGCCCATCTCCGTGCAGATCTTGTCAAAGAGGTTGCAGAACGCTCCCATGTCGCTGGCATTGTTCTCGTCGCCCGTGATCACCTTATAGATCGGGTCAATGATCACCGCCGAGAACGCCTCGCCCTTCATCCGCCGGATGAGCAGCGGCGCGAGCCTGTCCAGCGGCAGCGCGTGCCCGCGCAGGTTCCAGATGACGATGTTTTCGTCATGCCGGTCTACAATGCCCATCGCCCTGTAGATGGCGAGGAAGCGCCCGATGCAGCTCGCCGGGTCGATCTCGAGGTTCATGTACAGCACCTTCCCCTGCCGGCAGGGGAAACCCAGCCACGGCCGGCCCTCGGCGATGGAGATCGCCAGTTCGATGAGCAGGAAACTCTTGCCCGCCTTGCTCGGCCCCGAGATCAGCGCCTTGTGCCCGCGCCGCAGCACGCCGGCGATCAGCTCCGGCGGCTTTTCGGGCGGCTCCTTCACGTCGCTCAGCGTGACCGGCTCCGGCAAAAGCGCCAGTTCCTCGGCGTACTCCAGCCACTCGCCCCACGAACGCCTGCCGATGTTCGTCGCCAGCAGTGTCTGCATTGCGCCGCCCCGCACCGCGCCCGGCATCCGGCTCAGCCGCGAGGGATTCTTGTTGGCGTTGTCCACCGGGAAGCCGCGCGCCTCCAGGAAGCGGAACAGGTAGTTGACGCGCTTCCGGTACTCCTGTTCGCCGGGCGCGTCGATGTGTACCACGGCATGGACGCTCTTGCCGGCGGAGTCTACGAGGCAGGCGATGGGCAGCTCGTACTTTCGGTAAAAGCGCTCCTGTTCCTCCCTGGGCAACGTGTCGGACTCGATGAGTACATAGCGGAAGGCGACGACGTTTTTGTCCGCCTGCCCCTTGCCGTCCAGGGGGTTCATCCGTATCCACGCGCCGCACTCCGGGCGGTAGGGGCCGATGACCTCCTCGATGCTGCCGCACTGTTCCAGGCGTTCGATAAAGTCCGCCGCCTTCAGGGAGAGGTTGGTGTTGACGGGCTTGTACCGGCCGTGGCTGTCCGCCTTCACCTGTGTGGCAAAGCCTACGGTCTCCTCCGGCTGATAGAGCGTTTCGATATAGCGGGCGAGCATCCCGGCGGGCGTGGCATCCGTATCATCCGCAAAATCCGCGGCGGCGGAAAACCAGCCGTGCCTGCGGGCCAAAGCGAGTATGCTGCGCACGGTGACAGGACGGGGCGCGCCCCGGAAGCCAGCCCAGCGGCGTTCGCAGTCGCCGGGGACGTAGCGGGGGTCGTCCCGCGACCATTCGTCCCACACAGCGCATTCATAGCCTGCGTCTTTGAGCGCCATGCCGGTCTCCAGCCACTCGGCATAGCTGCAATCCTTTGCCGGGATGCAGGCGAGAGCCGACAACACTTCATCCATGGCGGATTTCCTCCATTTCCTCGGTAAAGTAGCGGATGGGCATCCCGCGCGTCTCGGCCTTGTAGATCTCCGCCGCCATGCCGCTGCTGATAAGCCGGCCGAACACCCACACCTCGGAACACTTCGTGAGCAGCACCGTGGCCATGTAGAGGCCGAGGTCGCGCTGCTTTGCGTCATTGTCGTCCATGAATTGTGGGAAGAACAGGTGTGAGGCGATGGGGATGCAGTCCTTCTGCACCGCGAAGCGGCAGTAGCGTCGGGCGTTCAGGACATTGGCCTTGACGTCGCCCGCGTAGGGCGAGCAGATGTAGACGATGGGGCGGTAGCGGGCGAGCCGGTCGCGGCGCTGTTTTTCCTTCTCTGCTTCCTTCGCCGGGTCGGGGATGTTTTGAAACGCCAGATACGGCGTAGGGTCATGATAGCCCTCGTGGTTGAATCTGCTGATCTTCATGGTTTTTCTCCTCAATCCTTTTTGTAGAATTCACATTCATAGCCGTCCGCGCGCAGGGGAAGCCCGTCCGCCCACGCCGGGGCTTCGGCCATGAGCGCGCACACTTCTTCAACGCCCGAATGGCCGATGGGCACTTCCAGCACGGCTTCATCGTGGACGTGCATGACGATCTCGAGGCCGGCGTCGCGCAGGCGCAGCATGGCTTCCGCCAGCAGGTCGCGGGCGGTCGCCTGCACGATGTTCTCCGTGAGCTTGCCGCCGAACGTCTCGATGCGCGTCCACTTTTTGCCCTCCCCGACGCCCTCGTAGGTCAGGCCGTCGCCGCCGAAGCGGTTTGTCTGGATGCGGGGCTTGACGTAGCAGAGTTTCCTGCCCGAGGGCAGGGTGATAAACAGCATCCCGGAGCGGCAGTGGAAAGTGAGCCGGCCCAGGCGCACGCGGGCCTTTTCCCTTGCAGCGGTCATGGCGGCGTCCTCCACCTGCGCCCAGAGGCGGATGATGTGCGGGTTGGCCTCGCGCCACTGGCGTACCAGCGGCGGCAGCTCCTCTTCCGCGAGCCCCATCTCCAGCGCGCCCATGGCCGTCAGCGCGCCGACCGCGCCGCCGTAGCCGAGGGCGAGTTCGGCGATCTTCCCCTTTTGCCGCAGGTGGCTGTTCTGGCCGTGCTTCTCGACGGGCACATGGAACATCTTCGAAGCGCTGGCACAGTAGATGTCCCCGCCGCCCTCAAACACTTCCAGCCGCCACTGCTCGCCCGCGAGCCAGGCGATGACGCGCGCTTCGATGGCGCTGAAGTCCGCGACGATGAAGCGGCAGCCCGGGCGGGGAACGAAGGCCGTGCGGATCAGTTCCGAGAGCACGCCGGGCGTGGACTCGTACAGCGCCTCGATATCCGCATACCGCCCGGCCTTCACCAGATCGCGGGCGAGGGCCAGGTCGGGGATGTGGTTCTGGGGTAGATTTTGTATCTGGACGAGCCTGCCGGCCCAGCGCCCGGTGCGGTTGGCCCCGTAGAATTGCAGCAGCCCGTGGACGCGCCCGTCCGCGCACACCGAGCGGCGGATGGCCTCGTATTTCTTCACGCTTGTCTTCGCCATGAGCAGGCGCAGCTTCAGTACCTCCAGCACATCGCCCTCCGCGCCGGGAAGGAGCGCGCGTACCGCCTTTTTGTCGAGCGTATCGACCTCCGTGCCCTGTCCCTCCAGCCATTCCTTGAGCTGCGCGGGGCTGTTGGGATTGGCAAGCCCGGTCAGTTCGTAGGCGCGCTTCGTGGTCTTTTCCCGGTACTGTTCGTCGCACTCGATGGCGCGCGCTACCAGCACAGGATCGACCATGATGCCCCGGTCGTTGATCTCCTGATCCAAGCGGTACAGTTCCTGTTCCTTCGCGGGGATGGGATAGCCCTGCACCTTTGCCCGTATCTCCCGCTCGGCCTCCACGTCGCGCACGCAGTATTCCTTGAACCGCTGCCACTTCTCCGGGGCGTGTTCCGGCAGGTTGCGCGTGCGCTGGCCGTTGGCCTTGGTGGGCTTGCAGGGCAACGAGAAGTAGCGCACGAGGTCGCCGCCCTCTTTGAGCTTTTTGCGCTCGATGCCCAGCACTTCGCCCACGCCCTCCAGCGACAGCGGCAGCGCCAGCATCGCCGACTGCACGGCGGTACACTGCCACTGCGCGGCATCCAGACGCTTTCCGAGACAGCGGCCGATACAGGTACGCTCGAACGCCGCGTTGAAGGCCGTCTTGGTGATGGCCGGGTCGGTGAGCGCATCCAATACGCGGGGCGGGAGCCGTTCGCCGCCCTTGAGGTCTACGACCTGTGTTTCCTCATCATCGAAGGCATAGGCGAAGAGGAGGATCTCGAAGCTGGGATGTTCCGCATAGGCGTATACCCCGCATTTGGGCAGGTCGACTTCGCTGTACGTCTCAATGTCGATGCCGAGGGTGGGCATTGGAGCCGCCTCCTTTCATTGATTTTGTGGCAGGGCGGCAGCGTTTCACCGCCGCCCCTTGGCCAGTCAGGAGAGGAAATCGTCATCGTCGTAAGTCTCAAATTCCTCCGCGGCGTTGGCCTTGCCGCCCAGCGGCTCGCCATCGCGGAGCTTCTGGATGTTGCCCAGCCCCGCCGCGATGCCGCGGTTGCCGTTGGTGTTGAAGCCGTAGAACGTCACCGAGATCTGCCCGTAGCAGCCGGAGTACACTTCGCTCTGGTCGAGGATAGGCTGCACCTTCCGGTCTACCACCTGCGGGGCCTGACGGCTGTTGGCGTTGAGAAACCAGCTGTCCGCGTAGGCTTCGTCGTCCGGACGCTCGATGTCGCCGTCGCGCAGGGGCAGCTTGAGGTTCGGGGGGATCTTGCCGCCCCACTTGGAAAGCGATTCCTTCTTGGCATTCTCTATGGCCGCCCGGATCTTCTCCACGGTTCGGGTATCGCTCTTGGGGATGATGGCAGAGACGCTGTAGCGGGGATCGCCGCCATTGACAGAGTCCGGCTCCCAGCAGTGCAGGTAGGAAAAGCGGCAGGGGATGATGACTTTGTTGGGATTCATGCTCATAACTGTACCTCCTTGATCTTCGGGTGCAAATTGTCCTTCGGACAATCTGCACCTACACTCGGCGAATTTACAATTCGCTCTCGTTCGTCGGAGCTGAAGCTCCTCCCTCCGAAATCGTCTTTTGCGGTGTCAAAGGAAACGGCTTCGCGCCGGTCGGAGTCGGGGACGAGGGTGAGCTTGCCCTGGGGCTTGTAGACGAGCTTTCCGAGGATGGCGCTGAAGCGCTCCCTGCCCATGAGCCGCTCCATCTCGGTCACGCCCAGCAGGGACTTTTTGTAGATGTCCGTGTACCCGGCGGCTGCGGCGGCCCGGGCGACGTCCTCCTCGGACGTGTATCTGCGGGCGCTTCGCCCTTCGACCACTTTGTAGCCCGGCCAGCGCTTGCCGTGGGCGATGGCCTGATCCTGCGCGTAGGCGTAAACGTCCGCCGCCCACTTCGACAATTCGTCCGCGCGGGCAATGACCTCGGAAACTTCCTCATCGGTGAGCAGCGCAGGCTGCCGGAACTCCAGCTTCGCCATCTCGAGGAAATGCTCGGCTCTTGCCCGGCACTGGTTGCGCGCTTTGCAGAAGCGGCACCACGTCCCGGCGGCGAACTCGCCCGCGCCGATCAGGGCCTTTGCCCCTGCGGGCCGCAGCACTTCCTCACCCCACTTCTTCAGGTAGTCCGGGGAGACGTCCCACGTGGAGGAATTGTTCAGGCGCGGCTGGAAGATGGTCAGGCGCACAGTCTCGATGTCGTAGAGCGCTTCGGCCATGTGCAGGACGCCGAGGCCGTAGATCATGAGCTGCGGGTTTTCCTCGGCGTGTACCTCGACGCCCTTGCCCAGCTTCAGGTCGATGATGTGTACGATCTTGTCCGTGATGATGACCATGTCGGCGGTGCCGAAGCAGCCCTCCACATACGCGGAAACATCTACGCGCTGCTCTACCAGCAGGATGGGCGAGGCGCAGCAGCGGCGCGAGTCCTCGATCTCGCCGGTGACAAAGGAAACGTACTCATCCACCGCCGCCAGCAATTCATCCGTGTAGAACTCGGAAGTTGGGCGAATGGTCTGCTGGCCGAGGTACTTGCGGATGATATGCTCAGCCATGGCGTGGCCGGCGGTGCCCTCGGCGGCGTAGACGCTCTCGCCTTCCTCGAACTGTTCTTCCAGCAGCAGCGAGGGCGGGCAGTGGATGCGGCGGTTGGCCGCCGAGGGGGAGAATCTTGCGTGGATCTCTGGCATTACAGCGATCTTGCCTCCTCCATGAGGGCAGGATAGTCTTCCGGTTTTACGCCGGAGAGCTTCCCCGCGTCGTACTTGTTGAGCAGCGCCTTGACCTCTTTGGTCTTGCCCTCGCCGCTCTTCTCCGCCAGCAGCGCGCGCACCTGGTCGATGGTCGGCAGGGGCGGCGGGGCCAACGGCGCTGGCGGTTCAGCGTGTTTCTCTGATCCTCTCTGGTCTGTGGGTGTGTTTTCTTCGATGCTGTCCGCGACCAGTTCCAGGCTGTCCGCGAGACTGCGCAGGCCGTCCACCACGTCCAGCAGGCGTTTTGTCTTGCTCATATGGGTGCTCCTTTCTCGTTCATGGGGCAAACTGCGAGAGGATACTGTTCATGACCGCGAGGTCGTCGCCTTGCAGCGAAGGGGCCAGCTTCTTCAGAAGGGCGACCTGTTCCGGGCAGAGGGTGGTGCGCGTCGGATGGTACCAGTCCGAGAGTTTGACGCCCCCGCCATAGCGGCCGCGGACAGTCTCTATGGGAAATGAGCAAGTGAGCGCTTCAATGTCGTATTTTATTGTGCGTATACTGACATTTAATTCCGCAGCCAGATGAGAGACCGTTTCTGAAGTGCGCGTTTCAAGGATACGCTTGATCGCTTCCCGCCGGTCCATCTGGTTCACTTGCTCACCTCCTCTCCCGTTCGCTCCGTAATTGGAATTATCGCAGTTAAAGGTGCAAGGCCATTGCACCTTTAAAAAATCTTTTAGGGGATCATTTCAAAATGCCGCAAATAAAAAAACGACACGATTACTGCGTTTCCGACTGTTCCGCAATACTCGTGTCGACATCTGTCATTTTATCGCCATGAGCACTTGGCCCATGGACATACACCGAAAGAGCCCCCAATGTTCACATCATTCATCGTCCGCCTCATGATAAAATTGTAAAATTTGACTTTTAAGGCATCGAAATTGTCTTAAAAGTCAATAATTCCTTTTAGGTCATTCACAAATGATTGGCAAACCTGTATGATATTCAAAACATATTTCAGGAGGCTCTTCATGGCATTTCATTACAGGCGGTTGGGACAAAACATGCGCCGTATACGCCTCAGTGCCAATATGACACAGAGAACGGTGGCGGAGGCGCTTGGATATCGGTCCTGTGAACATTGGAGCCGTATTGAATCTGGCGTCAGGCATATCCCGCTCCATATATTGGATTCGTTTTGCAAAGTCACCGGTGCGTCATATGCGGAGGTCTTGTTGGGAACGACCGATGTCCCAATGGTCCCAAGCGCACCGTTGGATCTGCGACAGGACTATGAAAAGCAATTTTCCGAGATCATTGCCGCCTGCCCGGATGAAGCCATTGAACGCATTCTGGAAATATGCCGGCAAGCCGTTTGTTTGACCGATCTATAAACCCAAAGGGAAGTGAGCCTTTGAACGGTCGCGAATACTCATCCTGGTTTGACCAGACTTACAAGGACACATATTCAACGGTAAAACGAGTAGGGCAGGTCCTACTCGTACATTTATGCCCGGCCCTGCTCGATGACATTGACGAGTTGCTTGAGACCACTTATTACGATATGAGCAAGAAAGAAAAGCGACTGCGGAGCCACCCGAATATCATTGGCTGGCTGGTCGTGGCTTTTCGCTACGTTGTTTACCATCGTATCCGCGCATGGTACAAAGAGCAGCGGGCATTAAGGCAACTGCAGACAGAGATAGCTACGGCGCGAGTCGTTGACCCGTTTCAGGAGGCATTTCTTTTCGAGGAGACGGAAACGCTCATGCGCATTGCGCTTGGCCCTTGGAGATACGAACTCCTGTATGCAAACAAATTCAAAGGTATCCCCGCAAAGGACTTGGCCGCCCTCACAGGAAGGAAGGTCCATACAATGCGGGTCGCTTTGTGGCGTTGGCAAAACATTTGTAGAAAAGTGCTAAAAAGCAACGGAAAAATTTTCTCTATAATCTTGTGGCTCCATGTGAACATCCCGGCTTTTTTGGGTGTATTGAGGTGAGAGGGTGAAAAAAGACGCACGCATCATGACCAGGGAGAAACTGGAGCGGATGTCCAGGGAAAATGTGGAATACTGGCTCCTGCATGAAACGCACAAGAATTCGCGTGAAGTTGACGCAGAGCTTCTCCATGTTGCCCTTGAAAGGCTCTCCCCAAGGACAGGCGCTGATGCCGACGAAGTTGAACGCTCCTTGCTCCTGTTCCATTGGGAACACGATGCAGAGATCGCACAGCGCAGACAGCGTCGGCAGGGTGTGCGGATCGTAACGCTCGTCGTCCTGCTTTTGACGATGATGACCGCCGTCGGTTTTGCCCTCGGGATCAACATCTGGAAGGTAGCCTATGAATGGGCTTCGGAACAGCTGTTCATGTGGATGACGCCCAGCGGCGAAGTCACGCTGCCTCCAGAAGACACGCCTGACCTTGGGTATATCGCTGACGTTTGGGGGGATGCCGTCTATGAGACGATGATGACGAACGATGTCCAAGTCAGATTGCCTGTATGGAAGCCTGAAAGGTTCTCTTTCGAATCTGTCGATGTATCCACGCTTAAAAATGGAACTTTCCTCATGACGGCCACGTATCGTTCTTCCTCAAATACGTCCCTGATTCTATCGATACAAAAGACCGACGGTCTCGAGACTCTCGGTTTTCTGGAGACGGAATATGAAGCGGACGAGGACTTGCAGGCAGAGTTCACTGTCGATGGGATCAGGTTCTTTGTCATGAGTAACATTGACAGGTCATCCATTACGTGGATCGATGGGGTGCAGAACATTTTCATCACAGGCGATCTAAGCCCGGACGAAGCAACACAAATGATCTTGACAAGACAGTAAAGGGGTTTGAATGATGAACGGAAGCAAGAGAATCATTTCCTGTATCCTCCTGGTCGTCCTGCTCACGCTTGGCGCGGGCGCTGTCGCCGAGAACATCGTGCCTTATGCAAGCGAATTGATTGGCGCCAGGTACATTTATGCGTGGGCATATGGGGATGGGGAAGTTGAATTTACCGCTGAGATCGTAGCAGTCGCCTTAATCGACAAACTCGGCTTCTCTTCGCTCAAGATACAGGAAAAGCAGGGAAGCCGGTGGGTCACCGTCAAGTCAGCTTATAGCAAATACGCTACAAATGCCGCACAACATGATTATACGATCTCCTATGACGGAACTCCGGGAAATGACTACCGTCTGGTCGTCGTGTATTACGCGGAGGACGGCGATCTTTCAGATACAAAGACCAAGACCAGCAGCATTTTGACAGCCAAATAGCATCTATGGGCCGCGTGTTCACAGCATGCGGCCCATATCCCGGAAAGCGAAAGGAGCAACTCCCTGCAATGAATGATCTGCATGAGCGAAAAACGAATGACGGCTCCGATACCTCTGAAGAGGCGCTGAACGCCGAAATACTGACGCTTTTTCGCGCCCTCTCCCTTCAAGACAAGATCAAAGCGCTGGCGTATTTGCGAGCATTTTCACATAGACCAGAAGAGCCTTCTTCTGAGGAATAGAGATGTGTTTTAAATACTCCAGCAATTCCATCTCCAGCGCGTCCTCCGCCATCATCTCTGGCGTGGGCGCATTTTCATCCTGCCCTGACAGCCAGTCCGGATCCACTCCCAGGCTTCGCGCGATCAAGTGCAGGTTTTTCCGTTTTGGCTCGTATCTGCCGGACAAATAGAGGGACATGGAGGATTTCCCGATCCCTGTGTCTTTGCAAATATCCGCTTGCCGTAAATTCTTCTCCCGCATAACCGCTTGCATCCGCTCAACAAATATAGACATCTCCGCATATCACCTCTTTTGCCAAGAGTATAGCATATAAGTTCGTGAATATCAACCAAAGTTTGCAAAATTCCATTTTTAGGGTTGACATGCAGAAACTATTGTGATATTATACGTTCGGATACAGTAATTGTCAGTTCTACATCCTATCGACTGGCAACCTTTTACGGGATCTGATTCATAAGTGATATTTACATTTGATACGTACTAGGGGCTCGGTTATAGAGCGCTGTTCTTTTTGTCTACAGCAAATGTTCAACGCGATATACGGGAACTTGGTTCTTGTGCATCGAAAGTTTATATACGCGAACATTTGTTGTATGTTTGAGAGAACATGCTCTTCCGGCGGCCGGTGCCCCATGGAAACTGACTTGATCTTAAATGCTACAGCGCCGGAAAAGCGTACCTTGAAAATTGAATAAACCGACATCCGTAACAAACCGAAGAGCTTGCCGGTGAAACCTGTGCGAAGATACGTCTGCGACTACATGTCGTCCATGGCAAAGCGTTTGCGTAAGCCTAAGGCGCGAGCCGGGCTATCGGGTCCAAGCTATCGGGGGAACACCTGTCTGGCTAACGTCACAGTAAGGGACAGCTCGCTGATGAGGGGAGGACGAGGGTCGTGCGCCGAAAGGCGGCGGATGCGGAAATAGGGCAACAAAAGTGTTGGAAGGAGAAAATCATGAACAAGGTCTTTGTTTCGGGGATCATTGCCGGGGAACCCGCATTGCACTCTTCTGAGAACGGCATGGCGCATCTCATATTCCCTCTTTCTGTCCGCCATCGGACGATGAACGGGATGATGCGGCAGGAGATATACACGATCAACGCCTGGAACAATCCCGCGATCTGGGGAAAGGAGAACCTGCGCGTTGGCAACCTGATCACCGTGCAGGGGTACCTGACGCAGCACAGCCGCGAGAATGGCGTGCTTATGACGGAGGTCACTGCGGAGGAATTCCTGTTGGGGCTGAAACCGGGCAGGCGCTTCAAAGAAAAGGCTGCTCCTGCAGTTTTGGCCCCCAAAGAGGACGCTGCGCCTGACGGCGAAGGCGCATAGCCCGCGCAATACAACAGGCATGAACACTGAAGGGGGGCGATACCATTGTTCCAGTAAATTTCAAATGGACTTTCACGGAGAGGAGGTGAAGATCCGTGGAAGCGAACCTCACGCAGCGCCTGGAGCTGGCCGTGCAGCAGGGGATATGGGCGGTGCTTTACATTTATCTGTTCTTCCGCATGCTCAAAGAGAACAAAGAGCGGGAAGAGAAGTACCAGACCATGATCGACCGGCTGAGCGGCAACATCGAGGACGGGATCGAGAAGATCCACCAGAAGCTGGACGCCATCACGGGAAGCGACGCTTCCAACGACGGCAGCCCCGGCGGCACGCACAACAACTGAAGCAAGCACGACCGACAACCTGACATTTCTTTCAAAGACATCAGAAAGGAGACCCCATCATGGAAAACACGATGACCATGAGCAAAAGCTACGAGCAGAAAATGCTCGAGCGGCGCTCGGAACTGTTCGAGCAGGCGCGGGGCGACGAAGCCCTCGAAAAACGCCGCGAGAACATCAAGCAGTTCCATCTCGGCCACGGCCGCTATCAGGCGGTCGTTTTCCCGGAGCCTGTCCATTATCAGGAAGACGGCGACGGGTGGACGGACATCGACAACAACCTCGAGGATGCGACGGACGATTCTGGCCGTGCCGTGCTGCGCAACCGGGCCAACAGCCTGCGCGTGGAGCTGAGCAGGAGCGCGGACAGCGGCAGGCTGGCGCGCATCGAGAGCGGCGGCCACGTGCTGGAATGGTCGCTGGAAGGCATGCCCACGGCGGTCGCGCCGGTGGTGCGTCAGGGCGCGCAGATCAAACAGGCGCGGCTGGTAGCGCGCGCGCAGGCGACGCCCCTCTTCGTGGGCCGCACCCGCGCAAGCCTTGAAAAGGCCGACCTCTCCGTCCTCGAAACCGAGGCGGAAAAGCGCGCGGACCTCACTGCCACCATGGACAGCGACGCGATCTACGAAAACGTCCTGCCCGGCCTGAGCGTGCGCTACACCCTGCACGGCCAGACGCTCAAGGAGGACCTGATCCTCGCCAACGCGGCGGCGCTTCCCCATGCCGCCCTGCGCCTGCCGGACACCTATGACTACGAGGCGATGGATGATGGCAGTGTGTCCGTCCGCGACAAGGCGACGGGCGAAAGCATCTTCGTCTTTGAAGCGCCCTACGTCTACGACGCTGAAAACGCCGAGATCCCGGCCACCGTCGTGCTGACCCCCGTGAGC
>DVOU01000072.1:0-17159 GCA_018713365.1 Candidatus Pullichristensenella excrementipullorum
GCGGTCGGCCGCCAGCGCGGCGCCGGCCTGGGCGGCGGGCACGATGAGCGCGAGCAGACGCTCAACCAGCTGCTCGTGGAGATGGACGGTTTCACCCACAACCAGGGCGTCATCGTCATGGCTGCCACCAACCGTGCCGACATCCTCGACCCCGCGCTTTTGCGTCCGGGCCGCTTCGACCGCCGCATTGTCGTCAACTACCCCGACGTCAAGGGCCGCGAGGAGATCCTCAAGGTCCATTCGCGCGGCAAGCCCCTGGCCAAGGATGTCGACCTCAAGGTGCTGGCCCGCCGCACGCCGTACTTCACCGGCGCGGACCTTGAAAACGTCATGAACGAGGCCGCCATCCTCACCGCCCGCGCCGGCGGCAGGGAGATCACCATGACCACCATCGAGGAGGCCGTCACCCGCGTGATGTCCGGCCCCGAGAAGCGCTCGCGCAAGGTCACGGAAAAGGACCGCCGCCTCACCGCCTATCACGAGGGCGGCCACGCCGTGGTCAGCTACTACATCCCCGAGTGCGACAACGTCCACGAAGTGACGATCATCCCGCGCGGACAGGCGGGCGGCTACACCATGTATCTGCCCGGCGAGGAGACCAGCTACCGCACCGCCAACTACCTCTGCGCGCGCATCGCCAGCGCCATGGGCGGCCGCGTGGCCGAACAGCTGGTGCTGGGGGAGATCTCCACCGGCGCTTCCAGCGACATCAAGCAGGCCACGGAGATCGCCCGCAGCATGGTCACGGAATACGGCATGAGCGCCGCCGTCGGCCCCATCTTCCTGGGCGATGAACAGGAAGTGTTCCTCGGCAAGAGCTTTTCGCAGCAGCGCATGGGCTTTTCCGAGGAAGTGAACTCCGCCATCGACCGAGAGGTGCATCGCCTCATCGACGAGGGCTACAAGCGCGCCGAGAGCATCCTCACCGAGCATATGGACAAACTGCACGCGCTGGCCGCGCTGCTGCTGGAACGCGAAAAGCTCGACGCCGACGAGTTCAAGGCCTTCATGGAGACCGGCGTCGTGCCGGAAAAGACCGCACCCGAGCCGCCGCAGCCGTCGCCCGAACCGGCGCCCGCCGAGTCCAGCGAAGCCGCCAACAGCGCGGAAGGAACGCAGGAGGCGCAGCCGACCGGGACCGCGCAGCCTCCCTCCGAGGAGAAGAGCGACCCCGAAGTGTGACCCGAACGTGAACTATCCCAAGCCCGCGACTCCCGTCGCGGGCTTTCTGCTGCAATTTTACAATATTTAACGCGAGTTTACCCGGAAATGAACACATTGCCCATGCTTTTAACTTGTCAAACTGTGTAAAGTGGAGTAGAATAAGAAAGGATAGGGCTTGACCCTAAGGCAAATTCAACAGGAGGGTTTTCACAATGATTAAGATCGGTATCAATGGCTTTGGCCGCATTGGCCGTCTGGTTTTCCGCGCCAGCCTGGATCACGAGAATGTCGAAGTCGTGGGCATCAACGACCTGATCACCCCCGATTACATGGCCTACATGCTCAAGTATGACACCATGCATGGCCGCTTCGATGGCACTGTGGACTACACCGATCATTCCCTGATCGTCAATGGCCACGAGATCCGCGTCACCGCCGAGAAGAACCCCGCTGACCTGAAGTGGAGCGATGTCGGCGCTGAGTACGTCGTCGAGTCCACCGGTCTGTTCCTCACCCAGGAGAAGGCTCAGGGCCACCTTGATGCCGGCGCGAAGCACGTCGTCATGTCTGCCCCCTCCAAGGACGGCACCCCGATGTTCGTCATGGGCGTGAACAACGACAAGTACACTTCTGACATGAAGTTCGTTTCCAACGCCAGCTGCACCACCAACTGCCTGGCCCCCATCGCCAAGGTCCTGCACGACAACTTCGGCATCACCGACGGCCTGATGACCACCGTGCATTCCACCACCGCCACCCAGAAGACCGTTGACGGCCCGTCCATGAAGGACTGGCGCGGCGGCCGCGCTGCCTCCGGCAACATCATCCCCTCCTCCACCGGCGCCGCCAAGGCTGTCGGCAAGGTCATCCCCGAGCTGAACGGCAAGCTGACCGGCATGTCCATGCGTGTGCCCACCCTGGACGTCTCCGTCGTCGACCTGACCGTCAACCTGGCCAAGCCCGCCAAGTATGAGGAGATCTGCGCCGCGATGAAGAAGGCCGCCGAGGGCGAGCTGAAGGGCATCCTGGACTACACCGAGGACGCCGTCGTGTCCTCTGACTTCCTGGGCGATCCCCACACCTCCATCTTCGACGCCAAGGCCGGCATCGCGCTGACCGACACCTTCGTGAAGGTCGTTTCCTGGTACGACAACGAGTGGGGCTACTCCAACAAGGTCGTCGACCTCATCGAGTACATGTACTCTGTCGACCACAAGTAAGAAGCCATCTGGCGCGCGAACGCCTGAGAGCGCGAGCGTGAAAAGCCCCTTCGACCATCTTCGGACGGTCGGAGGGGCTGTTTTTCATCTTCCGCGCCTTGGAAGGCGGCGTTTTGACCGTATAGCGTTCCATCCCGGAGGCAATACTTTTGCCGTGGAGGTGGAGATATGGCCATCAACAAAGTGGAGATTTGCGGCGTGGACACCTCGACGCTGCCGGTCCTCAAAAACGAGCGCATGCGCGAGCTGTTCCCGCGCGTCCACGCCGGGGACAAGGAAGCGCGGCGCGAGTTCATTCAGGGCAATCTGCGTCTGGTGCTGAGCGTCATCCAGCGCTTTCACAACCGCGGCGAGAGCGTGGACGATCTCTTTCAGGTCGGCTGCATCGGGCTGATGAAGGCCATCGACAACTTCGATACCGGGCAAAACGTGCGCTTCTCGACCTATGCCGTGCCAATGATCATCGGCGAGATCCGCCGCTATCTGAGAGACAACAACCAGATACGCGTTTCCCGCTCCCTGCGCGACACGGCCTACAAGGCCCTCAAGGCCCGCGAGCGCCTCACGTACCGCCTCGGGCGCGAGCCGAACATACAGGAGATCGCCGCCGAGATGGAGGTGCGCGAGGAGGACGTGGTGCTGGCGCTGGAGGCCATTCAGGACCCGGTCTCGCTCTTCGACCCCGTCTATCAGGATGGCGGCGACGCCATCTACGTCATGGATCAGGTGCGCGACGAGCGCGTCAGCGAGGATGAGTGGGTGCGCGACCTCTCCATCCGTCAGGCGCTGGAAAAACTCAGCGAGCGCGAGCGCAACATCATCAAGCGCCGCTTTTTCCAGGGGCGCACGCAGATGGAGGTCGCCGGCGAGATCGGCATCTCCCAGGCGCAGGTCTCGCGGTTGGAAAAGGCCGCCCTGCAACAGATGCGGCGCTATATTTAAGCAGGCCCCGGCGGGAAGGATCGCTTTCCGCCGGGGTTTTCATTTGCCTGAACATGCTTTTCCGCCACCCACGGTTTCAGGAGAGGAAATGCCTGCCCCCGCGCTGTTTTCCGGCGCATTATGGCGCGCGGCGCGAAGGGGAATTGCGCTTTTGCCGTTTTCTGGTATAATAAAAATGATACGCGCGGCCCGGCCGCGAAGTTTGGAGGCGCTTATGGAAGACCTGTTTTCCGCGGGCATGAAGAAGCTCGCGCCGCTGGCGGACCGCATGCGTCCGCGCACGCTCTCAGAGTTCATCGGGCAGGAGCAGATTGTGGGCAAGGGCAAGCTCCTGCGCCGCGCCATCGAGGCCGACCGCCTGACCAGCTCCATCTTCTGGGGCCCGCCGGGCACGGGCAAGACCACGCTGGCCTCCATCATCGCGGAGACCACGCGCGCCGCCTTCGTGCAGCTCAACGCCGTCACCAGCGGCGTGGCCGACGTGCGCGACGTACTCAAGGTGGCCGAACAGCGCCTGCGCGTCCACGGCCAGCCGACCTACCTGCTTCTGGACGAGTGCCACCGCTGGTCCAAGGCGCAGTCGGACTCCATTTTGCCCGCCATCGAGCGCGGCGTCATCCGCTTCATCGGCTCCACCACGGAGAACCCGATGATCGCCATGACCCCGGCCATCGTCAGCCGCTGCCGCCTGTTCCGCTTCGAGCGGCTCACGCGCGAGGACGTCAAAAGCGCCCTGCGGCGCGCCATCGCCGACCGGGAGCGCGGCTATGGAAAGGAGGACGTGCGCGTCGACGAGGACGCTCTTGAACACATCGCCAGCGTGGCCAACGGCGACGCCCGCTCCGCCCTCAACGCGCTGGAGCTGGCGGTACTCTCCACACCCATGGAGGGCGACGGCTCCGTACACATCACCCTCGCCGTGGCGGAAGAGTCCATCCAGAGCCGGGTGATGCAGATGGACGAGAGCCTGCTTTACGACATGCTCTCCGCCTTTTGCAAATCCCTGCGCGGGTCTGACAGCGACGCGGCGCTGGCGTGGTTTGCGCGCATGGTCTACGGCGGCGTCGATCCGCGCATCATCGTGCGCCGCATTATCGTCCACGCCAGCGAGGACGTGGGCATGGCAAATCCCATGGCCCTGCAACAGGCCGTGGCCGCCTATCAGGCGCTGGAGGCCGTGGGCATGCCGGAGGCGCGATTGCCCATCGCCCAGGCGATCATCGCCGTGTGTGAAAGCCCCAAATCCAACGCGGTACTCATGGCCGTGGAGCGGGCGCTGGCGGACGCGCAGAAGGGCGGCTTTGAGAGCGTGCCACGGCACCTGCGCGACACCCACTATCGCGGCGCGGAAAAACTCGGCTCCGGCGAGGGCTACAAGTACGTTCACGACTACCCCGGACACTACGTCGTTCAGGACTACCGCCCCGTGGAGGCGGCGGGCTTCCCCTATTATGTGCCTTCAACGCAGGGGCATGAAAAGGACGTGCGCGCCCTGCGCAAAACGCGCGGCATCGAAGACCCGGCGCGGGATTGACAAAGTTTTTTTACATGGCGTTTGCGACAAAAAAATGACAGAACGCCACCAATATAATATAATAAGTATGTCACGCAAAAGGCGCGTGAATCTCTGGTCGGGGCGAGATACATGAGCGAAATTCAGGTGCAGAAACAGGAAAGCAAGCCCGCTAAACAGCCCGGGGGCGGCAAGGCGTCCTCCAGGACTGTCCGCGCGAAAGGGGCGAAGGCGAGAAAGCTGCTGCGCAAGCGCCGCCGCCGGCAAATGCGCATCGTGCTGGCGCTCGCGGCGCTGATCGCGGTGCTGCTGGTTCTGTGCGGCTGGCAGTTCGTCGAATACAGGGACTTCAGCCATAAGAGCGACGCTGTGGGCGTGGACACGTTTTTCGACGGCGTATACATCGAAGGCGTGGACGTCTCCGGCATGACGCTGGACGAAGCAGTGGCCCATTGGGAAAACGAGATCGAGCCGGTCTACGCGGCGCGCACGGTCACGCTTTCGGACGGCACGCAGATCGTCTCGTCGCACGTTGGCTATGAAAGCAACTACCGACAGGTATTGCAGACGGCTTTTGACCTCTGCCGCAGCGGCGGCCTGCAGCAGCAGTTCGAGACGCTCAGCGGCATGGGCGCGGGCGTGGATTATACCGTTTCGCGCACATATTGCACGCGCGAGGCGCTGGAGGGCATTGCGCTGGGCATCGCGCTGAACACGAACTATCTGCCCAGCGACGCCGAAGCCATAGGTTTCGACGCGGAAACGCAGATGTTCATCTTCGGCGACCCCACCAGCGGCCAGACGCTGGACCGCGAGGCGTTTTACAGCGATATCGAGTCCGCCTTTGAACAGGGCGGGGGAGAGGTGGAGTTGAAGTACGACTACACGGAGGGCGAAGTCCCCGTGGACGGCTACGGCCTCATCGCCACCTACACCACCGACGCCAGCACTTCTTCCTCGGCGCGCCTGCACAACATCCGCCTGGCGCTTTCGACCATCAACGGGACCTGTGTGGAACCGGGCGAGGTCTTTTCCTTCAACGGCGTGGTCGGCGAGCGCACCAAGGCCGCCGGTTACCGCCCCGCGCCCGCCTATTCGCGCATGGAGACGGTCATGGAATACGGCGGCGGCATCTGTCAGGTGTCTTCCACGCTCTACGCGGCGGTGGAAAAGGCCGGGTTGGAGATCGTCGAGCGCCACAGCCATTCCCTGAAAGTGACCTACATCCCCAAGGGCATGGACGCTACCGTGGACTGGGGCAACAAGGATTTCAAGTTTGCCAACAATACCAGCGAAGCGATCTACATCGTCGGCTACGTGGACGGTTTTGAGCAGGTCCACATCAATTTGTACGGCCGCCTTTAGGCGCATCGCCCCGCGCCGGCGCTTTTTACCTGAACCTAACCGCAAAAATCCATCGGGTTGGTGGATTTTTACGTGGAAGTGTTGCAAAAAGTGAACGACTCTGCTATACTCTATCATTGGCGATATAGAAAAGCAGGTCTTAACAGGAGGAAGGAACATGTCTACCACGTTTGAAAAACTCTCGTCCAACAAGGTGAAGCTGGGCTTTGTCGTAGAAAGCGAAAAGTTTGACGAGGGCATCCACAAGGCGTATCAGAAGAACGTCAAGAAGTTCAACATTCCCGGTTTCCGCCGCGGCAAGGCCCCGATGAAGATCATCGAGAACTACTACGGCCCCGGCGTGTTCTACGAGGACGCCTTTGACATCATCTTCCCGGACATCTACCGCGCCGCGCTGGAAGAACACGACGTCAAGCCCGTCGACCGCCCCGAGCTGGACGTGGAGCAGATCGAGAAGGGTAAGGAACTCAAGTTCACCGTGGAAGTGTTCGTGCGCCCGGACGTGGAGCTTGGCCAGTACACCCACCTCGGCATCGAGAAGAAGGTCGAGGAAGTCACCGATGACGACGTGATGGCCGACATCGAGCGCGCCCGTGACCGCGCCGCCCGCTACGTCGAAGTCACCGACCGCGAAGCCAAACTGGACGATCAGGCCAACATCGACTATCAGGGCCTGCTCGACGGCGTGCCCTTTGAGGGCGGCACCGCGCAGGGCCACGAATTGGTGCTTGGCTCCGGAGCCTTCATCCCCGGCTTTGAAGATCAGGTCGTGGGCATGAAGATCGGCGAGGAGAAGGACATAAACGTCACCTTCCCGGAGAACTATCATTCGAAGGAGCTGGCCGGCAAGCCCGTCGTGTTCAAGGTGAAGCTCAACAGCCTGCGCGAAAAGGAAGTGCCGGAGCTGGACGACGAATTTGTCAAGGATGTTTCGGAGACCGCCAACACGGTTGATGAATATAAGAAGGAGATCCGCGAAAAGCTGGAAAAGCAGGCCGAGGAGCGCGCCGACGCGGCGTTTGAGTCCGAGATCATCGAAACGGTCTCTGACAACGCCAAGATCGACATCCCCAAGGCCATGGTCGAGGAGCAGATCGACAATATGCTGCGCGACATGGAACTGCGCATGATGTATCAGGGCCTGCGCATGCAGGATTTCCTCAAGTACTCCGGCCAGACCATGGAGCAGCTGCGCGACACCTACCGCCAGCAGGCCGAGGACCGCGTCAAGACGCAGCTGACGCTCGAGGCCATCACCAAGGCCGAGGGCATCGAGCCGACCGACGAGGAGATCGACAAGGAGCTTTCCCGCTTCGCCGAGCAGGGCAAGAAGACCCTCGAGGAGTTCAAGAAGGACATGCCCGAAGGCGACCTTGAGTACTTCAAGGAGGTCGCCACCATCAACAAGACCGTGAAATTCCTCAAGGACAACGCCGGCAAGGAATAAGACGGTTTCCTTCGCTCATACTGAGAATACAACGCATTGGGAGGTGCGCCCATGAACCTGATACCTTATGTTGTTGAACAGACCAACCGCGGGGAGCGTTCCTACGACATCTTCTCCCGGCTTTTGAAGGACCGCATCGTGTTCCTGGGCGGCGAGATCGACGACGATACGGCCAACCTCGTCGTCGCCCAGATGCTCTTTCTGGAGATGGAGGACCCGGATCAGGACATCATGCTCTACATCAACAGCCCGGGCGGCTCCACCTCCGCGGGCATGGCCATCTACGATACCATGCACTACGTCAAGTGCGAAGTTTCCACCGTGTGCGTGGGCATGGCCGCCTCGATGGGCGCGTTTTTGCTCGCCGCGGGCGCGAAGGGCAAGCGCAAGGCCCTGCCCAACGCCGAGATCATGATCCACCAGCCGCTGGGCGGCGCGCGCGGTCAGGCGACGGACATCGCCATCCAGGCCGAGCAGATCATGCGCATCAAGCGCAAGATGAACGAACTGCTCTCCAAGCACACCGGCCAGACCATCAAGACCATCGAAAAGGACGTGGAGCGCGACCACTACATGACCGCCGACGAGGCCCTCAAGTACGGCCTTATCGACGAGATCATCGCGCCGAGGAGATAAGCCAGTCATGCCCAACAACAAGGATGATTTCAGCAAGGCGCGCTGTTCGTTCTGCGGCAAGACGCAGGATCAGGTGCGCAAGATGGTCGCCGGCCCGGGCGTCTGCATCTGCAACGAGTGCCTCCTGCTCTGTCAGGAGATCGTCTCGGACGATGTGGAGTCCGTCGGCAGCCATGGCCAGATCGACATCAAGACCCCCAAAGAGATCAAGGAAGTGCTGGACCAGTACGTCGTCGGTCAGGAGAGCGCCAAGAAAGCCCTCTCCGTGGCGGTGTACAACCACTACAAGCGCATCCAGTATCAGGCGGGCCAGACCAGCCGCAAGGCCGATGTCGAACTGCAAAAGTCCAACATCGTCATGCTCGGCCCCACGGGCTGCGGCAAGACCTACCTCGCCCAGACGCTGGCGAAGATCCTCAACGTGCCCTTCGCCATCGGCGACGCCACCAGCCTCACCGAGGCCGGCTATGTCGGCGAGGACGTGGAGAACATCCTCCTGCGCCTGATCCAGAACGCGGACTACGACATCGAGCTTGCCCAGCGCGGCATCATCTACATCGACGAGATCGACAAGATCGCCCGCAAGAGCGAGAATCCCTCCATCACCCGCGACGTCAGCGGCGAGGGCGTGCAGCAGGCGCTTTTGAAGATCCTCGAAGGCACCATCGCCAGCGTTCCGCCGCAGGGCGGCCGCAAGCACCCGCATCAGGATTTTATCCAGATCGACACCACGAACATACTGTTCATCTGCGGCGGCGCCTTTGACGGCATCGACAAGATCATCGAGAGCCGCATCGGCAAGAAGGTCATGGGCTTTGGCGCGGAGGTGCGCGGCAAGAGCGAGCGCACCAGCGACGAGATCATGGCGCAGCTGCAGCCGGAAGACCTGCTCAAGTTCGGCCTCATCCCCGAGTTCATCGGCCGTCTTCCGATGATTGTGACCCTCTCCCCGCTGGACGAGGAAGCGCTCATCAAGATCCTCACCGAGCCGAAGAACGCCCTCTGCCGCCAGTATGCCAAGCTGCTCAGCTTTGACAACGTGGAACTGGAGTTCACCCCCGAGGCGCTGCGCGCCATCGCCGCAAAGGCACTTGAGCGCAAGAGCGGCGCGCGTGGCCTGCGCGCCATCATCGAGAGCGTGATGACCGACACCATGTACGAGCTGCCCAGCATGGAGGGCGTGAAGAAGTGCATCATCACCGAGGACGCGGTGCTGAAGGGCGAAAAGCCCATCCTCATCCGCGGCCAGATCACGGAAAAGCCCAGGCGCAAGAAGGAAGCCCTGCCGGAAGCCAAGCCGGAGGGCGCATAAGAGAACGCGGAACGGTCGCAAGGCCGTTCCGCTGTGTTTTTGGCGCCGGGCTCATCGCGCTCATATGAAGCCGAAAGGCACGAACGCCAGATACCACGCGTCCTTGCCCAGCTCCGCTTCGCAATAGGCGCGCAGGTCTTCGTCGATGGACGCGGCCACGTATACGCCCGACCACTCCGTGTCCCAGGAAAACGCCGTGGCGAAGAACACGCCGCCGCGCAGCGAGCGCATGTCGCGAAAGCATCCCTCGACCGCCGCCGCGCCCTCGGGCAGGCAAAGGACGGCCACCGTGACCCGGCGCGTCCCCACCGCGCCCGGCTCGCGGCGATACAGCCGCCATCGGCCATCGGGCAAGCGCTCCGCACCGTCAAATTCGTACTCCTCCAACGCCTCTGCCGCGCATATCGCCGCCGGAACGCCCGCGTCCAGCAGCCGCGCCCGCTCTTTCGCCTCGTGACAATGCCAGAACAGGCACACGAGGACTAGGGGAAGGAGGAAAAGCGCCCTTGTCTTGCGAAACTCCACGCGCATGGACAGGTTTCCTTTTGACAGGACCGCCGCATCAGGAATCAAATTCATGATAGTACAGCGTCGCCGTCTCACTGTCGTATATCCACAACTCAAAATTGCGGACGCCATAGCCGTCCGGCGTGGTGTTGCGGAAGTGCCACAGGCCGTCTGTGACTTCGGGAAATTCCGGGCGCTCTTCCGTGGTGAGGCAGCAGTCGTCGATGGGCAAGCCGCGGTTCACGCGGTCAGCGGCGACGCCGGTGACGGGGAGTGCCTGCCAGCCGCCCTCCTCCGCCAGCACCCGTTCCAGCGCCGCGCCGTCCTCCGGGGAAAAGCGCAGGCGGGCGAAGGTGTCCCCGTCGCCGTTGAGGAAGTCACGGTGCGTGTCGATATAGAGGCAGTCCTCGGGCGAAAAGCGTTCCGCGCCGGGGTAGTCCAGCGCGGCAAGCTCCCGGGCGGTGGCCTCGTCGTAGATGCGCAGGAAGACAAATACCGCGTCCTCCGGCAGGCTCTGCAGCGATGTCCACGCGCCGTCCGTGGGCACATCAAGCTCCGCGCAGGCGGTCTCAAAGGCGTCTGCCCCGGCAAAGGGGCCATGAATGACGTCCCCCGTCGTGTCGATGAGCCAGTAAGGGCCGTCGTTCTCCCCGCGCGCCAGCAGCCATCCCTCTTTGCTGCACACCGCCTCGACGCCCCGCGCCAGCACCGTTATCCTTTCATCCTCCCCGATGCGCGCGAGCCGGTTTTCCCCGTCGATACATTGGATCTCATAGCTGTCTCCCAGCTCCAGCACCCAGTTTTCCCCAAAGTAAAGCCCTGCAAGGTGCATCTCATCCATGCAACCGCTCAACAGCGATATGACCGCGAGCAACAGGGCGAGAAGGATCCCTCTCCATTTTCCACGCATCGTCCCATCACCTCTGACAGCACGATTATAGCATAATATATATCGAAAGTCAACTATAAAATACTGAAAGACCGCACGCAGCGGCCTGCCACCCGGAACAGACTTTATTCCCCCGCATACAGAAGCCCCAGCAGCCAGCCGATGAGGCGGATGGGGAGGATGCGCGAGAGCAGCACGAAAAACTTGTAGGAAAGCCCGATGGCGTAATAGGGCTTGACGCGCTTTTTCAGCGCCACGCGGGCGAGGAAGCGCCCGGCCACCTCGGGGGCCATGCCGTTTTCCTCATCCTTTTCCATCTTTGCCACGGAGCGGGCGATGCGGCCCTTGTAAACGTCGTCTCCGGCGTGGCTCTTTTCGCGCGCGCTGGTGAAGCCGGTGCGGATGTCGCCGGGCATCACCGCGCAGACGCTGATGCCAAACTGCTTGACTTCGTTGAAAAGCGCCAGCGTGTAGGCGTTGACCGCCGCCTTGGAGACGGAATACCACGCCTGAAAGGGAATGGCCAGCGGCGCGGCCACGGAGCTTATGTTGACGATGCGCCCGCCGCCCTGCGCGCGCATCAGCGGCAACGCGGCCTTGGTGGCGCTGACCATGCCGAAGAGGTTGACGTCCAGCAGGCGCTTGGCGTCGGCGTTCTGCGTAAACTCCGCCGCGCCGGAGATGCCGAAACCGGCGTTGTTGACCAGTATGTCCAGCCGCCCCTCGCGCGCGTATACCTCGCGGATGGCGGCGGCGACGCTTGCCTCGTCAGACACGTCGGCGACGATGTGGTCAAGACCTTCCAGCGACGCGGCGTGGCGGCTGAATACGTAGACCTTCACGCCCGCGTCCTTCAACGCTCTGGCCGTGGCAAGACCAATGCCGCTGGTGCCGCCGGTGACGATGGCCACGCGGTTCATACACCCACCTCCGCAAGTTCGCCGGCAAAGACCTCGATGGCCTCGTCCAGCAGTTCTTCCGTCAACGTCGCCATGTAGCTGGTGCGCAACAGGCACTTGTCCGCCGCCGTCGCCGGGGGCAACACGGTGTTGACATAGACGCCCTTTTCATAGACGCGCTTTGCCTTCATTAGAGTATTTTCCGCGGTGTATGTATAGATGGGGATGATGGGCGTGTTCGATTCGATGATGGGCACGCCGCGCGCCTTCAGGCCCCGGCGCATGTAGGAGGAAAGCGCGGTGAGCCTGTCCACGATCTCGGGATGGCCGCGCAGGTAGCGCAGCGCCGCCAGCGCCACCGCGGCGTTGGCCGGGGGGATGGAGGCGGAAAAGATGAAGGGGCGGGAATTGTGGCGGATGTAGTCGATCACCGTCTCGCTGGCCACGGCATAGCCGCCAAGGCTGGCCAGAGACTTGGAGAACGTGCCCATGATGACGTCCACCTCGTCCTCGAGCCCAAAGAGGCTGGCCGTGCCGCGCCCGCCCTCGCCGACCACGCCGAGGCCGTGGGCGTCGTCCACCATCACGCGCGCGCCGTACCTGCGCGCCAGAGCGACGATCTCCGGGAGTTTCGCCACGTCGCCGCCCATGCTGAACACGCCGTCGGTGACGATGAGGCAACCGGCGCTCTCGGGTACCTTTGCAAGCTGTATCTCCAGTTCCTCCATGTTGCTGTGGCCATAGGTGAGCATGCGGCCATAGGAGAGACGGCAGCCATCGTAGATGCTGGCGTGGTTCTCCCTGTCGCAGAGTACATAGTCGCCATGCCCCACCAGCGCCGAGATGATGCCGAGGTTGGACTGGAAGCCTGTGGAGAAGGTGCAGCAGGCTTCCTTGTGGAGAAAGTCGGCCAGTTCCGTCTCCAGCTCCAGATGCAGCTTCAGGGTGCCGTTGAGGAAGCGCGAGCCGGAACAGCCCGTGCCGTACTGTTCGAGCGCCTTCAGACCGGCCTCCAGCACCTCCGGGCAGGTGGTCAGGCCCAGGTAGTTGTTGGAGCCGAGCATGATGCGGCGCTTGCCCTCCATGACGACCTCCGGGCCCTGCCGCGTTTCCAGCGCGTGGAAGTACGGGTACAGCCCCCGCGCGCGCAGCTCGTTGGCGTAGATGTAATTGGAACACTTGGCAAAGATGTCCATCGCTTGCCTCCTTGTGCGTATGTTGCCATGATTATAGCATACTTTTTCGCAAAAGGGAACACATCGCGGC
Source organism: Candidatus Pullichristensenella excrementipullorum (assembly GCA_018713365.1). Classification (GTDB taxonomy): domain Bacteria; phylum Bacillota; class Clostridia; order Christensenellales; family Aristaeellaceae; genus Pullichristensenella; species Pullichristensenella excrementipullorum. The sequence continues at coordinate 13,161 of DVOU01000072.1, forward strand.
CCAAAGCGCCGGGAACGGGCGATTTTTAATCTTGGCACGCCAGCGGCGACACTGCGGGCGGCGCAACGCATATTTCAGACAAAACCCATGGACAGCGCCCGCGGCGCATGTTATGATATAATCAAAGGAAAGAACGACCACGGACAGGCAAAGGAGGAAAAGCGATGGCGAAGAAGATCACCAGCCGCCCCGGCTTCTTTGGCGGCATGGTCCACTACGATGAACATGGCCGCAGGATCGGCGAGAGCCGCCCCGGCCTTTTCGGCGACACCATCCACTACGACGCCAAGGGAAAGCGCGTCGGCGAGAGCCGTCAGAGCTTCTTTGGCGGCACGAACGACTACGACGCCAAGGGCCGCAGGATCGGCCACAGCGCCCCGGGCCTCTTTGGCGGCATGACCCACTACGACAGCAAGGGCAGGAAAGTGGGCGACACCACGCCCGGAATTTTCGGCGGCAGCCGCACCCATTTGGATGAAGAATAGCGCGCCGCGCGCAAGGCGAACGCACAACAGGCCCCCGGAAATTTCCCGATGCGAGCGATTTCTCTTTGCGTTGAGCGGAGGCGACATACAAGTGACAGGCGAGGAGGCTGACAATATGTCCGAAAAGGCTGTTCTTGTTGCGCAGATGGTGAACATGTTGCCTCCGTCTGATCAAGACCTCGCATTCGAGCTTGTCAAGAAATTGGTATTGGCGTGGGACCCTGACTTTACAAAACTCACGCCGGAAGAAGCCGTGCGCGTCAAGAAAGCGGAGAAGGAGATCGAAAGCGGCGACTATGTGCCGTTCGAGGAAATTCCCGCAATAGATGATAAATGAGGTGGAGATCATGCGGCCAAGAGCTGTGACCGTAGAACCCGGAGAGAATTTCACATTGAAAGTCGGTTTCAACAACGGAGAAACAAGGATTTTTGATGTGAAACCATATCTTCATGGCGAATGGTTTTCGCAACTGAAGGATGCCGGTGTGTTTAACACTGTCCATGTCGCAGGTCTGTCCATCGAGTGGGACGGCGGACAGGATATTTGCCCAGACAGACTGTATTACGATAGCGTTCCTGTAACAACCGGGATTTGAAAACCGAATCGATCGAACTTGCACCGCCGCACAGCGGTGCTTTTTGGCCATTCCATAATGGCTCGACAGAAGCAATTTAGAAACATGTTCTGACACACAAATTCTTGCTAAATCAGCTATTTTAGGCTATAGATCTTAGTAGCGAGCCTATCCAAGGCAATGGAAAAACCCCCGAAAAGCCTTTGCTTTCAGGCATTTTCGAGGGCTTTTGACTGGTCTGGGTGAGAGGATTTGAACCTCCGGCCTCTTGAACCCCATTCAAGCACGCTACCAAACTGCGCTACACCCAGATATTGTGCCGCTGTTCCCAAGCGACATGAGATATTATACACGCATCCGGGGCGCTTGTCAAGTTGAAAAACGGGAAAATATTGCACAAAATTGCGCGCCCGCGCGCGACGGCGGGGAGGGGACCCCATAAAGAAAATTCTCTTGCGTCCAGCCGTGTTTCGTGTTATGATACAAGCGAGCATATTGTGAACGGAGGAGTTTCAATTGTCCGACACCATCGACCGGGAAGAGTTGCAGGATACCCAGGATCAGCCCGCCGCGCAGGACGCCCCGCAGGCGGAAGGCGCGCAGGAACAGCCCATCGGGCAGGAGCCGGAGAAACAGGAGCCGGTGGTCACCGCCGTGCAGTTCCCCAGCATCGGGCCGGAGGACCTGCCCCCGCAGCCGGAACAGGCGCCGGGCACGATCCCGGATATCCCCCTTGAGGACGACGAACTCCCCATGCTGGAGGAGGACAAGGAGGAGAGCAAGGGCAAGCTCTACAACTTCGTCGCCCAAATGGACGACAAGCAGTTCCGCCGCGCGCAGGCGATCTTCGGCATCGTCATGGGCGCTCTGGCGGCGCTGGCGCTCATCATCCCCATCCCGGGCGAGGAAAACGGCACCAGCCTGTGGAGCTTCGTCATCGCCTTGGTCATCATGGTGTGGATACCGCGCTTTGTCGAGCGCAAGATCGAAAAGCGCATGCCCGTGGCCCAGCGCTGGATGCTGATCGTCTTCGTCATCGGCTTTGGCGCCTCCGTGGCCATCAACGCCGCCAACAGCTACCATAGCGCGCAGCAGGCGGCCGCCTCGGCCAGCCCCTCCATCGCGCCGGAGGTCACGCCCGCGCCGGAAACGACGGTCGCGCCCTGACCTTTCCCGGCACAACGCCCTCACGCGACGCGCTGGGGGCGTTGCGCATACCAACAGCAGATCATACCAAAGAAAGTGAGGCGCTTCGCCGCATGCCGGCGCGAGCGCATGGCAGCGATATGAATACATCTGACAACTCCCGCGCCGCGCGCCACGCGGCGGACGAGCGCCTTGCCGAGCAGCGCGGCAGGCGGCTGACCATCGGCGTGTGCGCCGCGCTGACGGCGGCCATCCTCTGCCTGCTCGCCGTCTATTTCGATCTCATTCCCGGTCTCTTGCCCCCGCGCGACGAGAGCGTGCCGGCCGCGGCTGTCCATGAGACGGCGACGCCCGCGCCAACGGACCTGCCCGAGGCGTCCGCCGCGACGGACACGCAGGAAGCGGCAGACAGCGCGGACGAACCGTTGCCGCAGGACGAACTGTTGCCGCAGGACGAACTGTTGCCGCAGGACGAACTGTTGCCACAGGACGAACTGTTGCCACAGGACGAACTGTTGCCGCAGGACGAACCCCTGCCGTCGGACGAACCCCTGCCGTCGGATGGACCGTCCGATGCACCAACGCCGTCGCCCACGCCGTTCGAGGGCAACTTTGCCGACGCGACCGCCGCTCCACAGGCGCAGATGCCGGCGCAGGTCCCCGTCCTTGAGAGCGAGGACGAATTGACAAAGACCACCATCCTCATCTCGGCGGTGGGGGACTGCACGCTGGGTGGCGACGTGGGCGGCAGCAGCAGCGAGCGCTTTGCCGGCTACGCGAGCGAAAACGGCCCGGACTACTTCTTCGCCAACGTGCGGGACATCTTTTCCGCGGACGATTTCACCGTCGTCAACCTCGAAGGCCCGCTGACCACGCGCACCTCCGAGCGCGCCGGCCGTCAGTTCAACTTCCGCGGCCGCCCGGAATACGTGCAGATCCTCTCCGGCTCCAGCGTCGAAGTCTGCACGCTGGCCAACAACCACGCCCTCGATTTCAAGGAGGGCGGCCTCAACGACACCGCCGCCAACGTCATGAACGCGGGCATGGGCGCGGCGGGCTACAAAAACGCCTGGTATGAGGAAAAGGACGGCGTGCGCGTCTGCTTCCTCGCCTTTACGGAGTGGGATTACAGCGCCGACGAGGTCGCCGCGCGCGTGCGCGAGGAAAAGGCGGGAAGCGACATCGTCATCGTCTCCATGCACTGGGGCGAGGAACTGCGCGCCGAACCCACTTCCGCGCAGGAGCGCTACGGCCACGCCCTCATCGACGCCGGTGCGGATCTCGTGCTCGGCCATCACCCGCACATACTGGGCGGGCTCGAGCAGTACAAGGGCAAGTACATCGTTTACAGCCTCGGCAACTTCTGCTTCGGCGGCAATTCCAATCCTGACGACAAGGATACGATGATCTTCCAACAGACCTTCGCCATCAACGGCGCGGGGGAGGTCGTTGACGGCGGCATCAATATCATTCCCTGCTCCATCAGTTCGGTAAACTCGACCAACAACTATCAGCCCACGCCCCTGAGCGGCGAGGCCGCCGACGCGGTCATCCGCAAGGTCGCCTCCCTCTCCAACGTGCAGGCCATCACCTGGATGGACAGCTACACCGGCATGCGCTGAACGCACCGTCCGGCGCGCGGGATATGCGGATTCTGCCGCCCCGCGCGCCGTTTTTGCGCCCGCGCCGCGCGCACATTTTACCGGAAAAGCGCTGTTCGTTTGCCCATGGACGTGGTATAATGAACCCATCATCGTCTTGCTTACCACAAGGAGGTCGTGGATATGTCTGAG
>DVOU01000073.1:0-19043 GCA_018713365.1 Candidatus Pullichristensenella excrementipullorum
TACCCCACCAGCAGCATCCGGAACAGTATCTCCGGATCGATGGCGGGCCGGCCGTTGTCCGCGCAATACAGCGGCGCACACAGATCGTAGATGAAGCTGAAGTCTACCGCACGGTCTACTTTTCGCAGAAAGTGATCCTCCGGCACCATCTGTTCCATGATCACCAGCTCCATTTGCTGCTGCTTCTCCCGCCGCTGCTTGAGCATTCCCTTCACCGCCTGGTTTTCTTTCTGGTTGTGTTGATGTATTTATATTCGACGTGAGGGGGGCTTTTTCCTTTTGGTTTTTTCGGTTCTTTTCGGTTTTTTCAAAAAAGTGACCGTTGACTGAGGTTTGTCAACGGTCTGAAATTTTGCCTGCGGCAAAATTTGTCGCCAAGGGCGACTGGATTTGTCGATCCCGAAGGGCTCGGCAAATCCACCTGCAGGAAGCAAAAATCGTTTCTGATTTTTTTATATATCAGAGCGATTTTTGCGGTTGTGGGCTTTGTCAGCGCTCTGACAGGGACGCCCGGATGATGGGCGTCCCTGTTTTGTTCGTCCACGCGGCGTCTTTACTCGAACTTCACGCCCGCGGAGACGGTCAGCGTGTAGGGATAGGGCACGACCAGCTCGTCGCCCTCCTCCACGGTGATGTAGACGGTGTATCCCTCCGAGGCGAAGTTGAACTCATAGAGCTTTGAGGGATATTCGTCCTCGGGGTCGTCCACGGAGCGCAGGGAGACGATGCCGGCGTCGCCCTCCTCGCCCGCGCTGGCGAGTATGTAGTCCCCGGCGGGGATGTCGCGGCCGCCGATGTAGGTCCCGGCGGTCAGGGTGGCGGTCTTTTCGATGTCGCGCGCAACGATCTCGCTTTGCAGGGCGGCGAGCTGCGCGATGAGTTCGTCGTCGGACAAGGCGCTGAAATCCGGCGCTTCGGCAAAATGCGCGGTAAGTTCGTCATCGGGCGCGGCGCTTGCGGCTGGCGCTTCGGCGAACGCGCCCGCCGCTCCCAGCAACAGGCAAGCCGCTGCCAGTACGCAGAGCAGTTTTTTCATTGGTACCCCTCCAATCCTGTCGATGCGAACAGTATACCGCGCCGCGCGCGCTTTTTTGTCGCCCGCGGCTGACAAGTTCTCCGCGCGGCGTTCGCGAAAACAACAAGCCCTTTTGTGAAGGAACACCTTCAGAAAGGGGCAACGAACGATGGAATACAACGCAATGGTCATGGCGCGGCTGCTGGGACGGCTGCGGACGCAGAGAGGGCTTTCACAGGAAGTGCTGTCCGGGCTGGCGGGCATCGCGCGCAGTCATCTGGCGATGATCGAGAACGGCGCCAAGCGGCCGACCGTGGAGACGCTCTGGAAACTCGCACAGGCGATGGACATGCGCCTGAGCGAACTTGTGCGCATGGCGGAGGAGGAGATGGGGCTTTAGCGCGAAAGGTATCAACATTGGTTATGGAAATGGATAAAGGATAAGTATTTGCACTTTACGCACGCCGGACGTATACTTATCGCAGGCGGTGAAACCGTCAGATCGGAAAGATGGGGTGATGTCATTGCTGAAAAAACGTCTGGCGCTTTGCGCATGCGCCCTGTTGCTGACGCTGCCGTTGGGCGGCTGCGTAGGGGAGACGGCGGAAGCTGTCCCCTCCCCCGCCCCGGCAGTGGAAACGATGGAGGATGAAGCGATGGTCATGGAAGTGAGGATCGGGGATCAGGTCTTTTCTGCAACGCTGGCGGACGGCACGGCGGCAAGGGCGCTGGCGGACAGGCTGGCGGAGGGGCCGCTGACTCTGGAACTGCGCGACTACGGCGGCTTTGAGAAGGTCGGCCCGCTGGGCTTTGAGCTGCCCGCCGAGGATCAACAGACGACCACACAGGCGGGCGACATCGTCCTCTATCAGGGCGCCCAGATCGTCCTTTTCTACGGTTCCAACGCCTGGCGCTACACGCATCTGGCCCGCGTCGAGGCGCTGGACGGCTGGGAAGAGGCTCTCGGCGACGGCGACGTGCGCGTGACGCTGTCGCTGCCGTAAGGCGGACTGCGCGCAAAAGCGCTCCCCGCGCGTCGAAAACGGCGCGGTGGGGAGCGCTTTTTTGTTCAGCAGACGTTGAAGTTCGTGTTTCGCCAGGCGGACAGTTCGCCGGCCATCGGCGCGCCATAGGCGTCGGCCACGTCCGCAAGCACTCCGGCGGCGACCGCCTCGCCCCCGGCGTCGAAGATGGCGCAGACCACCTCGTGAAGCGACCAGTAGAGGTGGCCGCAGTGGTAAGAGAAGTCCTTTTTATATGCCTCCATGGGCGGTTCGTCCGGCGAAGCCTCCAGCCCCGCGCCGCGCACGCGGTGGACGCAACGGTCGGCGCTGTTGAGGCTGGAGAGCGCCTCAAAGGGTATGTCCGGCGAAAAGCCGCGGCAGAGCGCCTCGTCGATATAGCGGCAGTAGACCGCGCCCGCGTCCTGACAGCCCATGCGCGCAAATTGCGCGTGCCACGGGCAGGCGGTGATGTGCAGCTCGTAGTCCGGCGCGCGGCTGACGAGCGCGCGCTGCGTCGGTTCGACCTCGTCGGTCATTTTCAGTTCGCCATAGCGCAGAAAATTGGTGAACGTGAGCGGCGCTCCGTCGCGGATGGCGCGCTGGGCCATGCGGCGGCCGCGCTGGTGCGCGTAATACTGCACGGCGTGGACGAACGCCGGTTCGGCGCGCTCGCCGAAGGCCGTCTGCATGCGGCGGAAGTAGCGTGCGGCGATAAAGGCGTGGGTGCTTTCATTGAAGCCCATGGCTGGCCCTCCTTCGTTGCTTGCTGTTGCTCTTTTCGCCGCTGTGGGAGAAAAATCCTTCCGGATGCGCGCCTTTTCCCCCGTGAAAGGCTATGGAGGCTTTCGCGCCCGGGTCACGGGGCGTCCTGCGCCGGCTCGAAACGCAGCCACCACTCCCGCGCGCCGCTGAAGCGGATGCAGTCTTCCAGCCCGGCGGGCGGCGTCTCGTCCTCATCTGCGGGGAACGCGTAGACCACCTGCACAGGCATGCCGTCCTCCGCGCGCACGCCGATGGCCACCCAGGGGGCGGCGGAACTGTCGGTCAGGGACGCGCGCACGAACGCGTAGCCCGCCAGCGGCGGTTCTTCCATCCATTCCCCGCCGGAAAAGAGGGCGCGCACCGCCTCGAAAGGCTGCGGCCATGGCCGCGAGGGGTCGAGCGGGTGTTCCCCCGCAGGCGGCGCGGCGGGCGGGGCGGCGGAAGAAGGTTCCACGGCGGGCGCGTCTGCGTAGGCGTTGTCGGAGGGCGGCTCCACGGCGGGCGCGTCCGCGAAACCGCTGTCGGAGGGCGGCTCCACGGCGGGCGCATCCGCGAAGCCGATGTCGGAGGGCGGCTCCACGGCGGGCGCGTCCGCGAAGCCGATTTCGGAGGGCGGCTCCACGGCGGGCGCGTCCACACAGGCGTTGTCGGAGGACGGCTCGGCGGCGGGCGCGTCCGCGTAGACGTTGTCGGAGGGCGGCTCGGCGGCGGGCGCGTCTTCGGCGGGCAGCGGCTGGTCTTCCGCGCTCTGACCCGCGCGGGCGTTCGCGCCCGGCACGAAGAGGGCGCAGGCGGCGCGGCGCACGCGCTCCCAGTCCATCTGCACCGAGCCGCAGACGTTGCCGGAGAGGACCAGCCGGCAGGGATCGCCGGCATCGACAATCACCAGAAGCTGGTATTCTTCCAATTCCCTGCCCTCGATGTTTCTCGGGTCGAACGAGGCAATGAGGGAATACTGGCCGCGGCTGTCTCGGCGCAGGGCTCCGAGCGGAGCGGCAAAGTAGTCGTTTCCCCGCCGTCCCGCCAGCGCCGCGCAGAGCGCTGCCGCCCCCGGCGCGCAGGCGGTCAGACACAGCGTTCCCATCAATGTTCGCCGCTCCAGGCGCGCGTGCCCGCTGTATCCCTGTTCGAGCGAGCGGAACATGATCAGCGCCCGGCGGTAATCGTTGCGCAACATACACTGCACCTCCCAGTCGAGCCTATGCGCGCCTGTTTGCGGGCATGCACGGGGCGCGGGCGGCATTTGGGGCAAGAATGCGTGAAGTTTTCTGGTATTTGGCGCCATTCCCGCCCCGCGCTCTTGCCTTATTGACAGAATGTGATATAATAGTATTTGTGTAACGCTGCCGCTTTTCACCTGAAAACGTGCGGCAAGCAGCCTCGCGCGGCGAGGCGAAAAGAGAGGCGGTCATTTCTATGGCACGAAACAGGGAAAATCGCCCCGATCTGGATTATGATCTGCTCGTTGAACGGCACGAGCGGTTTCGCAGCCGGCATCCGCAGAAAAAGGCGGAGCAGCCCGCAAACGGCGCCGACGCAGCACAGGAAAACACAGGGCGCGTGAACGCCTCCACGCAGGAAGCGGCGGAAGCCGTCATGCCCGCGCAGGAGACAGCGCGGCCTGTCGCGCCCGTGGAGAAGGCGCCTGAAGCCATGCCTGCGCAGGATGTGCCCGAAACGCCCGCGGACGTTTCTGTGCAGGACGTGCCCGAAGCCGGGGCGGACACTGCGCCCGACGAGGCGGCGATGGACGCGGCGGACGAGTACGACGAATACGACGACGAATACGACGACGCCGAGGATGACGCCGAGGACGACGCCGAGGACGACGGCGCGGATGAACCGGTCGATCCCAATCCCTTCGGCTCCATCCTCTCCTTCCTCTCCCGTTCCCGCAACGCCATCGGCGACCGTTTGCGCCGCAAGCACGCCAGCGAGAACGAGGAGTACGAGGACTACGACGCCGAGGACGAGGAAGACGACGAGGGTCAGGCGGTGATCGAGGATGCAGAGGCTGTCGAGACCCCGGCAGAGTCCATCCCCGACGCGCCGGCAGAGGCGCCCGCTGCGGATGTGGACGACATCTTCGACGTTCCGGCGGATGACGAACCCCCCGCTATCGCCATGCCGGCCGCAGACGAAGCGGATGAGGAAGGCGATATGCTCGATGAGGAAGACGATGAGGACGTCGAGGACGATGACGAGGACGAAGAGGAGCCTGCCGAAAGCGGCCTGACGCGCTTTTTGCATCTGTTCGTCGATCGCGCCGACGATGACGACGAGGATGAAGAGGACGAGGAAGACGAGGAAGACTCCAACGACGATGACTTTGCTTCCTACGTGGATCGCCAGCTGACGGAAGGAGAGATCAGCATGCAGGAACCCCGCAAAGTGGAAACCGTCGATACCGAGATGACGCAGCTGATGGCCGAAGGGCTGGGCGAGCGCACGCTCTCGCGCAAGGAGCGCCGCGAATTGCAGAAGCGTCAGGAGGCTGCGGCGGCGGAAGATGTACGGTTCAAAGCCGAGCCGGTCGCGCAGGATGCGGAAAGCGATGACGAGCCAACGCGCGAGTTCATGCCCATCTCCCGCGAGCGCACCGCCGCCAACAGGAGCATAGAGCCGCCCGTCTCCCTGTTCGACAGCGGGGACGAGGAGGAAGACGAGGCGGAGCTTGAGCCGCCCATCTCCCGCCGCGCACAGCGCCGTGCGGAAAGGGCGCGTCTGCGTCTGGAGGAAGAAGCGCCTGAGGACGAAGACGGCGAGGGCGAAGACGACGATTACGACGACGAGCCGCCGAAAAAACGTCCCTTCCGCAAGAGCCGCCGCGACGACTATGACGACGAGGACGAAGACGACGATTACGACGACGAGCCGCCGAAAAAGCGTCCCTCCCGCAAGAGCCGCCGCGACGACTATGACGACGAGGACGAAGATGACGATTACGACGACGAGCCGCCGAAAAAGCGTCTCTCCCGCAAGAGCCGCCGCGACGACTACGACGACGAGGACGAAGATGACGATTACGACGACGAGCCGCCGAAAAAGCGTTCCTCCCGCAAGAGCCGCCGCGACGACTATGACGACGAGGATGACTACGACGACGATTATGACGACGAGGACGACGATTACGACGACGAGCCCGTCCGCTCCCGCCACGGTCGTCATCGCGGCCATTCCTCTCGCAGAGGTCGCGATCCCTATGGCGATTTTGACGACTACGACGACGAGGACGACTACGACGACTACGACGACGATTATGAGGATGATTACGACGATGACGACTACGATGATGACCGCCGTTCGTTCGGCCATTATCTGCTCGGCTTCTTCAAGACCGTGTTCTGGATCCTGCTCGCCCTCATCATCATCGTGGTGGGCATGAATCTGCTGCACTTCACCGGCACCATCGACATCAGCGGCGTGCGCGACGCGGTGCATGACTGGTCGCCGGCGGTGAGCGATATGCTGTTCGTGGCCGTCGAGGACGACGCGGCGGACGAGACCGTCACGCCGGAGGACGGCGCTGCCGACGCCGGTCAGGACGAGGCGGCGGACGCGAACGTGGGCGCGGAGGCGGACGCCACGCAGCCCGATGGCGCGCAGGCGGACGCCGCCGACGCGCAGTCTGGTCTGGCTCCGGTGGCTCCGGCGGCCTGAGGTCTGTACCATGGGCGGGTCATCATAGCGCACAGCTTTGGCGGCCCGCCTTTTTCATCCTGCGTTTTGGCGCGCCCAGCCGCGCGCCGGAACGCCTGAAGGCGAGGGAAGGGGCATGGCGGACGCACAGGCGCACCGGGGCGGGAAACAGCCGTCCCGCGAAAAAGAGTCGCCGCGCGCGAAAAAGGCCCTGCGCAAGGGGCTGACGGCGCATCCGGGAAAAGCGCCGCGCAACGGACAGCCGCCTCGCAAGGGCAAGCGTGGGGGCGGAAAGCCGTCTGCCGGCGTGGCGGTGTTCGCGGCGATCGTCGTGGCGCTGCTCATTCTGCTGGCGCTGCTTTTGCGCGCCCTTCTGGGCGACGGCGCGCCGGAAACGGGTGTTGCGCCCACTCCATCCCCCACGCCTGTCGCTACGCCGGAGGCGTTTGCTTCCGTCGTTGTGCCGACGAACGCGCCCACAGTCACGCCGAAGCCAACGGCCACGCCCGGCCCCGGCCATTACCCGGCGCAGGCCGCGCCCGACACGCTGGAACGGCTGCGGCTGGAGAGCATCGCCGTGCAAAACGGCACGCGCGTGGACAGCTACGCGCGCACGCCGCAGATACACATGGGCCTTTCCGGCGAATACAGCGCCGTGGAGGGCGTGACCACCTTCCGCGGCAACAACTACCGCGACAGCGCCGCCTACGGCAATATCCCGAACGACCCCAAGGAGCTAGAGATCGTCTGGAGCGTGGCCATCAGCCAGATCGACGACTGGGGCGGCGTGGGCTGGACGGGGCAGTGCGCCATCGTGCGCTGGCCGGAGGAGGTCGTGCGCACGATGAACGTGCGCGAGGAAAAGCAGGGCGGGCCGCTGACCGAGGTCATCTACGCCACGCTGGACGGGCGCATCTACTTCCTCGACCTCTACGACGGGCAGGCCACGCGCCCGGCCATCAACGTCGGCGCGCCCATCAAGGGCAGCGTCACCGTGGACCCGCGCGGCTACCCGCTGCTCTACGTGGGGCAAGGCATCCCCGAGGTGAACGGGCGCTCGGTGGACATCGGCACGCGCATCTTCAGCCTCATCGACCAGAGCCTGCTGTTTTTCCTCGACGGCGACGACCCCTTCGCCCAGCGCTCCTGGTACGCCTTCGACGCCGCGCCGCTCGTGGACGGCGAGACGGACACCATGCTGCAGGTGGGCGAAAACGCCATCCTCTATCTGGTGAAGCTCAACACGGACTACGACCCGGAGGCGGGCACCATCTCCATCGCCCCCGAGGTGGACCGCTATGTGTTCCGCTCGGCCATTTCCGATCAGCCGGGCATGGAGAACTCGCTGGCCGTCTACGACCACTACGGCTACTTTGTGGACAATTCCGGCCTGTTGCAGTGCGTGGACCTCAACACGCTCACCTGCGTGTGGGCGGGCGACGTGGGCGACGATACGGACGCCACCATCGTACTGGAACAGGAGGACGACGGCACCGTGGCGCTCTACACCGCCACCGAGCTTGAACACTCCGCCGGGCGCGACAACAACGCCTATCTGCGCAAGATCGACGCCCTTACAGGGCAAATGCTCTGGAAACTGGCGGTGCGGGTATATACCTCGCCGGACAACGAGGGCGGTTCCTTCGCCACCCCGGCGCTGGGCAAGGGCGACCTGGGCGACCTCATCTTCGCCCACATGACGCGCACGCCGGACGACGGCGCCACGCTGCTGGCCGTGGACAAGGAAAGCGGCGAGGTGGTCTGGCGCGTGCCCATGGGCTCGGGCGGCTGGTCCTCGCCGGTGTGCGTGTACGACGAAAGCGGCAAGGGCTATGTGCTGGTGGGCAGTTCCTCCGGCGCGCTGCGCATCTACGACGGGCGCACGGGGAACATCATCAGCATCTGCGATCTGGAGGGCAACATCGAAGGCTCGCCGGCCGTGTTTGAGGACATGCTCGTGGTCGGCACGCGCGGAAAGCGCATCTTTGGCGTGCGCATCAAAGGAGGGAATGGCGCATGAAGTACATTCTGGCGCTCGATCAGGGGACGACCAGCTCCCGCGCGGTGCTTTTTGACGAAAAGGGCGCGCCGGTGGCCTCGCACGGCATCGAATTTCCCCAGCTCTACCCCAAGCCCGGCTGGGTGGAACACCGCCCGGAGGACATCCTGCAAAGCCAGGTGGACGCCGCGCGCGCGGCGGTGGAAAAAAGCGGCGTGTCCCTCAAGGACATCGCGGCCGTGGGCATCACCAGCCAGCGCGAGACCACGCTTCTGTGGGAGCGCGAGACGCAAAAGCCCCTCCACAACGCCATCGTCTGGCAGTGCCGCCGCACCGCGCCGCTCATCGAGCGACTCAAGCGCGATGGGCTGGGCAACGTCGTGCGCGACCGCACGGGGCTGATCCCCGACGCCTACTTTTCCGGCACCAAATTGCAGTGGCTGCTGGACACGGTGCCGGATGCGCGCGCCCGCGCCGAAAAGGGCGAATTGTGCTTTGGCACGGTGGACAGCTTTCTGGCCAATCGTCTCTGCGCCGGGCATCCGCACGTGACCGACGCCACCAACGCCGCCCGCACCATGCTCTACAACATCTACGAACATCGCTGGGACGAGGTGCTTTTGCGCGCCATGGACATCCCCGCGCAGGTGCTGCCCAAGGTGGTGGACACCTCCGGCGTGGTCGGCATGCTCGGCAAGCGCGTGCTTGGGCGGGAGATCCCCGTGGCGGCGCTGGTGGGCGACCAGCAATCGGCGCTCTTCGGCAACGGCTGCTTTGCCCCTGGCATGTCGAAAAACACCTACGGCACGGGCTGCTTTTTGCTGATGAACACGGGGCTGCACCCGGTCAAGTCCGTCAGCGATCTGATCACCACCATTGCCTGGCAACTCGACGGGCAGGCGCGCTACGCCCTTGAGGGCAGCGTGTTCGTGGCCGGGGCGGTGGTCAAGTGGCTGCGCGACGAGATGGGGCTGATCGCCTCGGCGGCGGAGTCCGAGGCGCTGGCTACCTCCATCGCCGACAACGGCAACGTCTACTTCGTGCCCGCTTTCACCGGGCTGGGCGCGCCGCACTGGGACATGTACAGCCGCGGCACCATCGTCGGCCTTACGCGCGGCACGGGCAAAGCGCACATCGTCCGCGCGGCGCTGGAGGCCATCGCCTACCAGTCCGCGGACGTGCTGGAGGCCATGAGCCGCGACAGCTCCACGCGCCTGAACGTGCTGCACGTGGACGGCGGGGCGAGCGCCAACGACTTTCTCATGCAGTTTCAGGCCGACATCCTCGGCACGCGCGTGCAGCGCCCGGCGGTCATCGAATCCACGGCGCTGGGCGCGGCGATGCTGGCCGGGCGCGCCGTGGGGCTGTGGAGCGACGAGCAGCTGCGCGGTCTGGGAAGGAGCGAGCGCGAGTTCGTGCCCAACATGGACGAAGCCACCCGCCGCCACCTGCTGCGCCAGTGGCACCGCGCGGTGGAAAAGAGCAGCGGCTGGGAGGAAGCGTAAAGGGCCATGAAGGAAGACCGCTACGACGACCCGGTGTTTTTTGAAAAGTACAGCCAGATGCCGCGCTCGCAATATGGTCTGGAGGCGGCGGGCGAATGGGAGACGCTGCGCACGCTGCTGCCCGATTTTACCGGTAAACGCCTGTTGGATTTGGGCTGCGGCTACGGCTGGCACTGCATTTACGCGCTGGAGCATGGCGCGGCGGCGGTGACGGGTGTGGACATTTCCGAAAAGATGCTCGCTGTGGCGCGGGAAAAGACGGGGAGCGGCGATGCGCGCTACATCCGCGCCGCCATGGAGGACGTGGACTTCCCCGAGGCCGCCTTTGACATCGCGCTCAGTTCGCTGGCGCTGCACTACGTGGCGGACTTTGGCGGAATGGTCGAAAAAAACTACCGCTGGCTCGCGCCGGGCGGGGCGTTCGTGTTTTCCATCGAGCATCCCATCTTCACCGCCTACGGCAGTCAGGACTGGCACCGCGACGAACAGGGCGAAATCCTCCACTTCCCCGTGGATAACTACTTTTTGGAGGGGGCGCGCGAGGCGGTGTTCCTCGGCGAGCGCGTCACCAAGTACCATCACACGCTGACCACCATACTGGACGGCCTTTTGAGGCGCGGCTTTCAACTGCGCCGCGTGGTCGAGCCGCAGCCGCCGGAGCGCATGCTGGACATGGAGGGCATGCTCGACGAACTGCGAAGGCCGATGATGCTGCTGGTGGCGGCGCAAAAGGCATAAAAGGACGGCGAGAGCTGGGGTGCTTTCGCCGTCTTTCATAGGAGGGAATGGGCATGAACGCTGCCATCGAACGCATGATCGTGGAAGGTATGGTCATCAAGCGCAAGCGCGAACGAGCGCTGTTTGAGCTGTCGCATCCGCAAAAGCGCGACCACTTTCTCTGGCATATTGAGCAGTATCTGGAGCCGTCGCTTTTTCACCGCATCATCGTTGACAGCCCCCAGGACGCATATTCCCTGCTCAAGGCGCGCGGCGCGCCGGAGGATTGTTATATCCTCAGCCGCTTCAAGGCCGTGGACGGCACATTTGTCCCGCTCCGACAGATGCTGACTTGGGAAGAAGTCGATTCTGCCGACCTCATCTCCTGCATTCCCGGCCAGCTCGCCTATTGGCATGGAGAATATGGCGACCATTATCTGCTCTACGCGGATTGAGCCAGCCTGTCTTACAGGTCGAGCTTCATATCTCCAAACTTGATCCAGCCCTTTTTACGCATGAACTCGGAGATGAGCAGCGTGAGGGCGGCGGGCAGGACGATGTGCAGAAGCAGTATCTTGAAAAGCACGCCGCTCTCCCCCGCCATCGCCGCCCATGTGCCGAACTGGCCGACGAGGCCGGAGGTGCCCATGCCCGCCGAGGCGGAGGTGTTCTTCATTTGAAAGAGCGTTGTCGCCAGGGGGCCGGTGATGGCCGAGGCGATGGTGGGCGGCAGGAGGATGGCCGGATGCGCGAGTATGTTGCCCACCTGCAGCATGGAGGTGCCGATGCCCTGCGCGATGAGGCCGGCGACGCGGTTTTCCCGATAGCTGGCCACGGCGAAGCCCACCATCTGCGCGCAGCATCCGGCCGTGGCCGCGCCCGCCGCCAGCAGCAGGCCCTCGCCCATGACTTCGCCCTCGGCCACGGTGAAGACCATGGCCGCCAGCGCCGCCGAGGAGATGGGCGCGGTCAGCGCCAGGCCGAAGACCACGGAGACGATGATGCCCATGGGGATGGGCTGCAGCGTGGTAGCCATTTCCAGAAAGCGTTGCAGGGCGGCGACGGCGTTGTTGATGCCCGGGGCTGACCAGGTGGCAATGAAGCAGCCGGAGACAATGGAGACGATGGGCACGACGATGATGTCCACCTTGGTCTTTCCCGCCACGAGGTTGCCCAGTTCCGCGCCGACCACGGCGGCGAAGTAGGCTCCCACCGGGCCGCCGAGCTGATAGCCGAGCGCGCCCGTGGCGGCGGAGGAAAACATAGCCAGCGGCGCGACTTTGAGGCCATAGGCGATGGCCACGCCGATGGCCGCGCCCACCACCGGCGAGGAGGCGGAGACGATCTCGCCATAGTCGGCGAGAAACTTCAGCGCCGGGATCATCGAAAGCTGCGTGAGGATCAGGCCGATGATGAGCGAGGCGAACAGGCCCAGTGCCATGGCGCTCATGGCGTCGAGCAGATAGCGCTGGTAGAATTTGCGTGCGAATGCTTTGAAGCGCATTTCCCTTCCCCCAGATTTCTGTTTACGCTTCGCGCGCGCCGTGTTGGATGGGCGCGCGCGTGCGTTGGTATGTCATTTTCGTCAGTTCCCGGCCTTTTCCGCGTCCTGCTTGCGCAGGCGGGCGCGCTGGATCTTGCCGGAGACCGTCTTGGGCAGCTCATCGACAAATTCCACGATGCGCGGGTACTTGTAGGGCGCGGTGACGTGCTTGACGTGGTTTTGCAGCTCTTTTTTCAGTTCCTCCGTCGGCTCGTAGCCCTTGACCAGCACCACGGTGGCCTTGACCACCTGCCCGCGCACGGGGTCCGGCACGCCGGTGATGGCGCACTCGATGACCGCGGGGTGGCTGATGAGGGCGCTTTCGACCTCGAAGGGGCCGATGCGGTAGCCGGAGGACTTGATGACGTCGTCGGCGCGGCCGATGAAGTGGTAGTAGCCCTCCTCATCCGCCCAGACCATGTCGCCGGTGTGGTACATGCCGTTGCGGAAGGCGTAGCGCGTCTGTTCCGGGTCCTTGTAATAGCCCATGAACAGGCCGCAGGGACGGCCCTCGGAGACGTCGATGCACAGTTCGCCCTCCTCGCCGCGCTCCACGTCGCGCCCGGTGGCGTCCACCACGCGGATGTGGTAGTGCGGGCTGGGCACGCCGGTGGAACCGGGGATCGGCTCCATCCACTTGTGGGTGACGAGCAGCGGCGTGGTCTCGCTCTGGCCGAAGGCCTCGTGGATCTTTACGCCGGTGAGGCGGTAGAACTGGTTGTAGACCTCCGGGTTGAGCGGCTCGCCGGCGCAGGTGGCCCACTGAAGGGCGGAGAGATCGTGGCCGCTGAAATCCTCCTTGATGAGGAAGCGGTAGATGGTCGGCGGCGCGCAGAAGCTGGTGACATGGTACTTTGCCAGCATGGCAAGCATCTTCTGGGCGTTGAAGCGGTCGAAATCATAGATGAAGTTGACCGCGCCGGCGATCCACTGGCCGTAGAACTTGCCCCAGCCGCACTTGGCCCAGCCGGAATCGGCGGTGGTGATGTGGATGCTCTTGTCGGTGAGGTTGTGCCAGAAGGCGCCGGTGATGAGGTGGCCGAGGCCGTAGCGGAAATCGTGCGCCAGCATCTTGGGCATGCCGGTGGTGCCGGAGGTGAAGTAGATGAGCATCACGTCTTCCGGCGCGGGGTCGTAGCAGCCGTCCATGGTGTCCGGCGCTTCGGCGAGCAGGCGACTGAAGTCCTCAAAGCCCTCGTGCGCGCCGCCCAGCGCGGCGGTGACGCGCAGGTTCGGGCACTTTTCCTTCGAAGCGCGCACGTGGGAGAGCAGTTCCTCCTCGCCCACGCAGATGAGCGTGCGGGCGTCGGCGGCGTTTACGCGGTAGGTGATGTCCTTTTCCTGCAACTGGTGTGTGGCGGGGATCTGGATGGCGCCGATGCGCATCAGCCCCAGCGCGCACAGCCAGTATTCATAGCGGCGCTTGAGCATCAAAAGCACCGGCTCGCCCTTTTGCACGCCCAGAGCGCGCAGGGCGTTGGCCGCCTTGACAGAGAGGCGGGCCAGCTCGGCGAAGGTGAAGATGCGCTCCTCGCCCGCGTCGTTCGTCCAGATCATCGCCACCTGATCGGGGGCGAGGCGGGCGTATTCGTCGATGATGTCGCGGGCGAAATTGAAGTTTTCCGGGGCGGTGTAGCTGTAATTGGCAAGGAAATCCTCGCCGTCCTTATAATCGGGTCGAGTGAAGCGCGACAGCAGATTCATAATTGCCTCCGTATATGGCCTACGGGATCACCATCGCAAGGAACACGCACGTCTTGTCCCCATATGCCTGCATGGCGTGGGGATGGATCGAGTCGTAATAGGCGGAATCGCCCTCGTTGAGGATCATGTCCTGATCGCCGACCTTGAGGCGCAGCGCGCCCTGAAGCACGTAGTCAAATTCGTGGCCCTCGTGGCTGTTGGTCTCCATATCGGCGTTGGTGCCGGGCTCCACGGTGACCAGCAGCGGCTCGATCTTGCGGTGGTTGAAGTTATAGGCGAGATTCTTGTAGATGTAGTGTTTGGCACGCTTGACCGTCGTGCCCATGTTGCGGCGGGTCAGGGCGCACACGCTCAGGCGGGGCGCCTGCCCGGTCAACAGCGTGGTGGTATCCACGCCGTACAGCTCGCTCAGTTTGATGAGCAGGCTGATCGACATATCGACGCGGCCGCTCTCGTAGGCTTCGTATTCCTCCGGGGAAAGCTCGACCTTCGAGGCGACCTCCGCAACCGTGAGGTCCGATATTTCGCGCAGCTCTTTCACCCTCTGGGCGATCTGCCTGACCTGATCGGACACTTGAATCCCTCCTTCGACCGTGAGATAGACCATAGTTTACATCAGTATACCTTTTTTTCGCCGCCATGACAAGCGGGAAATGTTAAATATGTTGCGGCGGCGCACATTGTGTGGTAAGATAGAGGCGGGGTCAACACTCGCCCATGGGCGAACGGGAAAGGAGCAAAGATGTTTCACCGCACGATCTATTTGAAGTACAAAGAGGGCGTGGCACAGGCGGACGCCACGGAGATGCTGCGCGCCTTCCAGAACCTGCCCCGGCAGGTGGAGGGGCTTGTCAACGTTTCGGTGGATCTGACGCAGATGGTCTACGACGCGCGCATCGACCTCTGCTTTGCCACGGAACAGGCGCGGCGCGTCTGCGATTTCAGCGATGCCTGGCGCAATGCCTGGACGCGGGCGCAGGAGCTTGCGGAACAGCTGGAAAGCAACGATTCCATTGATGAACAGGGCGTGGCTTACGACGCCAATGGCGCGCCGCTGCCGATGAAGTGGCACAAGTTCCTCATCTACTTCGCCCTCTGGGCGGGGGCCATTGTCAACGGCATCTCCGGCATACAGACGCTTTCCAACGCCCTGAACCCCAACAGCCTGATGTGGGGCTTGCGCGGGCTCTCCACCGGGCTGCGGGCGTTCTACATCGTCAGCGGCGTGTTTTCGTTCGGCCTCGGCGTGTTCCAGATCTGCACGCGCATGTCGCTGGCGCGTCTTTCCCGCCGTGGGCCGCGCATGGCGGTCTGGAATTACGCGCTCTCGTTCATCCTCAACGCGCTGACGATCCTGCTTGCCAGCGTTCTGTTTGGCATGCCCATCAACGCGCTGATGGATTGGAGCATGTGGCTGATCCTCATCGAGGGCGCGCTGATGACCTGGGCCAATCAGGTCTACTACCGCAAGCGCGCGGCGATGTTTGTTCACTGAGCGCCATGAAGTTTCGGTAAAAGCGCTTGCGGGGGCGGGCGCGGCGTGCTATAATGGTGGGCGTAGATACGGCGATGACGGAGAGAGTAGCCGCGCCGCGTCCCCTCAGAGAGCCGCGCATTTGCTGCGAGCGTGGCGGCGGAACGCGCGGCGAAGTTCACTTCCGAGCCTTTTTGCTGAACTGGCAGTAGGCAAAACGGCCTCATCCCCCGTTAGCGGGATGCAAAGGCGGCGATCTGCCGCAAAATTGGGTGGTACCGCGGAGCATGGCTTCGCCCCTTGCCGGGGCGGGGCTTTTTTGTACCCCGCGCGTCGCGGAGAAAAGGAGTGTTTATTTTGGAACAGCAGCTTCAAACGATCCGGGAGAAGGCGCTTGCGCAGCTGGCGGAGGCGCAGGACACCGCCGCATTGGAGCAGTTGCGCGTCAGCGTGCTTGGCAAAAAGGGCGAACTGACCGGCATACTGCGCGGCATGGGCAAGCTGCCCGCCGAGGAGCGGCCGAAGATGGGCCAGATGGTCAACGAGACCCGCGCCGCCATCGAGGAGGCGCTGGAAGCGCGCGCAGCCGTGCTGCGCGAAAAGGAAAAGGAAGAGCGCCTGAAGCGCGAGGCCATCGACGTGACCATGCCGGTGCGGCCCCGTTCCGCCGGCGCGCCCAACCCCCTGTACACCGTGCAGGACGAATTGGTGGAGATATTCGTGGGCATGGGCTATGAGGTGGTCGAAGGGCCGGAGGTCGAGTACGACCACTACAACTTTGAACTGCTCAACCTGCCCAAGAACCATCCCGCCCGCGACGCGCAGGACACCTTCTACATCGACGACAACATCGTCTTGCGCACGCACACCTCGCCCGTGCAGGCGCGCATCATGACCACGCGCAAGCCGCCCATCCGCATCGTCTGCCCCGGCCGCGTCTACCGCGCCGACGAGGCCGACGCCACCCATTCGCCGGTGTTCCACCAGATGGAGGGCCTGGTCATCGACGAAGGCGTGACCATGGGCGACCTCAAGGGCACGCTGGACGCCTTTGCCGCGCGCCTGTTCGGCGAGGGCGTGACCACGCGCTTCCGCCCCTCGTTCTTCCCGTTCACGGAGCCATCCGCGGAGGTCGATCTCACCTGCGCCAGCTGCCACGGCAAGGGCTGCCGCATGTGCAAGGGCACGGGCTGGATCGAGGTGCTTGGCGCAGGCATGGTCAACCCCAAGGTGCTTGACATGTGCGGCATCGACTCGAAGAGATACACCGGCTTCGCCTTCGGGATGGGCCTTGAGCGCATCGCGCTGCTCAAGTACAACATTCCCAACCTGCGGCTGATGTACGAAAACGACCTGCGCTTCCTGGCGCAGTTCCGCTAAGGAGGGCGAAGCAATGAAAATTCCCATGAAATGGCTGCGGGAATATGTGGACGTCAACATGGCGCCGCAGGAATACGCCTCCCGCATGATCATGACCGGCACCGCCGTGGAGGGCGTGGACAGGACCGGCGAACAGTTTGACGGCGTGGTGGTGGGCCGCGTGCTTACCTGCGAAGACCACCCCAACAGCGACCATCTGCACGTATGCACGGTGGATGTGGGCGGCGAGGCGCCCCTGCAGATTGTCTGCGGCGCGCCGAACGTGGCCGCGGGCCAGCTGGTGCCGGTGGCGCTGGAAGGCGCGCGCCTGCCGGGCGGCAGGATCAAGCGCGGCAAGCTGCGCGGCGTGGAGAGCCAGGGCATGATCTGCTCCGGCCCGGAACTGGACGTGCCGGAAGGGCTGTATCCGCACATCGGCGACAAGGGCATCCTCGTCTTTCAGGAGGAGTACAAGCCCGGCACAGATGTGAAGGAAGTGTTCGGCCTTGGCGACGACATCGTCGATTATGAAATTCTCGCCAACCGCCCGGACTGCCTGAGCGTCTGGGGCATCGCCCGCGAGAGCGCCGCCGTGCTTGGCGAGCATTGCGTGATGCCGGAGATCGCCGTCGAGGAGGACGGCAAGGGCGCGTTTGAGGACTACGCCACCGTCATCGTCGAAGATACCGAGAACTGCCCCCGCTACTGCGCCCGCGTCATTGATGAAGTAAAGATCGGCCCCTCGCCGAAGTGGATGCGCGAATATCTCTACGGCGCGGGCGTGCGGCCCATCAACAACATCGTCGACATCACCAACTTCGTCATGCTGGAAACGGGTCAGCCCATGCACGCCTTTGACCTTTCCAAGGTGCGCGACCAGACCATCGTCGTGCGCCGCGCGCGGCAGGGTGAAACGCTGACCACGCTGGACGGCAAGGAGCATGTGCTGGACGATACGATGCTGGTCATCGCCGACCATGAAAACGCCACCGGCCTTGCCGGCATCATGGGCGGCGAGGAATCGGAGATCGTCGAAGGCACGGCGCGCGTGCTGTTTGAGTCCGCGGCCTTCGACCGCGCCAACAACCGCGTCACCGCCCGCAAGCTGGGCATGCGCACCGAGGCCAGCGGCCGCTTTGAAAAGGGCGTCTGCGCCGCCGGTTCCATGGAGGCGCTGGAGCGCGCCTGCATGCTGGTGAACATGCTCGGCTGCGGCAAGGTGGTGCCGGGCGCGTATGACAACTATCCGCATCCCGTCGAGCCGCGCGTGGTGGAAGCCAGCGTCAAGCGCATTTGCGGCCTCAACGGCGTATCCGTGCCCGGCGAGCGCATGGAGGACATCTTAAACGACCTCAACATCGAGACCGTGCTGGCCGGGGACGTACTCACCTGCGAGCCTCCCGCCTGGCGGCAGGACATCGAGACCGAGGCCGACATCGCCGAGGAAGTGCTGCGCATGGTCGGCTACGAACACATCCCCTCCACGCTGATGCACACGGAGACGATGGCCGGTTTCCGCTCCGACAAGCAGAAGTTCATCTCCCGCGCGCGTCGCGAGCTGGTGGGCATGGGGCTGTATGAGATCCTCAACTACTCCTTCATCAGCCCGCGCTGGCTGGAGCATCTGGGCATCCCCTCGACGGACTGGCGGCTTAACCCCGTGCAGCTGCGCAATCCGCTGGGCGAGGATACCTCGGTGATGCGCACCACGCTGGTGCCCTCCATGCTCAACACGCTCGAGGGCAACCTGCACCGCGGCGTGGCCGAGGCGAAACTGTTCGAGCTTTCCACCACCTTCGAGCCGCGCGCGAAGGGCGAACTGCCCGAGGAACACCCCATGCTCTGCGTGGGCATGTACGGCCCGGACGTGGACTTCTACACCGTCAAGGAGATCGGTACCTGGCTGGCGGCGGCGTTTGGCGTCGACTGCAAGGCCGAGGAGGGCGGCGAGGTCTACTACCATCCCGGCCGCCGCGCCGTGCTGGCGCACGACAACGAGCGCTTTGCCGCGCTGGGCGAGATTCACCCCGACGTGGCCGCGCGCTTCGACATCGACGGCCGCGTGTACGTGCTGGAAGTCGATCTCACGGCGCTGTTGGCGATGGCCAGGCCCATCTACGGCGTCAAGGAGTTGCCGCGCTTCCCCGCCGTCTCCCGCGACATCGCCATTGTCGTCAAGGAAGCGGCGCGCGCCGGAGACATGCTCGACTGCATTGAAAAGGCCGGCGGCAGGACGCTGGAAGAGGCGCGCCTGTTCGACGTCTACCGCGGCGAAAAGCTTGGCGAGGGCAAAAAGAGCGTCGCCTACGCGCTCACTTTCCG
>DVOU01000074.1:0-5455 GCA_018713365.1 Candidatus Pullichristensenella excrementipullorum
GGCTGACCTTGTACCGTATCGCCGCCGCTGTTACACTTTTTTTCTCCGCCCACTTCAATATCCGTTGACGTTGATATGCTTCCTGTGTTATTCTATCCATGGAGAACTCCTCTGTGGTTTGTAGTTTGTTGACACTTCTATCTTACCACTTTGGAGTTCTCTTTTCAATTCTTGCTGTTACCTATCTGTTGTGCCCCAACACATCAGGAGGCAATCTGTATGCGCGACGACCCTCGCCCGGTGAACGACCGCGACCTGTTCGAGGATCGAAACGCCTTGACGGGCGACGAGCCGGAGGGCGAACTTCCCGGGCCGATCGACACATTCCGCCATCGCGCCCGCCGTCTCGCGCTGCTTGCTCGGCTTTTCCGCGGCTTCGCGCCGTTACCTTGAAAAACACCCCGGGCAGCGCTGGCTGCGGCGGGCCGTGTACTTTGTCCTCGTCTATCTGCTCCTCTCTTCCACCCTCCACACCATCTGTCAGAACATCAGCGGCCACCCCCTGCCCTCGTGGGCCTCGGACGGCCTCAGCGAGGCGGTGCTGGCCGCGCTCGTCGCCCTGCTCGCCGCCCAACTGATCCGCTGCCTTTGCCGCCGCGGCATGCGCTGGTGGGAGCGTCTCCTGCTCTTTCCCGTGGCCGCGCTCTGCGCGCTGCTGGCGGCGTTCTTCGCCGCAGAGGCCGCGCCCGCCCTCAAAGGTTTCGTTCAGCTCCTCTTTGCCTGACTTTCGCCACGAATGTAAGATATGCAAAACCCGCGTGAAGTTTCGCGGACGCTCCTTGACGAAAACCCGTTTTGCCGATATAATATGTAGCGTGCTACGTGTAGCACGCTACATATTTTTGCAGAGGAGGGAAGCACATGTCCGCGGAGGGAGAACCGATCGGCTACCTGCTCGCGCGCATCCACAGCAACATGGACCGGCGGGCGAACAACAACCTCAAGGCCTCGGGCATGACCTTTTCGCAGATGCGGCTTTTGCACTTCCTGTTCAAGCAGGGGGAGGCGACGCCCTCGCAGAAGGACATCGAGGACTTTCTGCAAGTCTCCCACCCCACGGTGGTGGGCCTCATCCAGCGCCTGGAGGCCAAGGAGCTGGTGCGCAGCGGCTTTGATTCGCAGGACAGGCGCGTAAAGAGCGTCTATCTCACCGAGGCGGGCAGGGGCTTCATGTCCGCGGTCTACGAACACCACGAGCAAATGGAGCGCGCGATCACCGCCGGCTTTGACGCGGCGGAAGTGGCCGCGCTGCGCGCCCTTTTGCGCCGGGTGCTGAACAATGTATTGAACGACGACGGAGGGAAACCATGCTGAGAACGAAAAAAATACTCCGCGACAGCGTGCGCGAATACCGGGGCATCTCCCTGCGCGCGCCTGTATATGTGACGCTGGAGTCGATCATGGAGTGCGTCATCCCCTTTTTGATGGCCATGCTCATCGACTACGGCATCGACGGCAACAACGGCGCCGGCGACATGGGCTATATCTGGAAGATGGGCCTCATCCTCATCGGCTGCACGGTGGTGACGCTGCTGTTTGGCGCGCTGGCGGGCAAGACGGCGGCGGAGGCCTCGGCCGGCTACGCCAAGAACCTGCGCCACGACCTCTATTATCATGTGCAGGACTTCTCCTTTTCCAACATCGAGCGCTTTTCCACCGCCAGCCTCGTCACCCGCATGACTACGGACGTCACCAACGTGCAAATGGCCTTCCAGATGCGCAAGCGCATCCTCTTCCGCGCCCCGGTGATGCTCGTTTTCTCGCTGGTGATGGCCTTCCTCATCAACCCGCAGCTGGCGGCCATCTTCCTCTGCGTCACGCCGTTTTTGGCCGTGGGCCTGTTTTTCATCATGCGCCACGCCCACCCCATCTTCGAGCGCGTGTTCAAGACCTACGACCGCTTAAATCAGGTGGTGCAGGAAAACCTGCGCGGCATCCGCGTGGTCAAGTCCTTCGTGCGCGAGGAGCATGAGGACGAGAAGTTCGGCAAGATCTCCGAAAACATCTATCAGGACTTCTCCAAAGCCGAAAAGACCGTGGCCTTCAACATGCCGCTGATGCAGCTGTGCGTCTATACGGTGATGCTTTTGATCGCCTGGTTTGGCGCGCGCATGATCGTCGCCTCCGGCAACAACGCCAATGTGGGCATGACCACGGGCGAACTGATGAGCCTCATTTCCTACGCCATGCAGATTTTGATGAGCCTGATGATGGTCTCCATGGTCTTTGTCATGCTCTCCATCTCCAAGGCTTCGGAGGAGCGCATCGCCGAGGTGCTGGAGGAAGTGCCGGACATCCAGAACCCGGAAGACCCCGTCAAGGAAGTCAAGGACGGCTCCATCCGCTTTGAAAACGTCGATTTCAGCTATTCCGGCGACCCGGAGCGCCTCTGCCTGCGCGGGGCGAACCTCGACATCCAGCCCGGCGAGGTGGTGGGCATCCTCGGCGGCACGGGCTCGTCGAAATCGACGCTGGTGCAGCTCATCCCCCGCCTCTACGACGCGACCGGCGGCCGCGTGTTCGTCGGCGGCGTGGATGTGCGCGATTACGACCTCGAAGCGCTGCGCGACGCCGTGGCCATGGTGCTGCAAAAGAACGTCCTCTTCAGTGGCACCATCAAGGACAACCTGCGCTGGGGCAACCCCAATGCCACCGATGAAGAGATGATCCACGCCTGCAAACTGGCGCAGGCGGACGACTTCATCCAGCAGTTCCCAGACAAGTACGATACCTACATCGAGCAGGGCGGCACGAACGTCTCCGGCGGCCAGCGCCAGCGCCTCTGCATCGCCCGCGCGCTACTCAAAAAGCCGAAGGTGCTGATCCTCGACGATTCCACCAGCGCCGTCGATACACAGACCGACGCCATGATCCGTCAGGCGCTGGCCACGGAGCGGCCGGAAGTGACGAAGATCATCATCGCCCAGCGCGTCTCCTCGCTGATGGACGCGGACAAGATCGTCGTCATGGATGGCGGCGAGATCGTCGCCGTGGGCAAGCACGCCGACCTCATCCGCAAGTGCGCCATCTACCGCGAGGTCTACCAGTCCCAGAACAGCGCCGCCGCCCAGAGCGAACTGGACCGCGCCGACGCCGAAAACGCCGAGGAGGAGCGCGCCGCGCAGGCCGCGACGCTCCCCGCTGAGGCGAAGAAGGAAAAGAAAAAGGACAAGGACGGCAAAAAGGACAAGGACAAGAAGGATAAGGACAAAAAGCCCAAAGAGGGCAAGAAGGAGAAGAAAGGGGGCGAAAAGGCATGAGCATGCGCGCAACAGGCCGCCCGCGCGGCGGCGTCAGCCTGAAAAACATGGATCGCGCGGCGCTCAAGCGCCTGGTGGGCTACATCCTGCGCCGCAAGGGCATGCTGGCGGCGGTGCTGATCTGCATCGCGCTCAGTTCCATCGCCAACGTCGCCTCCTCGCTGTTTTTGCAGAGCCTGATCGACGATTACATTGCCCCGCTGCTGCTGGACGCCGCCCCGGTGTTCACCGGCCTTCTCAAGGCCATCGTCACCATGGGCTGCATCTACGTGGTGGGCATACTCTCCTCTTTGTGCTACAACCGCCTGATGGCGACGGTGGCGCAGTCCACCCTCAAGGACATCCGCGACGACATGTTCGCCCACATGCAGACCCTGCCCCTGCGCTACTTTGACACCCACACCCACGGCGACGTGATGAGCTATTACACCAACGATACCGACACCCTGCGGCAGATGATCTCCCAGTCCCTTCCGCAGGTGGTCTCCGCGGCGGTGACGCTCGTCACCGTGCTGGTGAGCATGCTCTCTTTGAGCCTCTACCTCACCGCCTTCGCCATCCTCTACGTCTGCCTGATGCTGGTCATCTCGCGCAAGATCGCCGCGCGCAGCGGCAAGTACTTCGTGCGCCAGCAGAAGTCCATCGGCGACCTCAACGGCTATGTGGAGGAGATGATCAACGGCCAGCGCGTGGTCAAGGTCTTCTGCCACGAGGAAGCGGCGGAAAAGGACTTCGACAAGCGCAACGAGGAACTCTGCCACAACACCTCCCGCGCCAACGGCTACGGCAACATGCTCATGCCGGTAATGGTGAGTTTGAGCAGCCTGCTCTACGTACTCATGGCCATCATCGGCGGCTCGCTGGCCATTGCCGGCGTGCCCAACTTCAGCCTCGGCGGCGCGGGCGCGTTCACGCTGGGCACCATCGCCTCGTTCATGCAGCTTTCGCGCAGCTTCACCCAGCCCATCAACCAGGTCTCCCAGCAGCTTAACAGCGTGGTCATGGCGCTGGCGGGCGCGGGCCGCATCTTCCAGCTCATGGACGAACCCAGCGAGAGCGACGAGGGCTACGTCACCCTGCAAAAGAACGCAAACGGCGACGGCTGGGAGTGGCTGCATCCCCATCACGATGGCACCGTCACCACCACGCCGCTCAGGGGCGAAGTGCGCATGTTCAACGTCGATTTCGCCTACGAGCAGGATAAAGAGGTGCTGCACGACATCACCCTCTACGCCGAACCCGGCCAGAAAGTGGCCTTCGTCGGCGCCACCGGCGCGGGCAAGACCACCATCACCAACCTCATCAACCGCTTTTACGACATAAAAGACGGCAAGATCCGCTACGATGGCATCAATATAGGCAAGATCAAAAAGGCCGACCTGCGCCATTCGCTGGGCGTGGTGTTGCAGGACGTCAACCTCTTTACCGGAACGGTGATGGACAACATACGTTACGGCAAACTGGACGCCACCGACGAGGAATGCATCGCCGCCGCCAAACTGGCCAACGCCGACAGCTTCATTCGCCGCCTGCCCAACGGCTACCAGACCATGCTCGAAGGCGACGGCGGCGGGCTTTCGCAGGGCCAGCGGCAGCTCATTTCCATCGCCCGCGCCGCCGTGGCCGACCCGCCGGTGATGATCCTCGACGAGGCCACTTCCTCCATCGACACCCGCACCGAGGCATTGGTGCAAAAGGGCATGGACGCGCTGATGAAGGGCCGCACCGTGTTCGTCATCGCCCACCGCCTCTCCACCGTGCAGAACTCGGACGTCATCATGGTGCTGGACCATGGCCGCATCATCGAGCGCGGCACGCACGAGCAACTGCTCGCGGAAAAGGGCACTTATTACAAGCTCTATACCGGCGCATTCGAGCTTTCGTAAGCGCGCGGGAGCGGGCAGGTTCCCCTGCCCGCTCAGAGCGCTGACAAAGCCCGCAACCGCAAAAATCGCTCTGATATATAAAAAATCAGAGGCGATTTTTGCTTCCTGCAGGTGGATTTGCCGAGCCCTTCGGGATCGACAAATCCAGTCGCCCTTGGCGACAAATTTTGCCGCAGGCAAAATTTCCTCGTCAGCTGTACTTGCATCCTGCGGTCACTTACGTCCATGTAAGCTCCCTTGGATGCAAGTACAGCTTCCTTGGCTTGCAGGCTTTCTCAACGCTCTGCCAGTCTGTTGACTTTGTCAACA
>DVOU01000075.1:0-21067 GCA_018713365.1 Candidatus Pullichristensenella excrementipullorum
GTCCTGAGCCAGGATCAAACTCTTATGTTTGATCTCTCACAAGTTCGCTTCCTCTGCATCCGGCTCGCCAAAGCCTTCCGCAGCCTCCGCGCACTCGCTGTCTACTCTCTCAGAATCTGACTGTTCTTGTCGCAAGCGCCCTTCGCCTTTCGGCTGAAAGCACTCGCTTTTCTTCCTTCTCTGTATCGTTTTCAAGGTTCGCTCGCCGCCCTCCCGAACTCCCTCACAGTCTCCCGCAAAGGCGCTCGTTTCAAGCGGCGTATGCTATTATAGCAATGTCGAGGCCCCTTGTCAAGGGGTTTTGGCAACTTTTTTCAGATTTTCTTTGTGTTAAGCGCATAACGGCGCGATTTTCCGCATACCTTGGCCGGAGGGGGTGGGGATTTGCGCCGGGTGATCTCTGTTGCGTGCGTTTTACTGGCGGTCCTGCTGGTGCTGCTGTTTCTGCGCATCCGCGCCTCGCTGCCGGGCGATACCGGGCCGCTTATCCGCGAAAAGTACGGCGGCTGGAGCGGCGTGTTGCGTCTGTGGGTGTACGAGGGCTGGGCGGCCAACGCCATGGGCTGGCTGAACCGCGCCATCAGCGCCTTTGAAAAGGAACACGAGGGCGTGTACATACAGGCGCGCAAGGTGGACGCAGCGGCGCTGCGCGACTTTGCCGTCAGCGGGGTCGATCCGCCGGACATGATCCTCTTCCCTCCCGGGCTCCTGGACGGCCCCGAGGCTCTGGCGGCGGTGGGCGAACTGCCGGAGCTGCGGCCGGGGCTGGCCGGATGCGCGGACGGCTATGCCGCGCCGGTTTTGATGGGCGGCTACGCATGGGTATACGACCGTCAGGCGCTGGACGGGCCGCCGGAAGAGGAGGATACCGCCGTCTGCGCGCCCTCCGGGGCCTACGCCTCCCCGCCGGCGGCGTACATGCTGCTTTCGACCGGTACGCGCGAGGCGGAGGTGGAACTGGAAGCCCCGGGGCTGGATCTCGGACTGCCCGCGAGCGCGGCGATTGAGGAAGCATCGCCGGTAAACGAGGACGCCTACGGCGCGTTCACGCGCGGCGAGGTCCCGGCGCTGACGGCGACGCAGGCGGAGGTGCGGCGACTGATGGCGCTGACAGAGACGGGGCGCGGCCCGGACTGGACGGCGGCGGCCACGGGCGAGGCGATGCTGGCGGATCAACTGCTCTTGCTGGGCATCGTCGACTGGCCGCGGGAGGACATCGGCGGACGGCAGGCGCTTTGCCGGGAGTTTCTTCTGCACCTTCTCGACGCGGAGACGCAGGAAGCGCTGGACACCTGCGGCGCACTGCCGGTGATCGAAGGACTGAGCGTATACGGCGGCGAGAACGGCTACGCGGCGCTGGAGGCTGCCGCCTCGCTGCCCCTGCTCATTCCCCCGGTTTTCGGCGACAAAGGGCAGGAGACGCTTTCCGCCGTCTCTGAGGCGTTTTTCCGTGGAGAGTTGGGCGCGGCGGAGGGGCTTGCGCGGCTGCAGGCGGCGTTTGCAGCCGAATAATACGGAAAAGCCACGGCGTTTCTATTTTCGCCGTGGCTTTTTGAATGACGATCAAATTTACTTCTTGTTATCGTTGGATGCGCTCATCCAAATTGCCGCAATGCCCATCAAGCAAAACATGCCTATTATTGCCAAAATCCCGATTGGAGAATCGGGATCATCCGTAACATCCATCACAATAAAACCAATCATCATCAACGCCACGCCGATGATAGCCAATATAATGGACCACTTGATTCGCAGCTTCCTAGTTTCTGCCTTCGCCGCTTGCTTTTTCTCCTCCAGCTCCAACTCTTTGAGGCGAAGCAATTCCCGCACTTCGGCTTCCTTGATCCTCGCTTCGTCTACTTTCCGATAGACATGCGATGTAGACCCGTCGTCGATCAATATCTTTGTGCCGCAATACTGACAAAAGCATTGCTTGCGGTCCTCTTCGACGGAAAGCTCCGCGCCGCACTCCGGACATTTCAAAGATATGATCTTGACCATTATTGCGCCCCTCCCCTTCATTGCGCGAAAGGGAGAGGCCGGTAAGCGCCGGTCTCTCCCTGATGTGTTTTAAGGCTTAGAACAGGTGGAAGCGGACGAACAGCGTCGCGGCCAGCGAGCTGACGAGCGAGACCACGGTGATCTGGGTGTTGATGGACGGGCCCGCGGTATCCTTGAAGGGATCGCCGACGGTATCGCCGATGACGGCCGCCTTGTGCGCGTCGGAGCCCTTGCCGCCGAAGTTGCCGGACTCGACGAACTTCTTGGCGTTGTCCCACAGGCCGCCGGCGTTGGACATCAGCAGCGCCATCAACAGGCCGGTGACGATGTTGCCGACGAGGAAGCCGCCGATGGCCTCCGGGCCGCCGATGAAGCCGACCACCAGCGTCATGAGGATGGTGAACAGGCCGGCGGGGATCAGCTCGCGGATGGCGCCGCGGGTGGAGATGTCGATGCACTTGGCGTAGTCAGGCTTGGACGTGCCCTCGCGCAGGCCGGGGATGGAGTTGAACTGGCGATGGATCTCCTTGACCATGACCTGGGAGTTGCGGTTGACGCCGTTCATCAGCATGGCGGAGAACACGGCGGGGATCGCCGCGCCCACGAGGATGCCGAAGAAGACCATGGGGTTCATCACGTCGAACACGACCGTCGCGCCCGCGCCCTCGACAAGCTCGAGGAACGCGCCGAGCAGCGAGATGACCGTCAGGCCCGCAGCGCCGATGGAGAAGCCCTTGGTGATGGCCTTGGCGGTGTTGCCGGCGGCGTCCAGTTCGTCGGTGATCTCCAGCACTTCGTCGCCGAGGCCGGCCATTTCGGCAACGCCGCGGGCGTTGTCAACGATCGGGCCATAGGCGTCGTTGGAGATAATCATGCCGATGATGGAGAGCATGCCGATGGCGGCGGTGGAGATGCCCATCATCGCATATTCCGGGCCAATGGACTCGCCCAGCTTGTAGGAGATCAGGGCGGTGAGGCCGATGCCCAGCAGCGCCGGCAGGCAGGAGAGCAGGCCGTAGCTGAAGCCGTTGAGGATGGTGAAAGCCGGGCCGTTCTGGCAGGACTCGGCCACCTTGGCCACGGGCTTTTTGTCATCGCCGGTAAAGAAGTCCGAGGTGATGCCGATGATGACGCCGGCCACCATGCCCAGCATGGCGCAGCCCCAGAGGCGGAAGTCGAACTTAGAGATGGCCACAGCGATGGCGGTCAGCACGGCGAAGATGCCGCAGGTGATGTAGGTGCCGCCATTGAGGGCGCGGGAGGGGCTGCCCTTCGGGCCGAGGCGGGAGAGGAACACGCCGGCGATGGAGGCCAGCAGGCCCATCGCGGTGATGGCGAACATGAAGCCGATCTGGCCGATGGCGGCGGCGATGACGATGGTCGCGGCCATGGCGGCGACGTTGGAGTCGAACAGGTCGGCGCCCATGCCGGCCACGTCGCCCACGTTGTCGCCCACGTTGTCGGCGATGACGGCGGGGTTGCGCGGGTCATCCTCGGGGATGCCGAGTTCGACCTTGCCGGTCAGGTCCGCGGCGATGTCGGCGGTCTTGGTGAAGATGCCGCCGCCGGCCTTGGCAAACAGGGCCAGGGAGCTGGCGCCGAAGGAGAAGGCCATGACGATCTCAGGATCCTTCGTGAACAGCCAGACGATGGCGGCGCCCGCCAGGGACGTGCCGACCACGGCCATGCCCATCACGGCGCCGCCACGGAAGCCGGCCATGAAGGACTTCTGGATGGAATCCTGCGCCGCGGTGGCCGCGCGCACGTTGGACAGCGTGGCGATGGAGATGCCCACATAGCCCGCCAGCGCGGACAGGGCGGTGCCAAAGAGGTAGATAATGGCCATCTGGACGTTCTTCATCGGATCGCCGTGCCAGACGGGCTCGGGGAAGAACAGCACGATCAGCACCATGACCACGGCGGCAAAGACGCCGAGGATGCGGTACTCACGCTTGAGGAAGGTGAAGGCGCCGTCGCGGATCAGTTTTCCAACTTCTTCCAGACGGGCGTTGGCGACAGGCAGTTTCTTTACCCACTTGTAGAAGTAGGCGGCTACGACGAACGAAGCGATGGAGATCACCAGCGCGATCCACGCCCACGCATTCGCCGAGGCCATGCCGGACTCTGCTGCGGTCTCAGCCACAACGGTTGCGGTCTCGACCATGGTTGTAGGTTCCATTGCGCATCCCCCTTGTTAAAAATAAGATGTTCGAAGCAGCTTGAACGCTTGCGGGGCCGCCTGCGAGCGCAACTGCCACCGATTACTATTATAAAACAAATGAGGCAATGTGTCATCTAAAAATTATATAAAGATTTTTATGGTCATGGCCGCAGCGTTAATTCTTTTCGCCGGAAAAGCGACGCTCGACAAAGAGCGGCTCCCCCGCGCCGCCCAGTTCCCAAACGCTTGCAAAGCCCTCCGCGCGCAGGCGGGCGAGGACATCGTCAAAGGCGAAGTCCATCAGGCGCGCGTCGTGGCAGTCCGAACCGAGGATGACGCCGCCGCCCAGATCGCGCCAGGCGCGCAGTATGTCCCACGAGGGGTAGGGTTCGTTTACATAGCCGCGCGCCATGCCGCCGGTGTTCACTTCCAGGAGCGCGCCGCTTTCGCGCACCATCGAGAGGGCCTCCAGCTGCGCGCGGCGCACGACGGGGCTGTCCGCATCGTAGAGAGAGCCGTCGCCGTTGAAGTACTTGACGATGTCGAAGTGGCCGAGGATGGCGGGGCGCTCTTCCAGGGCGCGCGCGCCCAGATGCAAAAAGTAGTCCGCCGCCATGGCCTCGCCGTTTCCGCCGTAGGCCTCGTCGCGCACGGCGAAGACGCGGTCGCGGCGGGGGCGGCAGTCCACCAGCGCGCGGGCGTTTCCCTTGCGCACGTAGTGGCAGCTGAGCAATATATAATCGTAGTTTTTCTTTTCGGCGATGCCGAACTCGCTGTCCAGCTCCACGCCGAGGTGGACGCGGATGCGGCCGGCGTATTCCTCCGCCAGGGCGCGCACGGCGCCTTGGTAGTCCGCCTCGCGCTCCTTGGGCATGCCGGTGAAGGCGTCCACATCCTGCGCGGCGTGGTCGGAAAAGCCGAGGGCGCGAAAGCCCAGCGCAAGGGCGCGCTCCACCTGCGAGCGGGGCGTGTCGCGGCCGTCGGAAAAATCTGTATGGGTGTGGGGATTGGACAGTATGCGCATAAGCACCCTCCTTCCCTGCCAGCATACCACAGAAATTCGCTCAAATCGGCTCACTTTTCGTTAATCTATTGACTGTTTGCCGTTCGGCGTTTTATAATAATGAATCATCGGAGCGTATGGGAGGCGGAACGTATGCGGTCAAGCGTCGCGAGCCGTATCAAATTGGGCATTGTATTGATTCTGGTGGTCCTTATCGCTGTGCTGGGCATGACCGGCACGCTGCGCATCGGCAAGTACCGCTTCTATCCCTTTGCGGACTTTTTGCAGCCCGGGCTGGATCTGGGCGGCGGCGTTTCGGCCACCTATCTGCCGCAGAACGCCGTCGAACAGGCCACGCCGGAGCTGCTGGCGGGCATGGAGAGCGTATTGCGCGCGCGCCTTGACGCGCTGGAGCTGGATGAGGCCACGCTGGAGCGCTATGGCGACGGCCTGCGCATCGAGGCGCCCGCCTCGGCCTACGCGGAGGGCGACCTTTCCGCCATCGGCGCGACGGGCGAACTGCAGGTGCTGGACAGCTCCGGGTATCTCGTCCTCACGGGCGATGACCTTGCCTCGCCGGCGGTGACCACTGTGTACGACGCCGACAACAACCCCTACCCGGCGGTGTCCTTCCGCCCCTCGGAGGAGGCGGTGCAGTCTCTGGCGTCGCTGAGCGCCAGCGAGACGCTGTCGGTCTATCTCGACGGCGAGCTGATCGCCACGGTGGGCCCGAGCCAGCTTTCTGAAAACGGCACGGGTTTCATCCCGCTGACCAACTACGCCACCGCCGCCGAGGGCGCGCGGGCGGCGCAGCGGCTGGCGGCCATCCTCGCCTCGGGCGAAATGCCGCTGGCGGCGGAGACCACCCGTTTGGAGACCATTTCCCCGCTGCTGGGCGAGAACGCCGGAACGCTGGTGAGCGTTGCCGCGCTGGCGGCGCTGGCGCTGGCGCTCGTGGCCCTCATCGCCCGCTACCGCCTGCCGGGCGCGGCGGCGGCGCTGGGCGTTTGCGTGTGGGCGCTTTTGTGCGTCATCTTCCAGTGCGAACTTTCCATCGCCACCATGTCGCTCTCCGGCGTGGCCGGCCTGCTGGTCGGGCTGATGCTGGTCTCGGCGGGCTTCGCGCTGCTTCTGGAGCGCTGCTGCCGCGAGGCGCGCTCCTACGCCCCCGCCGCCGCGCTGCGGCGCGCCTGGCGCTCGGCCCTGCCCGTGATGGCGGATGCCGGCGTGGCCGTGCTGCTGGCGGGCCTGGCGATGTACTTCCTCGGCGCGGGCGCGGTGAAGAACTTTGCCGCCGCTATGTTCATCAGCGTGCTGTGCGCGCTGGCGGTGCTGATCCTGCTTTCGCGCTTCTTCCTGGGCAACGGCCTTAAGCTGAGCGACAAGGTGTTCGTTCCCAAGGCGAATCTGACGGACAGAAAGGCCGCCTTCCCGAAGCTGCGGCTGATCGTGCCGGCGGCGCTGATCGTGGTGGCGCTGGTGATGCAGCTGTGCGGCGCGGGCCTGCGCGGCGGGCTGGACTTTGGCAGCGGCGCGGTGCTGCGCTACGCGCTGGGCGAGGAGTTCTCCCTTGCTGAGGCGGCGGACGCGGCGCGCGAAGCCGGCGTGGACGCGCTGCAGGTGGTCAAGGCCGAGGCCAGCGCCGTGGAGGAGGCCGCGACCGACGAGGCCGCCGCTGACGGCGAGGCTGTGACGGATGAGACTGCCGCAACGGATGAGACTGCGACGGATGAGGCCGCAACGGACGAAACTGCCGCAACGGATGAGGCCGCTGTCACGGATGAGACTGCGACGGATGAGACCGCCGCTGATGATACCGCGACGGATGAGACCGCCGCTGACGAAACTGCGGCGGATGAGACCGCCGTCACCGACGAGACGGCCGCTGCGGATGAAACCACTGTCTCGAACGAAACTGAAGCGGACGAAACTGCCGCCACGGATGAAACTGTGACCGACGGGACCGCCACGGACGGGACCGCGAGCGCCGTCGCCGCGGGCGGCATGACGGACGTGGAGTTCCGCGTGCTTGGCGCGGACGCCGCCTCTCTGGAGGGCGCGCAGGAGGCGCTTTTGACGGCGCTGACCAGCCGCTATGCCGGGGCGCGCTTCGTTTCCGCGCAGGATGTTTCCGCTGCCGGTCTTCCCATGGCCGAGGTCTGGGCGCCGCTGGCCGGTTGCCTGCTGGCCATCGTCTATCTGGCCATCCGCTTCGGCCTCTCAAGCGGCGCGGCGGCGCTGGCTGCCTGCCTGCTGGACATGCTCACGGCGCTGGCCGTGTGCGCCATCTTCGGCTGGGCGCTGCCCGTGGAGAGCAGCTTCCCCGCCGCCATCGCCCTCATCGCCATCATCTCGCTTTTGTGCGGGGCGCTGACGCTCAGCCGCTATCACGAGGCGCGCCGCGCCCCGGGCAACGCCAGCCTCACCGCCGAGCAGCTGGTGGCGGAAAACACGCGCGCCGTGGCTGGTCGCGCGATCTCCGCGACCGCGCCGCTGCTGCTGGCCGGCGTGTGCATGCTCATCCTCGGGCCGGCGGGCGTGCGCGCCATGGGTCTGCCGCTGCTGGCGGGCGCTCTTTCCATCCTCTCCACCGCCACGGGCCTGACGGGCCGCCTCTTGATCGCTCTGCGCGCGCGCCGCGGCGGAAAGTAAACACACACTTTTGGGAAATTCGGGATCGGTCTCGGTCCCGAATCCCTTTTACACTATTTTGGCCGGAAATACGAAGGGAAGGGGGCTGCAAATATGCTCGTCTATCGCAGGCGGGAGGCGGAACGCGCCTTTTTTGAGCGCCCCGCGGACATGCCCCGGCTGCTGCACGCCATCCTCGTGCAGCGCGGCATCGCCTCCGCCGCCGAGGCGCGCGCCTTCCTCTCCCCCGGCGAGGAACTGCTCAACGACCCGCTGCTGCTCTCGGACATGGGCAGGGCTGTGGAGTGCGTGCGCGCGGCGCTGGAGGCGGGCAAACGCATCTGCGTCTACGGCGATTACGACGTGGACGGCGTCACCGCCGCAGCCATCCTCTACCTGCACCTGACATCGCTGGGCGCGGACGTTCGCGCCTACCTGCCCGACCGCCACCGCGAGGGCTACGGCCTCAACGAGGAGGCCGTGCGCGCGCTGGCGAAGGACACCGGCCTGCTCATCACCGTGGACTGCGGCGTCAACGCCGTGGACATGGCGGCGCTGGCCAAAAAGCTGGGCATGGACATCGTCATCACCGACCACCACCGCCCCGGCGCGAACTTGCCGGACTGCCCGCTGGTCGACCCGCTTTTGAGCGGCTACCCCTGCCCGCATCTCTCCGGCGCGGGCGTGGCCTTCAAATTGGTGGAAGCACTCTCCGGGCGGGCGGCGGCCATGGAATACGTCGATCTGGCGGCGCTTTCCACCGTGGCGGACGTGGTGCCGCTGCTGGGCGAGAACCGCTTCATCGTCCGCGCCGGGCTCCAGCGCATGAACGAGGCGCCGAGGCCGGGCCTTGCCGCCCTCAGGCGCGCGGCCGGGCTGGAGGAAAAGACGCTCACCGCCGGGCATCTGGGCTTTCAGCTGGGGCCGCGCCTCAACGCCGGCGGGCGGCTGGGCAGCGCGCGGCGGGGGCTGGAACTGCTCATCACCACCGACCCTGCGCGCGCCGAAACGCTGGCCATGGAACTGGACGCCGAGAACAGCGAGCGCCGCAAGGTGGAACTGGCCATCCTTTCCGAGGCGGAGGCGATGCTGGAAGGTTTCGACTTCCCCGCCCATCGCGCCATCGTGCTGGCGCGCGAGGGCTGGAACACCGGCGTATTGGGGCTGGCGGCCTCGCGGCTGGTGGAGGCGTATCACTATCCCGTCATCCTCTTGAGCGAGGAAGAGGGCGTTTTGAAGGGCTCCTGCCGTTCCATCCCCGGCGTGGACATCTTTTTGGCGCTGACGGCGGTGGGCGAACACTTGATGAAATACGGCGGCCACAAGCAGGCGGCGGGGCTGACGCTCGCCAGGGAGGCGCTGGGACCGTTCCGGGCGGCGCTGGACGATTGGCTTCAAAACAACGTGCCGGCGGAAGCGTGGATACCGGCGCTTGAATACGATCTGGACGTGGCGCTGGGCGATCTGGACGCCTTTTCCGTGGCGGCGCTGGAGCGCATGCAGCCCACGGGCATGGGCAACCCCGCGCCGGTGCTGCGCGCCCGCGCCACGCTGGAGGACGCCCGACGCATGGGGCGCGAGGGGGCGCATCTGAGCCTGACCGCCCGCGATTCGGGCGGCAAGCTGCGCTGCGTGATGTTTTCCGCCGGAGAGCGCGCGGGTGAGGCGCGCGGCGAGTGCGACCTGCTCTTTTCCCCGGAGATAAACGTGTGGCAGGGGCGCGCCAGCGTGCAGTTGACGCTCAAGGCCATGGAGCCGCTGGACGAGCGCGGGCGCATCGAGGCCCAACGCGGACAGATGGGGGCGCTGCTATTTCGTTTCTTAACAGAAATGCTCTATAATAGAGAGATAGACCCTCGAAAGGAGGCCGTCTCCGCCGCCGATGTGCGCGCGGCGCTGGCCGCCTCGCCGCAGGGGACGCTGCTGGTGGCCGAGAGCGTTGAGCAGGCGCTGTTCCTGCTCAATCTGCTCTCGCAGGAGCCGCCGCTGCGCTTTGACTTCGCGGCCGGGGCGTGGCCCAAAGACCCGCGCGCCTTCAACGCCCTGTGTCTTCTGCCATCGGGCGCGCCGGCGCGCAACTACCGCCGCGTGTTCCACGCGCGCATGGTGGAGGGCGCGCCCCGGGCGGAGTGGACGGCGGAGCTGCCGGACGTGGACGGCCTGCGGCGAACGTACAGCGCGCTGCGCGGGGCCTTGCGCCGCCCGCTCCTCTGCGCAGGTTTTGCGGAGCTGTGCCGCCTGCTGGCCCCGGAGAGCGGCCTGCGCTGCGCGGGCGTGGGCGCGGCGCTGTGGGCGCTTGCGGACATGCGCCTGATCGAGGCCGACGAACGCGGGGCGCGCCTTTTGCCCATGGAAAAGCGCGACCCGATGGACAGCGCCGCGGTACAAATGCTGCTGCGGCTGCGCGCGGAAGGGAGGTAAGGGGCTGTGAACAACGACAAGGTCAGCAACTGTCCCTACATTTCGGTGGAAGAGCTGATCGAGAAGATCCGCCGCTACCATCCCGACGACGACATGGACCTCGTGCGCCGCGCCTACGCCTTTTCCGAGCAGGCGCACCGCGAACAGCGGCGCAAGAGCGGCGACCCCTACTTTGTCCACCCCTGCGCGGTGGCGGTGATCCTTGCCGACCTGATGCTGGACGCCACCACCATCGCCGCCGGGCTTCTGCACGACTGCGTGGAGGACGTGGAGTGCATAACCACCCAGACCATCCGCGAGATGTTCGGGCAGGACGTGGAACTGCTGGTGGACGGCGTGACCAAGCTCTCCAAGCTCAACTTCTCCTCCCGCGAGGAGCAGCAGGCCGAAAGCCTGCGCAAGATGTTTCTGGCCATGGCCAAGGACATCCGCGTGGTGCTGATCAAGCTGGCCGACCGTTTGCACAACATGCGCACGCTCAAGTATCAAAAGCCGGAGCGGCAGGTGCCCATCGCCCGCGAGACGCTGGACATCTACGCGCCGCTTGCCCACCGGCTGGGCGTGTACACCATCAAGTGGGAACTGGAAGACCTCGCCCTGCGCTACATCGACCCGGACGGCTACTACGATCTGGTGGCCAAGGTGGGCATGCGGCGCGAGGAGCGGGAAAAGC
Source organism: Candidatus Pullichristensenella excrementipullorum (assembly GCA_018713365.1). Lineage (GTDB taxonomy): Bacteria > Bacillota > Clostridia > Christensenellales > Aristaeellaceae > Pullichristensenella > Pullichristensenella excrementipullorum. The sequence continues at coordinate 10,891 of DVOU01000075.1, forward strand.
TCATCGCCTCGGTGACGCGGCAATTGCAGGACAGTTTGCGCAAGACCGGCATCAAGGCCGAGATCGAGGGAAGGCCGAAGCACTTCTATTCCATCTACAAAAAGATGAAGTCGCAGAACAAGACCTTCGACCAGATCAACGATTTGATCGCCATCCGCGTGCTGGTCAACACCCAGCAGGACTGTTACTACGTCCTCGGCGTGGTGCATACGCTCTGGCCGCAGGTGCCGGGGCGGTTCAAGGACTATATTTCCGTGCCCAAGGCCAACATGTACCAGTCCTTGCACACCACGGTGGTCAATCAGGGCCGGCCCTTCGAGGTGCAGATACGCACCTTTGAGATGCACCGCACCGCCGAATACGGCATCGCCGCCCACTGGCGGTACAAAGAGGGCAAGCAGATCGACGAACTGGACACGAAGTTAAGCTGGCTGCGCCGCATCCTCGACTGGCAGAGCGAGGCGCGCGATTCCTCGGACTTTGGCGAGCTTTTGAAGTTCGACCTCTTTGCCGACGAGGTGTTCGTCTTCACCCCCAAGGGCGACGTCATCTCCCTGCCGCGCGGGGCCACGCCTTTGGACTTTGCCTACCGCATCCACTCCGCCGTGGGCAACCGCTGCATCGGGGCCAAGGTCAACGGCCGTATCGTGCCCCTGTCCAGTTCTCTGGAGACGGGCGACTTTGTGGAAGTCATGACCTCGCAGGCCTCCCACGGCCCCTCGCGCGACTGGCTCAACATCGTCAAGACCAGCGAGGCCAAGGCCAAGATACGCGCCTGGCTGAAAAAGGAGGAGCGCGAGGAGAACGTCGTCAAGGGCAAGGAGATGCTCGCCGCCGAGGCGAAAAAGGCCGGCTATACCATGGCGCAGCTGACCAAGGCGGACATCCTCGAGCCGGTGTTCAAGCGCTATTCGCTCTCCTCGCTGGACGACCTCTACGCCACCATCGGCTTTGGCGGCCTTTCCACGCTGCAACTGCTCAACCGCCTTACTGAGGAATACAAAAAGCAGAACAAGGCCGAGGCGCCGCCTTTGCCCATCGTGGAAAAGCCGGCGGAGGAGGCGAAAAAGCCTGCCCCGTCCTCCTCGTCCAACGGCGTGATCGTCAAGGGCGAGAGCGGCATGCTGGTGCGCTTCGCCCGCTGCTGCAACCCCCTGCCCGGCGACGAAATCGTCGGCTACATCACCCGCGGCCGCGGCGTGAGCGTGCACCGCGCCGACTGCGTGAACCTGAAGGACGCGGGCGTGGAGCCGGAGCGCATGATCGAGGTGGAATGGGAATCCTCGGGCGCGGGCAGCTACGAAGCCGACATACAGATGCTCTGCTACGACCACGCCGGTCTATTTGCCGAGATCAGCCTGATGTTCGCCTCCCAGAACGTGCCGGTCACCGCCGTGACCGCGCACACGGTCAAGAACAAGCAGGGCCTGTGTACGATGAACATGACCATCGTCATCAAAACGACGCAGCAGCTCGACAAGCTGCTCCGCGATCTGCAAAAGCGCCCGGACGTCATCGAAGTGTTCCGGGTGGCGAGGTGAGAATATGCGTATGGTAGTGCAGAGGGTCACGCGCGCCAGCGTGACCGTGGATGGAGAAGTTACGGGAAAGATCGGCAAGGGCTACATGGTGCTGGTCGGCTCCGAAGTGGGCGACACCGAGGCCGACGCGCGCCTGTGCGCGGACAAACTGGCCGGATTGCGCGTGTTTGTGGACGATGAGGACAAGATGAACCGCTCCGTGCTGGACGTGGGCGGCGAGATCCTGCTCGTCTCCCAGTTCACGCTGCTGGGCGACGCGCGCCACGGCCGCCGCCCCAGCTTCATCGCCGCCGCCCGGCCCGAGGAGGCCGAGCCGCTGCTGGAGACCATGAAGGCCATGCTCGAAGAAAAGGGGCTGCATGTGGAAACGGGCCGCTTCCGCGCCCATATGGACGTGGAACTCGTCAACGACGGGCCGGTGACCATCCTCATCGACAGCCGGAAGGTGTTTTGAGATGCTGCGCATTGCATGCGTCGTCTGCGGCGCGCTGGAGGAAAACGCATATATTGTGGAAAACGAGGGGCGCGCGGGCGCGTTTTGCATCGACCCCGGCGACGACTACGCCGCCCTCATGCGGGCGCTGGCGGGGCGCACCCTCGAGGCCATTTGCCTCACCCACGCCCACTATGACCACATGCTCGCCGCCCCCGGTCTCATCGCCGACACGGGCGCGAAGCTCTACGCGGGCGCCAAGGACATCCCCGCCCTCAACGACGCGCGCCTCAACCTCTACGCGCCGAAATGGTCGCGCCTGCCCGCGCCGCAGGGGTTGAAGGCTATCGCCTACGGGGAGGAACTGGAGGTGTGCGGCGTGCGCTTGCAGGTCATTCCCACGCCGGGACACACGCCGGGCGGCATTTGTCTCTACGCCAAAGACGAGGGCGTTCTGTTCAGCGGCGACACGCTCTTTTGCGCCGGCTACGGGCGCGTGGACTTCCCCGGCTCCAGCGCCGCGGACATGCGCGCCTCGCTGCTCAAACTGTTCGCGCTGCCGGGGGAGACGCGCGTTTTGCCCGGCCACGGCGAGGAGACGACCATCGCGCGGGAAAGGGCGCGCTACCAGCTATGACCATCCGCGTTTTTACCCCGGAGACGGGTTTTGTGCAGGACATGGCCGACGTATTGCGCCTGTTCTACGGCGGCGCGCCGATCTTCTTCAACGAGGAGGGCGAGGCCGACCTGCGGATCGAACACGCCGTCTCCCGCCAGAACGGGCGCTGGTGCGACCAGTTCACTGGCGGGCCGGTGTCCGTGTTCCATTTGCAGGGCGCGGACGGCGCGGGCGAACTGGAACAGAAGCGCCTGCGCAAGCGCGCCGTAAAGCTGGCGCTGTACGAATACTGCAAAAAGCTGACCGGCGTACATCCCCCGTGGGGCTCTTTGACCGGCATCCGCCCCTCGCGGCTCTACTATGAGGCCCTGGAGGAGGGGCTCGACCCGGTGCGCACGCTTGTGGACGTGTTCAACGTCACCGAGGACCGCGCGCAGTTGCTTGACGAAATGCACGATATGCAAGTGGGCGTGCGCACGCCGCCGGAGGGCACGTTCGACATTTACATCGGCATTCCCTTCTGCAAAACGCGCTGCGCCTACTGCTCCTTTTCCTCGGGCGAGATCGGCGACGGGCATCTGGTGGCCCCTTATGTGGAGGCTTTGAAGCGCGAGATCGCCATGAGCGCGCAGATCGTGGCGGAAAAGGGACTGCGCGCCCGCGCCCTCTACGTGGGCGGCGGCACGCCCACCGCCATCCCCCGCGAGGCTCTGGAGGAGATCATCTTCGCCGCGCGCGAGGCCTTCCCCGGCGCGGTGGAGCAGACCGTGGAGGCCGGCCGACCGGACACCATCGACCGCCCCATGCTGGAAATGCTCCTCAATGCGGGCACGACGCGCATATCGGTCAACCCGCAGACGTTCAACGACGAAACGCTCAGGCGCATCGGCCGCGCGCACACCGCGCGGGAGACCATCGCGGCCTACCAGCTCGCCCGCGAAGTGGGCTTTACCGACATCAACATGGACCTCATCGCCGCCCTGCCGGGCGAGACGCTCGAGGACTTCCGCCGCACGCTGGAAACGACCGTTTCCCTCGCCCCGGAGAGCGTCACCGTACACGCGCTGGCCATCAAGCGCTCCAGCCGCTTGCACGAGCAGATGCACGTGCAGGGCGGCGGCCACGGCCTCACCCCGGCAAGCGAGGCCGAACAGATGACCGCGCTGGCGCGAAAGACGCTGACCGCGGGCGGCTGGAAGCCCTATTACCTCTACCGCCAGAAGTACATGGCGGGGAATCTGGAAAACGTCGGCTACGCCCGCCCCGGCATGGCCTGCCTTTACAACATCGGCAACATGGAGGAGACGGCCAGCGTGCTGGCGCTGGGCGCGGGGGCGATCACCAAGTGGCTGTTCGACCGGGCGCGGCGCATCGAGCGCGCCCCGAACGTCAAAAACATCGAAGCCTACATAGCGCGCGTGGAGGAAATGGCCGCGCGCAAGCGGGAACTGATCTTTTCGTAAGGGAGGCGCGGCATGAAACGGCTTTGGACGGCGCTGCTGGCGCTCGCTCTGCTTTTGTCCCTCGCCGGTTGCAGCCATGAGGAGGAGGAAGCAGACCCCTATGAGGGCGTCCCCGACCCCGTGGCTACCATCACGCTCAGCGACGGGCGGGTGATGCGCGCCGAATTGTACCTTGCGCAGGCGCCCAACACCGTGGCCAACTTCATCGATCTGGCCAACTCCGGCTTTTACGACGGGCTGGAGATCTTCCGCGTGGTCACCGGGGCTTTCATCCAGACCGGCGACCCGCTGGGCAACGGCACCGGCGGGCCGGGCTACGCCATCCGCGGCGAGTTTGCCGAAAACGGCTACGAGGGCAACACCCTCTCGCACACGCGCGGCGTGCTTTCCATGTGCCGCACGGAGGACTTTGACTCCGCCGGAAGCCAGTTCTTCATCATGCAGGGCAGCTATCCCGCCGATTACGACGGCAAGTACGCCGCCTTTGGCAAGCTCATGGACGAGGAGAGCCTCGCCGTGCTGGACGCCGTGGCCGGCGTGGCCGTGGACGCCAGCTACCGACCGCTGGTGGTCACTGCCATCGACACCATTCGCGTGGACACGCACGGCTACAACTTCCCCTTCCTGAAGGTGGGCGAGGAAGCCGAAGCCGAGGCGTCGAGCGCGCCCGAAAACCAGTAAAGGAGAATGCGCATGAAAAACCCCATCGTCACCATCACCATGGAAAACGGCAAGGTCATCAAGGCGGAACTGTACCCGGACGTGGCCCCCAACACGGTGGCCAACTTCGTCAGCCTCGTGGAAAAGGGCTTTTACGACGGCCTGATTTTCCACCGCGTCATCCCCGGCTTCATGATCCAGGGCGGCGACCCCACCGGCACCGGCATGGGCGGCCCCGGCTACCGCATCGTGGGCGAGTTCCGCCTGAACGGCGTGAAGAACGACTTAAAGCACACCCGCGGCGTCCTCTCCATGGCCCGCTCCATGCACCCGGATTCCGCCGGCAGCCAGTTCTTCATCATGCACGCGGACGCGCCGCATCTGGACGGCCAGTACGCCGCCTTCGGCAAGGTCATCGAGGGCATGGACGCCGTGGATGAGATCGCCTCCTGCGATACCAACGCGCAGGACCGCCCCCTCAAAGAGCAGAAGATCAAAACCGCCACTGTGGAGACCTTCGGCGAGACCTATGCCGTAAAGAAGGCTTGACAGACGGGCCGCGTGTGTGAATAATAGTAGGGGGAGCGGTATGCCCCGTTCGCGCCCCGTTCCCCCGGCTTTTTCAAAGGAGGTCTGCCCCCGCATGCGCAGGTTCGCGGCGCTGCTTGCGGCCCTTGCCCTCGCGCTTTTGTGCGCGGGGGGCTTTGCCATACCTTCGGCGCGCGCAGAGAGCGCGGAGCCGACGCAGCCGCCCCTGCGCCACGTGCTGGACATCCGCTTTTCCGTCTCCCCGGCGGCGCTGGTGGAGCCGGGCGCGGTGACGTTGACCTTCACCATCGCCAACACTTCGGAGTACGACGCCGAAAACGTCTACATCTCCTCCTCGGACGGGCTGCGCACCGAGCCGCTGGGGCAGATCGAGGCCGGCGACAGCCGCACCTTCAGCCGCGCCCACGATGTGACCGAGGCGGAACTGGAGGCGGGACGCATCACCTACATCTTCTCCCACGACGGCGTGGCCGGCGACCCGGACACCGTCAACTACACCGTGGACTGCCCCATCGAGCGCGCCATCGCCCGCGGCGAGGTGGAGTTCACCCGCCAGTTCTCCGCCGCTTACGCCCGGCCCGGCGACGTGGTGACCATCACCTACCGCGTGCGCAACGCCGGCAACGTGCCCATCGCCGACCTGCGCGTGGACGATGCCCCCGGCGAGTTCGCCGGCCGCGCCGACAGCCTGGACGTGGGCGAAACGCGCCTGTTCACAAGCCGCGTCAGCGTGGAGGACGTGACCACCTCCGCGCCGCGATTGCGCTACACCGTGCCCGCCGAGGGCGGCGAAGAACGCGAAGTGACGCTTTCGGAGGCGCGCATCCTGCTGGCCGACGAACAGCTCACCGCCACCCTCGCCCTCGACCGCGAGACCGCGCGCGTGGGCGAGACGGTCACAGCCACGCTGACGGTCATGAGCCTTGGCAACGTCAGCTTCTATGATCTGGCCGTGTACGACGAGAGCTTTGGCGGCCTCGTGGCCGACAGTCTGGAAATGGAGCCCGGCACGCAGACGCTCACCATCCAGCGCCAGTACCCCGTGCGCGGCGACGCCACCTATCAGCTGCGCGTGCGCGCGCTCAGTTCTTCCGGGGCCGTCATCGAAACGCTCACCGAGCCGGTCTCGCTGCGCGCCCTGCCCGCCGAGAGCGGCGCGGACATCTCCGTTTATGCCGAGGCCGTCTATCCGCAGATCGCCGCCGCCGGCGAGGTGCCCGTGGACGTGTACATCCTCAACGAGGGCGGCGAGAGCGCCCGCGACGCCGTGCTTTCCGAACTCAGCACCGGCACGCAGCTGCGCGCGTTCGACTTCCTCGCCGCGCGCTTCACCACCCACCGGCGCGTGTACGTGCCCGTTTCGCAGACGGGGGAACTGACCTTTTCCGTGCGCTATGTGAACGCCGCCGGCGTGGCCTGCACGGTGGAGAGCCCGCCCGTGCTGGTGGAGATCGCGCGCGGCGGCCAGCGGCTGGATCAGATCGAGGAAAGCGCGCCCTATTCCGGCCAGTCCGTGAAGATCAGCGAAAACCCCACCTTCCTGTTCATGCTCGGCGGGGCGGCGCTGTTGCTGATCGCGCTGGCGGTGGCGCTGCTGATCACCTCGCGCAAACAGCGCCGTCAGCGGCGCGAAAAGCTGGAAAAGCAGCGCCGCCAGCGGCAGGAGGAACTGGGCAAGACCAATCGCTTCACCCCCGTGCGCGCCGCCCAGCGCAAGGCTGAAAAGCCCAAGGGCGAAAAGGACGGACCAACATGACCTTTCAGGGATATACCGAGGACACGCGGGCCTTCTTCATGGCCCTGCGCTTTAACAACAACCGCGAATTTTTTCTGAACAACCGCGAATGGTACCTAAGGAGCGTGCGCGAGCCGAGTCTGGCGCTGGTGGAAGCGCTTGCGCCGGCCGTTGAACAGATCGACCCCGGCATCGAGACGCGCCCCCAGCGGGCGCTGGCGCGCATCAACCGCGACACGCGCTTTTCCCGCGACAAATCGCCCTACCGCGACCACGTGTGGATCTCCTTCCGCCGCCCGGAGGAGGAGCGGGGCCATCTCCCCTCGTTTTACGTGGAGGTGGGCGTGGAGGGCGTCTACTTCGGCATGGGCGCCTACGCCCCCGAGCGCGCGCGCATGAACGCCCTGCGGCGGCACCTGCGCCTCGCGCCGGAGGAGCCGAAAGCGCTGCTTGATGCGCTGGAGGGGCAGTTCACGCTGTTCGGGCAGGCCTACAAGCGCCTCGCCGTGCCGGAGGAACTGCCCAGAGCGCTCGTTCCCCTCTACCTTCGCAAGAGCTACTGCTGGGAGAGCCGCCTGCCCTTTGACCGCGCCTGCTCCCCGCAATTGACGGCGGACATCGCCGCCGGTCTTTCCCGCCTCAAGCCCCTGTACGACTACCTGACCGCCTGTACGCCGGAAGAGGAGGACTACCAATGACCGAACAGGAACGCTCGCAAAAGGCGCAGGAGTGTCTGCGCGCCGCCAAACTGCTCTGCCGCCGCGCCCTCGTCAACGCCTATGAGGGCAATGTCTCCGTGCGGCTGGAAGGCAGCATCCTCATCACGCCCTCGGCCGTGTGCAAGGAGGAGCTGGAAGAAGACGATCTGGTGGAGGTCGATCTGGCCAGCGGCAAAACGCTGCATGCCAAGGAGGGCCGCGTCCCTTCCAGCGAGACGAAGATGCACCTGTGCGTCTACCGCCACAGCGGTGCGCAGGCCGTGGTCCATGGCCATCCGCCCTTCGCCACCGCCTACGCCGTGGCCGCCAAGCCCATCGAGACGCGCGCCTACCCGGAGATGCGCATACTCTACGACCGCATCCCCCTCTGCCGCTACGGACGGCCCGGCACGGACGACGTCAATGTGGACATTCCCGAAGTGATCAAGACGCACGACGTGTTCCTGCTTGCCAACCACGGGCTGGTGGCCGCCGGGCCAGACGCCATGACGGCCGCCTACCGGCTGGAGGGCGTGGAATCCATCGCCAAGGTACTGACGCTCACCCACCTGCACGGCGGGGAGAGCGCCCTGCCGCGCGCCGAACTGGACGCGCTGCGGGACATCTACTACGACAAAAGGAGGCAGTTATGACTTCCGACCCCTGCACATGGCCACGCCTGAAGAGCGGCAGTTCCATCCGCGCCGACGAGGCCCTGCTGACCGACGATTTCATCAAGCGCCTCGGCTTCGCCTTTGCCACCTGGCTGGCCGCGCGCAATGAGACCACGCCCGACCGCCTGACCATCGCCGTGGGGCACGATCCGCGCGCCTCCGGCCCCCGCCTCAAGGCCGCCTTCATCGACGGCCTCACTGCCGCCGACAGCGACGTGCTGGACTGCGGCCTTTCCACCGCCCCGGCGGTGTTCGGCACCACGCTGACGAATGAACACAGCGCCGACGGCGCGGTGATGATTACCGCCAGCCACCTGCCGCCCCGCCTCAACGGCCTCAAGTTCCACACCCGCGAGGGCGGGCTGCGCGGCGAGGACGTGGACGAAGTCATCCATCTGGCCATGGAGGCCCGCGTGCCGGTGCGGCTGGTGTCGCCCTGCGACGCGCTTTCCGCCTATCAGGAATCCCTGCGCGCGCTGGTAAAGCGCAAACTGGAGGACGACGCCTCCAAGCCGCTGCTTGGGCTGCACGTGGTGGTGGACGCGGGCAACGGCTCCGGCGGCTTCTACGCCTCGTTTCTCGAAAGCCTCGGCGCCTGGGTGGAGGGCAGCCAGTTCCTCGAGCCGGACGGTTCCTTCCCCCACCACGCCCCGGACCCGGAAGATCCGGCGGCCATGCGCGCCCTTTCCAAGGCGGTGGTCAAAAACGAAGCCGATCTGGGCGTGCTTTTCGACGCCGACTGCGACCGCGCCGCCATCGTTTTAAGCGACGGCCGCCTCGTCAACAAAAACCGCCTCATCGCCCTCACCGCGGCGATGCTGCTGTCCAAAAAGCCGGGGCAGACCATCGTCACCGATTCGGTGACCAGCACGGGGCTTGCGCGCTTCATCACCGAATGGGGCGGCACGCACTACCGCTTCAAGCGCGGCTACCGCGCTGTCATCGACGAGGCCATGCGCTTAAACGACGAGGGCATCGACTGCCCGCTGGCCATCGAGACCAGCGGCCACGCCGCCTTCCGCGAAAACCACTTCCTCGACGACGGCATGTACCTGGTCACGCTGCTCATTTGCGAGGCCATGGACCTAAAGCGCGAGGGCAAGACGCTCTATTCCCTGCTGGAAGGGCTGCAGGAGCCGGTGGAATCGCTGGAACTGCGCCTGAACATCCGCGCCGACGAGCCGCGCGAGGCCGCGCAGGAGATGATCGAACTGATCCTCTCCCACACGCTCGATGACCCCACATGGCGGCTGGCGCGGGACAACCGCGAGGGCGTGCGCATCGTCTTCGACTTTGGCGGCGAGGTGGAGAGCGCCTGGTTCCAGCTGCGCCTCAGCGTACACGACCCGGTGATGGCGCTCAATCTGGAAAGCGACGTGCCCGGCGGCGTTCAGTGGATGCTCGCAAAGCTCGCCGCCCTGCTGGGCGACGAGACCGACGTGGATCTTTCGCCCCTGCGCGCGGCGCTCAAGGACGCGGGAGAATAAATTCTTGTAACATTCTTGAAAAAACGCGCTCAAAACGGCGCGGATATGGTACAATAGAGTCGTCAGCAACGATTGTTCGTACCGCAGCGACCAACATAAACGATAAAGGAGATGCTCGCCATGAACAAGGAACAGATGGTCGTCAACGCCATCCGCATTCTCAGCGCCGAGGCCGTGCAGAAGGCCAAGTCCGGCCATCCCGGCATGCCGATGGGCGCGGCCGCCATGGCCTACGCCGTGTGGGGCCGCGAGATGATCCACAACCCCGCCGATCCCAAGTTCGTCAACCGCGACCGCTTCGTGCTTTCCTCCGGCCAC
>DVOU01000001.1:0-6154 GCA_018713365.1 Candidatus Pullichristensenella excrementipullorum
GACGCGCTGACGGAAAAGGGGCTGCGGGTGTTCTTTTCGCGCATCACGCTGGAGGACAAGCTGGGCACGGAATACGAGCCGTACATCTTCGCGGCGCTGAACAGCGCCAAGGTGATGCTGGTATTTGGCACAGACTATGAATACTTCAACGCCGTGTGGGTAAAGAACGAATGGAGCCGCTTCCTCGCCCTCATCGCCTCGGGGCAGAAGAAGCACCTGATCCCCTGCTACAAGGGCGTGGACGCCTACGACATGCCGAAGGAATTTGCCCACCTGCAGGGGCAGGACATGGGCAAGCTGGGCGCGGTGCAGGATTTGGTGCGCGGCGTGGAAAAGCTGCTGGGCAAGGGCGCGGCGGCGCAGCCTGCGCAGCCGGTGATCGTGCAGGCGGCGGGCGGCGTTTCCAGCGACGCGCTGCTCAAACGCGGCAACATGGCGTTGAACGATGGCAACTGGAAGGCGGCGGACGAGTTCTTTGACCGCGTGCTGGACATGAACGCCGAGTGCGCCGAGGCGTGGCTGGGCAAATTCCTCGCCCGCGTGCAGGCAAGCGGCATCGCCCAGTACGCGCAGGCGAAGATCGACCAAGCCAAAAGGGAGGAAAGAAGCGCGCCCAAAGAAGCGGTCAAGGAGGACGCGGCCCGCATCGACGCGGCGGCGCAGCGCTTTGCCGTGCGCGATTATCTGGCGGAAAAGGACGTCCGCGCCCAATACGCGCCGCCCGAGCCGTACCGCTCGGTGGCGGACTACTGGCGGCAGGCGGCGAGCCTCGGCAAGTCGCGCCTTGCAAGCGACGCCGATCTGACAAAAGCGCGCAGCTTTGCCGCCGGCGCCATCAAAGAGCGTTTGGCGGCGGAGGAAAAGGCCTTTGCCGCCCGCTGGGACGAATGCGTTAAGCAGGCGGAGCGCCGCGACGCGCAGGCAAAGGAAGCGGCGCGCAAGGCCTACGCGCAGGCGCTGGACGAATCCGACCGCAAGGCCGAGGCGCTCTGCAAGGCGGCGGAGGAAAAGCGGGAAGAGGTTTATCAGGAGCTTTGCCGGAAGCAGGCGGAGGCGAAGACCTCTTACGATTTGAAAAACCTCGCCCCGAGCTTTGAGCGCCTCAAGGAATACAAGGACAGCGCTGCACGCGCACAACAGTGCCACAAGAAAGCGGAGGAACTGCATGTGCAGGAAGCGACGCAAAGAGAGCGCGAAAGAAAGCGCGCGGAGCAGGAGGAAGCCCAAAAGCGCAAGCGCAACCGGAACATCGCCATCATCGCCGTGCTTCTCATCGCCATCGCCGCCGTCGCGGCGTGGTACATCACGCAGGTATTCATCCCCGCCAAAAACAACTATCAGGCGGCGGAAGCCCTCTATGCGAGCGGCGAATACGCGCAGGCCGCGCAGGCCTTCGAGGCCATGGGCGACTACGAGGACGCCCCGGAGCGCGCCCTCGCGGCGCACTATGCCTACGCGGAAGCGCTGCTTGCGGCGGGGGACGATAGCGGCGCGCTTGCAGAGTTTGCCTTGGCCGGAAATTATCAGGATGCGGCAAAGCGCATACAGGCAATACACTACGCCAATGCAGAGGAATTGCTGGCAGCAGGCGATGCCGATGGCGCGGCGGCGGAGTTTGAAGCTGCGGGCGATTACGAAGACGCCCCGGAGCGCGCGCAGGCGATACGCTTCGCTCTGGCGGAAGCCATGGAAGCGTCGGGGGATCTGGGCGCGGCGGCTATCCTGTATGGTCAGCTTGGCGATTATTCCAACGCGCGCGAGCGGAGTTTCGCCCTCTGGGAGCAGGTCACAGACCGGGAGACGGTTAGCGCCGGGAGCATTCATACCGTAGGCCTGAAGTCGGACGGCACGGTGGTGGCCGTGGGTAATAACTATTTCGGCCAGTGCGACGTAGCGGACTGGACGGACATCGTAGCGGTCAGCGCCGGGAGCGATCATACCGTAGGCCTGAAGTCGGACGGCACGGTGTTGGCTGTGGGCAGGAACAGTTCCGGTCAGTGCGACATAGCAGACTGGACGGACATCGTAGCGATTAGCGCCGGGGGTTCTCATACCGTAGGTCTGAAGTCGGACGGCACGGTGGTGGCCGTGGGCTGGAACGATGACGGCCAGTGCGGCGTAGCGGGCTGGACGGACTTCGTAGCGGTCAGCGCCGGGGAGAATTATACCGTAGGCCTGAAGCCGGATGGCACGGTGGTGGCGACAGAGTATACAGAAACCATATTCCGCGACGGCCAATGCGACGTAGCGGACTGGACGGACATCGTAGCGGTCAGCGCCGGGAGCAGGCATACCGTAGGCCTGAAGTCGGACGGCACGGTGTTGGCCGTGGGCAATAACGATCATGGCAAGTGCGACGTAGCGGGCTGGACGGACATCCTCGTCCGCCAGTGACCCCCAATGTACAGGCGCGCCGCGCCGGAAAGGTTGGCTTCACATGGAATACCACAGCGCACAAGGCCCGCAGAGCGCCTATCCCCAAGTTCTGCTGCTGGGCAACGGCCTGAATCGCGCCTTTGGCGGCGAAAGCTGGGAAGGGCTCATCAAAAAATTCTGGAAGAACGACGACATTTTGTATGATGACAACCCGCAGGTTAAGGAGGTTCCCTTCCCGCTGCAAGTGGTGCTGGGCACGAAAGACGCGGTGGACGCGGCCATTCTCAAAAACCGCGCCGCGCTCTGCTGCCTGCGGGAACTTTCCGCCCTGCGCGCGGCGCTGGAACCCATCTGGGACATGGGCTTTGACCATATATTGACCACAAATTACAGCTATGAGCTGGAATGCGCCGCCGACCCCGCGCTCGAGGCGCGCCTCTGCCCGCAGGGGAAGTGCCTCCATAAAAAATGCCCCTTCAAGGCGGCCATGCGCCACACGAGCCAGCACGCGGAGATGAAATACCTTCTGCACACCTACAACGTCGTCGCCCACAAAGGGCGGGAGCAGAAGATATGGCACATCCACGGCGAGGCGCGCAAGCCGGATAGCATTATCCTCGGCCACTATTTCTACGGCAAGCTGCTCCAGAACTATGACAAGCACCTCTCCGCGCGCGCCGACGAGCAGCGCGAGCGCCAGCAAAACGGCCAGCCGCCGCTGCTGGAAAGCTGGCTGGATGCTTTCATCATGGGCGACGTCTACATACTCGGCTTTGGCGGCGATTTTTCCGAATGGGATTTCTGGTGGCTGCTGAACCGCAAAAAGCGCGAGCGCGCCCAGCATGGAAAGACGGTATTATATGCGCCGAAGCTCGCTCAGAAAACCGTCAACCACGCACTTCTGAGCGTCTACGACGTGGAAGTGCGCGACATGGGCTTTGACGAGGACACGTTGAGCTGCGCCGGCAAAGCCTATGACAGATCCGGCTTCTTCCGCGCCTTCTACCAAAGCGCCATCAAGGATATGCAAAACGACCGCAATACCACAGAAAAGTGAGGAAACACACCATGGCCAAATTCGTCATCGAATGCCCGCGCTGCGGGAAGTACGTGGAAGCCAAGACGGGCTTTTTCGCCCGCAAGAAGATCGACTGCGCCTGCGGCTATACCATCAACGTCCGCACGGACAAAATGGCCAGCCGCACCTGCCCCCATTGCGGCAACAACGTGGTCTTCGACCAGTCCAGGGGGGAGGACGCGCGCTGCCCCGTCTGCGGCGAGGCCATCAACACCATGGCCGAACAGACCAAGGCGGTGGAGTTTTCCTGCCGCCAGTGCGGCGTGCGCCTGCGCGTATCGCGCGGGGCGGAGCGCTACACCTGCCCGGTGTGCGATTTTGAAAACGACGTGGCCGAGCGCCTCAAGGCCGAACAGATTCGGCAGGACGGCCTTGCCAGCATCATCAAATACGAGGGCGACGGCGAAACGCTCGTCTGGAAACACCCCATCGAGGATTTCAACCTCGGCTCCCAGCTCATCGTCCACGAAAGTCAGGAGGCCATCTTCTTCCGCGACGGGCAGGCGCTGGACGCCTTTGGCGCGGGCCGCTACACGCTGGAAACGCAGCAGTTGCCCATGCTGGAAAAGCTCTATAAGCTGCCCACGGACACGGAGGGCACCTTCCATTCCGAGGTCTATTTCATCAACATGGCCACGCAGATGGGCGTCAAGTGGGGCACGGACAGCAAGGTGCGCCTCTTCGACCCCACCAGCGGCCTGCACGTGGAACTGGGCGCCAGCGGCGAGTTCAACATCCGCGTGGTAAACGCGCGCAAGCTGCTTTTGCGCGTGGTGGGCACCACCGCCAATTTGCGGCAGGAAGACCTGCTTGGCGGCGGCAGGGGCTTTTTCCGCGCCATGGTGATGACGCAGGTCAAGAGCTATCTGGCCGCGGCCATCCGCGAAAACAACATCAGCGTGCTGGAGATCGACGAGCGCCTGATGGAGTTGAGCGAAGCCCTGCGCGACAGGATCAACCCCCGTCTGGCCGAATACGGTTTGGAAATGGCGGAGTTCTTCGTCAGCCGCGTGGTCACGCCGGACGACGACCCCAACTTCCGCCGCATGAAGGAACAGTTCGCCGAGCAGTACCTCGGCGTGCGTCAGGAGGAGATTCGCCGCCGCGAGGCCGAGGCCGCCGCCCGCCGCAAGGCCGTGGAGGCGCAGACCGCCGCGCAAATGAAGATCATCGGCGCGCAGGGCGAGGCCGAAGCCCTGAAAATTCAGAAACAGGCCGAGGCCGAGGCCTACCGCATGCAGGCCGCCGCCGAAGCCGAGGAAATGCGCATGAAGGGCTATACCTACCAGCAGGAGACCGCCCGCAAGGTGGGCATGGAGGCCATGCAGCACGGCATCACCGGCAATGGCGGCGGCGTCGCCGGCGGTCTGGGCGACCTCGCCGGCCTCGGTGTCACCCTTGGGGCCATGGGCAGCGTCGTCGGCATGACCAAGGACGCCTTAAACCCCGTCATGGACGCCGCCGCGCAGATGGGCAGGGCCGTCGGCGGGGCCATCGCCCCGGATGGCTGGGATTGCCCGGATTGCGGCCAAAAAGGCATCGCCTCGAACTTCTGCCCGAACTGCGGTCGCAAGCGCCCCGCGCCGGATATGGGCTGGACGTGCCCGGACTGCGGCCAAAAGGGCATCGCCTCAAACTTCTGCCCCAACTGCGGCCATAAGCGCCCCGCGCCGGATGCGGGCTGGACGTGCCCGGACTGTGGCCAAAAGGGTATCGTCTCGAACTTCTGCCCCAACTGCGGCAAAAAGAGGGAGGGTTAAACCATGAAAAAGAACATCGCGCGCGTCGCCGTCACTGTCGTTTTGCTGCTGGCGCTTTTCAATGTCGTCGCCTTCGCCATCCCCTTCGTGCGCACGCCCGTCTTCTGGCTTGCCTACGCCTTTACCAGCGTGGCCATCGCCGCGCAGCTCCCCCTGTCGCTCTACGCCTTCACCCCCAAGGGCGGGGCGCGCGATAGCCTCTACGGCTTTCCCATCGCCCGTCTGGCGCTCATCTACCTGCTGGTGCAGGCCGTCGTTGGCCTGCTGTGCATGGCCTTGAGCCAGTGGACGCCCCTCTGGGCAGCGCTGGTGGTGGAAGCGGTCATCCTCGTGCTTGCCGCCATCGGCTGCATGGCCGCCTCCGCCATCCGCGATGAGATACGCCGGCAGGACGCGCGCCTGCAAAAGGACGTTTCCGCCATGCGCGAATTGCAGTCCCGCGCCGGGGCTCTGGCCGGACAGGCGCAGGGCGAGGCCGTGCGCGCGGCGCTTGCGAAGCTCGCCGATGAGTTCCGCTTCAGCGACCCCGTCAGCAACGCCGCCACCGCCCCGCTGGAAGCCGACCTGCGCGCCTGCGTGGACAGCATGGAGCGCGCCCTCACCGACGGCGATGGCGAAAGCGCCCTCGAATTGAGCCGCCGCACCGCCGCCCTGCTCGCGGAGCGCAACCGCCTCTGCAAGCTCAACAAACAGTAGAAAGAGAAAGGGAAGGGTGTACCCATGGCCATCATCAAGTGCAAAATGTGCGGCGGCGACCTGAACATCGAAGCGGGCATGACTGTGGCGAAGTGCGAATACTGCGGCACGCTCCAGACCGTGCCCACGGCGGACAACGAAAAGAAACTGACGCTCTTTGCCCGCGCCAACCGCCTGCGCGCGGCCTGCGAGTTCGACAAGGCGGCCTCGGTGTACGAGAGCATCGTCGCCGAGTTCCCCACGG
>DVOU01000015.1:0-76207 GCA_018713365.1 Candidatus Pullichristensenella excrementipullorum
CCGGACGTGCCGTCCGGGCCGAGCGCGGTCGCGCGCAACGTCAGGTCGCTCGCGCCCTCGGACACCTCAGCAGCCCCGCCGCCCTCGACGGTGATGTCGATGGTGTTGGTGCGGATGCTGACCGTGACCAGACAGGTCTGCTCGATGCCGTTGTGGGAAGTGACGGTGATGGTCGCTGTGCCCTCGCTGACGCCGGTGACGACGCCGGTCTCGGACACCGTGGCGATGCCCTCATCGCTGCTTTCCCAGGTAAAGTCGGTGGCGTTGTGGTAAGTAGCGTTGAGCGGCGAACCGTTGACCTTGAGGGTCGTGGTGCTGCCAACGTTGACGTTCGCGGTGGCGGGGATGATGTAGAAGCTCTCCACCGGGATGATGACGGTGATGGTCATCTGGGCGTTGATGCCGGAGCCGTCGGTGGCAAAGGCGCCAATGGTGACCGTGCCGCCGCGCAGGCCGGTGATGGTGGCGGAGCCGTCGGCATTGCCGATGATGCTGGCGTTGCCGTTGCTCACGCGCCAGTCGAAGGTCTGGGCCACATCTTCGGTGGTGCCGTCGCTGTTGTAGGCGACAGCCTGCACGCGCAGGGTCTCGCCCACGCCGACCTCAGCCTTCTCCGCGTCCACCAGAGAAAGCTCGATCTGTCCCACCGGGATGGTGACGTAGATGAGGCAGGTCTCCTCGATGCCGTTGTGCGAGGTGGCGGTGATCGTGGTCACGCCCTCGCCCACGGCGGTGACGACGCCGGTCTCAGAGACAGTGGCGACATTTTCATCGCTGCTCTCCCAGGCGAAGTCCCTGGCGGTGTGGTAGGTGGCGTTGAGCGGCGTGCCGTTGACCTTGAGGGTCAGCGTCTCGCCGGCAAACATGGTGGAGGTCAGGGGGATGATGTAGAAGCTCTCCACCGGGATGATGACGCTGATGGTCATCTGCGCGTTGACGCCGGAGCCGTCGGTGGCAAAGGCGCCGATCTTGACCGTGCCGGCGCGCAGGCCGATGACGGTGGCGGTGCCATCGCCGTTATCGGTGATGCGGGCGTAGCTGGAATTGCTCACGCGCCACTCGACATCCTGCGAGACGTCGGTGGTGGAGCCGTTGGCGTCGTAGGAGATGGCGCGCACGCGCAAACCTTCCGTGCCGATGCCCACTTCCGCGCGATCGGTGTCGACAAGCTCCAGCTCGATCTGTCCCACCGGGATGGTGACGGTGATGGGGCAGGTGGCCTGCAGGCCGTTGTGGGAAGTGGCGGTGACAACAGCCGTGCCTTCGCCCACAGCGGTGACCAGGCCGGTCCTGTCCACGGTGACCACGTTTTCATTGCTGCTGACCCAGGTAAAGTCCGTGGGCGCGTGATAGGTGGCGTTGGCCGGCGTGCCGTTGGCCAGCAGCTGCAACTGCTTGCCGACAAAGAGGTTCGCCGAAGAGGGGATCATCCAGCAGCTCTTTACGGGCACGATGACGGTCACGGTGATCTCGCCGCGCACGCTGGTGCCGTCCTTGGCCACGGCATAGATCTTCGCCGAGCCGGCGCTCACGCCGCGCACCGTGCAGCTGCCGTCAAAGTTGGCGCGCACCTGCGCGATCCGCGTATTGCCGGAGATCCACTCGAAGTCCTGCGGCACATTCTCGCTGGTGTCGCTGGGGCCAAGGGCGGTGGCGCGCAGCGTCAGGTCGCTGGAATCAACGCTGACCTCCGCCTTCGCGCTGTCGGCGGTGATGAGGATCTCGTCGGTGGGTACGGTGACCGTCACCAGACAGGAGTCCACCAGGCCGTTGTGGGAGGTGGCGGTGATGATGGCCGTGCCGTAGCCAACGCCGGTGACAACGCCGTTTTCCACGGTGGCGATGCCCGCGTCGCTGGTCTCCCAGGTGAAGTTTTCGGGGAAGCGGTAGGTGGCGTTGCCGGGCGTGCCGTTGGGCCGCAGCGTCACAGTCTTGCCAACGAACAGCTGCTCGTATTCAGAGATGTAGAAGCTGGTCACGGGCACGACCACGGTGACGACGATCGTGCCGCGCACGCCGGAGCCATCCGCCGCGATGGCGTAGATGTTGACCGTACCGGCGCTGACGCCGCGCACGGTGCAGGTGCCGTCGGCATTGGCGCGCACCTGGGCGATGTTGGTATTGCCGGACTGCCAGTTGAACACCTGACTTACGTGCATGGTGTCGCCCTCGGCGTTAAACGCCGCGGCGCGCAGGGTCAGGTCGCTGGAGCCGACGTTGACGTCGGCGGTCTCCTTGTCCGACGGCTCGATCACCACTTCGGCGGCCGGCATGGTCACGGTGACGATGCACAATTCGGTAAGGCCGTTGTGCGAAGTGACGGTGATGGTGGCGGCGCCGATGCCGTTGGCGGTCAACTTGCCCTGATCGTCCACGGAGACGACGCGTTCGTCGCTGCTGACCCAGGTAAAGTCGGTGCGCGCGCGATAGGTGGCGTTGGCGGGCGAGCCGTTGAGCGTGAGCTGCGCCTGTTCGCCGACGAACAGCTGCACCATGCTCTGCTCAACATAGAAGCTCTGCACCGGGATGATGACGGAAACGGTGATCTCGCCATAGACGCCGGAGCCGTCCGTGGCGTAGGCATAGATGCGCACGGTGCCGGCCGCCACGCCGGTCACGGTGCAGGTGCCATCGCCGTTGGCGTCCACGCGGGCATAGCGCGTGTTGGCGGATTTCCATGTAAACGCCTGCTGCACGCTGTTGGTGGTGCCGTCCGCGCCGTAGGCGGTGGCGCGCAGGGTCAGATCGCTCGCGCCGAGGGAGACGTCGGCCTTGCCCACGTTCACAGGATCGACGACGATGCTGCGCACGGGGTTGGTGATCGTCACCAGACAGGAAGCGGTGCGGCCGTTGACCGTGGTGGCGATCAGGCGCACCACGCCGGCGCTCTGCGCGGTGAAATTGCCGTTGGCATCCACGGTGGCGGCGCCGGTCACCGGCTCCACCGACCAGAGGATGGTGCTGGGCTGCGCGTCTTCCGGGGTGACCACGGCGGTAAAGCGCGTGGTCTGCCCGGCCACGACCTCGGCGGTCGCCGGCAGCGAGACGCCGGTGGGCATCTTGCCCACGTAGACCTTGACGCTCACGGCGTCGAGGGAACCGGCGCGGGCGGTGATGGTCACCATGCCGGAGGCGCCCAAAGCATGCACCAGCGCGCCGGACTGCGTCGGCGCCACGGTGGCGATGGTCTCGTTGCTCGAAGTCCAGGTCACGCCCAGATCGAGCGCCTCGGCCGGGCCGAGCTTGAGGCCCAGAGAGGTGTTCTGGTTGAGGTAGAGAATATCCTCGGCGCTCACGGGAGCGTCGTTATAGTAGAGGACGGCGCGCAGGACGGTCGGGTCCAGCGTCACTTCCGCGCCAAAGATGGCGCGCGCGGTCACTTCGCCGCCCTCGGGGCAGATGCCGGTCAGGTCGTTGTAGCTGAACTGTTCGCGCTCGGCGTACCAGCGCAGGCTGGCATCGCCGCAGGTGAGCATCCAGCCGTTGAACACCTTGCCTTCGGGCGCCTCGGGCACGGGCAGGCCAAAGGTGGTCTCCGGCGCGATCGAGGTGAGCGTGCTGCGGCCCAGCAGCTTGTCATAGCTGCCGTAGAAGGTGACAATGATGCGCTTTTCGCCTTCCTGCGCCGCTTCCGAGGGGGTAAACAGCGCGGTCAGGTCCAGGCTCGCCTCGCAGGTGGCGGAAATGGGGTCGCCATTTTCGTCAAAGGTGTACACGGGCGCGGAATAGGAGATCAGGGAAGGATCGGCAGCCTCCAGGAACTGCTCGAAGCTCAGCGCGCCGGCGCTGAACAGCGTGCCGTCGGCCAGCTCCCAGCCGGCAAAGACCATGCCGGGATCGGCGCTGGGGGTGGGCAGTTCCACGGTGTCGCCCTTGCCGAGCGACAGCGTCAGATCATAGCCCGCGTCGCGCAGGAACAGCTTGATGGTATAGGTGGTCTCGACCTGCGTGCCCTCGGTGTCGGTGCAATCGCCGGTGAAGCGCACAGACGGGGTCAGCACCAGGCGGGCAAAGCCGCTCTCGTCAAAGGTCACATAGTCCGCCACATCGTTGTAGGACACAGCGGTGGGGAAGGCCGAGGCAAGCACCAGATCGCCGCCCGCGTACCAGCCGTCGATGGCGCAGCCGGGGCAGAAGATGGTGAAATCGTCGCCCAGGCTCTTGCCGGCGTCGTTGTCGAGTATGTCGTCGCGATAGCCCTCGTAGGTCTCGTAGCCGCTGGCAAAGGAGACGGCCTCGTCCGGCGTGTCCTCGTACACGCGCACGCGCGCGCCGGAGCGCGTCCAGGCGCTGGCGTCCAGCACGACTTCGATGACGTTCTTCTCCGTCTCGCGCTCCAGCACCGGCACGATGGAGACCTCCACCGTGGGCAGGCCGTGGTCAAGCACGATGCCCGCCACGGAGATCATCTGCAGGATCTGGTCATACGTAAGAGAAGAGGTGTTCGCGTCCACCAGAGAGGCGGCGCTGGCGGGGGCGTTGAGATCGCCGCCCACGTAGTATTCCACGCGCCAGCCGGAAAGCACCTGGCCCTCGAGCAAAGCGTCGATGACGGGGAAGGAGATGCTCTCGCCGCTGCCGGTGAGGCGCTTGGGGTACTCATTGCCCGCGGCGTCCGAGATGGTGACGTTGAGGATGACGAGCTTTTCCTCATCCACGGAGACGACCAGCGCCGCGCGCACGGCCACGCAGTTGGAGGAAACCTCCTCCGTCGGCGCGCCCGCGTCGATAAGCGCTTCCAATTCGGAATAGCTGATGGTAGCCTTGTCCGCCGGCCAGCTCTTGCCGCCCGGGAGAGACCATCCGGCGCAGGTCACGCCGTCCGGCAGGGTGTAGGAAAGGGGCACGTTCGTATCGCCGGGGGCGAGTGTCACCGAGCCGATGGTCTGGCCGCCGTTGGTGAGCAGCAGCTGCAAATACTTTTCGTCGGTCTCGGTGCTGCCGTCCGGCTCGTAATAGGCGCACACTTCCAGGCGCTTGTAGGAACCCTCGGCCACGGGCAGACTGGTAGCCTTGGAGCCGAGGCTGTCCATGAGCTGTTCATAGGAAAGGGAGGCGCCGGCTTCAAACTGCACGCCATCGAGGTACGCGCCGCCATAGACGCCGCGCCAGTATGCGGAATAGCCCTCGCGCTCGGCGATCTGGGGAATGGACTTGGCGCCCTCTCCCTCATAAAGGCGCACGCTGCCCAATTCCTCCAGCTGCCAGTACTGGGCGTCGGAATGCTGATAGAAGGTGAGGATGACGCCATTTTTGCGCTCGCCCTTGACGTACATATATACGCCAGAGGGGTCTGCGCCGGCGTCGCGGCAGAGCGCGTGGACTTCGTTGTAGGTAACGCTGCCCTTGTCCGCGCTGAACGAAGAGGAGAGCTTGCCGTCGGCGCTGGCGAGTACCCACACGGCGCCATCGGGCAGCACGTCGGGCAGCGCGTGGGCTGCGTCCGGCTCCTCGGGGGTGAGCGTCAGCTCGGTGGAGCCGATGCGCTCTTCCTCGTCCTGACCCTCCGCGTGATAGAAGGCGATGTGATAGACCGGCAGTTCGTTCTTGACCTCGTAGGTCGAACGCAGTTCGACGATGATGGTCTCAAAGGCGTCCTCGGTGAAAAGCACGTTGGCGGAGAGCAGGTCCTCAAAGGAGACCGTGCGCGTGTCCGCGTCGCAGAAAACGCGCGTCTCACTGCCGGAAACGCTCTCCCAGCCGGTGTGCGTGTAGGCGTCGTTGGCGGGCAGCACCGGCAGGGTGATGTCCGAGCCGCCCTCCACCAGCGCCGTCTCCATCAAAAGCGCGCCGGTGTAGCCATTGTAGATGTTCAGATGGGCGATGCGCAAGGGCGTGCCCTCATCCACGCTGCGCATGTACAGCTCCGCGTCCGAAGAGGACAGCAGGCTGAGTTCACCCATGGGCAGGTCAAGTTCCCCGGTCGGCGCAGGGCTTACCGAGGGCTCGACAGACGGCGACGCCGACGGGTCAACAGACGCCGACGGCTCGACAGACGCGGACGGCTCGATGGAGGTGGACGGCTCGATGGACGCCGACGGCTCGACAGACGGCGAAACAGACGGGACCGTACCCGGCTCCGTCGTGGGCGCGTCCGTCGGAACATCCGTGGGCGCGTTCGTCGGTGCGTTCGTCACATTGCCGGACGCATCGCCGGAAGCGGGGGAGGAGTCCACCTCATCGAAAGAGACTTCGGTCTCTTTCTCTTCGGAAGGCTCCTTATCCTGCGCGCCGTCGACCTTGTCCTGCGCGGGGGCGCTGCTTGCGCCATTCTCGCTGGCAGGGGTCGTCTCCTTGTTCGCGGGCGTCTGCCCGCCCTCGGGGATGGAGTTCTGCGAGGACTCCTCCTCAACAAGGCTCAGCGTCGCCGGCGTGGACGCGCTGCCGCCCGCCGGATCCTTTTCCGGCGGTTCCTCCTCCGCGGGCGTCTGTTTTGGCGCCGTTGCGGTCGGTGCAGAAGTAGAAACAGCCGTAGCCTCAGGCGTTTTTTCCGCCTGAGGCGCGGGCGTTTCCACAGATTCAACGATGACGATAGGCTCGTTCTCCGCCCATCCAGGCAGAGAGCTGAGCAACATGAGCGCTGCCAGGATCAGGCTCATGATCTTTTGCGATCGTCTCATCTTAAGATCCCCTCCCATACTGGTGCATCTTGGTATTCAAGCTAAATATATCACAAGTATGAAGATTTGTCAACAAATCCCTGCGATTTAACGCGATTCTTTTCGGGATTCGCGTGAAAAACTTGTGACGGAAGTTTGAAACCGTTTTCCAGTATATATAGTATAAAAAATATGCGACACGCAGAACGCGCATCGCACATTTTTCATATTTTGTCTTCGGCTCACAGCTCGAGCATCCTGGCGCGGATGCCCTCCATGGCGTTGAGCGCGCCGACCATGCCTTCCAGATCGGCCTTTTCGCCGCAGACCTGCAGCATGATGACGCCGTCGTCCGCGCAGAACTTCTCGCTGGTCTCGTGCAGGCCCACGCGCAGCTTGATGTTGCAGCCGTATTTGGTCAGCACTTCCTGCAAACCGACCGCGTTCGCTACCCGATGGTTGACGCGCACGCCGATGATGTAGCAGCAATTATCCATAAAACATACCTCCCGTTGCTGTTTTCAGCCATATTATACCACGAAAGCGCGGCGTATCAACGCCTGTGCGCGTTATTTTTCCGCGACCGCGCCGCGAAGCCTTGACAAATGCCTCCATACCGTTATAATTGACATGTCAACAGTTGATATGTCAACAAGGAACGCTGCAAGGGAGGAACGCGCATGCAGGAATCCATGCACATGCTGCTTTACCGCGCCTTTCACGCCCAGCGCAACATCCTCCGCCCCTACATGCGGGCGCTGGGTCTGGGCGCGGGGCAGCCCAAGCTGATCGCCTACCTCGCCGAACACGGCCCCTGCCGGCAGAGCGAACTGGCGGACTACTTCTCCATCGACCCCGCGGCCATCTCGCGCATGGTGGAATCGCTGGAAAAGGGCGGCTTCATCGCCGTCGAAGCGGACAAAAGCAACCGCCGTCGCAAATCGCTCTCCGCAACAGACCGAGGTCGGGAAGCGGCGCGGGCGTGGATGGCCAAGCGCGCGCAGGTGGAGGAGATCATGCTGCGCGGCTTCAGCCCCGAGGAGCGCGAGGCGTTCAGCGCCTGCCTCACCCGCGCGCTGAAAAACTATGTGGACTGGAGGGAGGAGCATCCATGCGAGACCTGAAGCGCCTGTTCGGCTATCTCGGCCCCTATCGCCGGGACATGTTCATCGGCATGGCTCTGGTCTTTGTCGAAACGGTCTTCGAGCTGATTATCCCCGTACTCATGGCGCAGCTCATCGACGAAGGCGTCCGCCTCGGAAACATTTCCTACATATTATATAAGGGCGCGCAGATGGGGATATGCGCGGTGCTTTCGCTCATCTGCGGCCTGCTCTACGCCCGCTTCGCCGCCCGCGCCGCCTATGGCTGGGGCGCGCGCATCCGCGAGGCCGAGTTTGCCCGCGTGCAGCAGTACGCCTTTTCCAACATCGACCATTTCGCCACCTCTTCGCTCATCACCCGCATGACCACGGACGTGACCGTTTTGCAAAACGCCATCAACGGCGGCCTGCGCCCGCTGGTGCGCAGCCCAGTGATGCTTTTGATGGGCGTGGGCCTCTCCTTTTCCATGAACCCGCGCCTTTCGATCGTCTTTTTCGTCTGCGCGCCCATCCTTGCGCTGGCGCTCATCCTCATCCTGCGCAAGGTCGCGCCCATGTACGCCGTTTTGCAGCGGGCGGTGGACGCGCTCAACAACGTCGTGCAGGAGGGCCTCACCGCCATCCGCGCCGTCAAGGCCTTCGTGCGCGGCGAATATGAGGAAGAAAAGTTCGAGCGCGTCAACGCCAAACTGATGCAGACCTCGCAGAGGACCTTCCACTTCGCCACCTTCAACCTGCCCGCCTTCCAGACCTGCATGTACGCCTGCGTGGTGCTGATCATGTGGTTTGGCGGCAACATGGTGCTGGGCGGCGAACTGCAGGTGGGCGAACTGACGGGCTTCTTCAGCTACGTATTGCAGGTGATGAACTCGCTGATGATGCTCTCCAACGTCTTTTTGCTCCTCACCCGCTCCCTGGCCAGCGCGGTGCGCGTCAGCGAAGTGCTGGATGAAAACATCGCCTTCACCTCCCCGGAAGACGCCGTCGAGGACGTGCCGGACGGCAGCATAGACTTTGAAAACGTCTCCTTCAAGTACCACGAGGACGCGCAGGAATACGCCCTCTCCGGCGTGACCATGCACATCCCCGCCGGGCAGACGGTGGGCATCCTCGGCGGCACCGGCTCTTCCAAGAGTACGCTGGTGCAGCTCATCCCCCGCCTGTACGAGGCGACGGAGGGCTCGGTGCGCGTCGGTGGCCGCGACGTGCGCGAATACGACCTCCACGCCCTGCGCGACGCCGTGGGCATCGTCCTGCAAAAGAACGTGCTTTTTTCCGGCACCGTGCGCGACAACCTGCGCTGGGGCGACGCGGACGCCGACGACGAGACCCTCTGGGCCGCCTGCCGCGCCGCCTGCGCCGACGATTTTCTCAAGAACATGCCCAAGGGGCTGGATACGGACTTGGGCCAGGGCGGCGTCAACGTCTCCGGCGGCCAGAAGCAGCGCCTCTGCATCGCGCGCACGCTGCTCAAGCGCCCCAAGGTGCTGATCTTCGACGATTCCACCAGCGCCGTGGATACCGCCACCGAGGGCCGCATCCGCGCCGCGCTTTCCCAAATTCCCAATATCACCAAGATCATCATCGCCCAGCGCGTCACCTCGGTGATGGAAGCGGACCGCATCTATATCCTCGACGATGGCCGCGTCCACGCCTCCGGCACGCACGAGGAACTGCTGGCCACAGACCCCATCTATCAGGAGATCTACGCTTCGCAGATGAAAGGAGGGATGGTCAATGGCGCGGCAGTATAACAACGCCCGGCCGAAAAACCTGCGCTATACGGTGGGCAAGTTGCTCAGCTACATGGGCCGCCACAAGCTGCTTTTGCTGCTGGTGGCCGTGCTGGTGACCATCAGCGCCCTCGGCAATCTGCTCGCCACCTACATGATCCGCCCCGTGGTCAACGACCTGGTCGATGGCGATCTGGACGCCCTCGTCCATGGCGTCGTCCTCACCGCCTGCATCTGCATCATAGGCGCGCTCAGCGCCCTTGGCTATACGCAGACGATGGTCAAGGCCGCCCAGAAGGTGCTTTACGACATCCGCCGCGACCTCTTTGCCCACCTGCAAACGCTGCCCCTGCGCTTTTTCGACACCAGCAGGCACGGCGACATCATGAGCTACTTCACCGGCGATGTGGACACCATCTCCGACGCCCTCAACAACAGTTTCACCATGCTCATCCAGAGCTTCATCCAGATGACGGGCACGCTGCTGATCCTCTTCATCCTCAACTGGCGCCTGTCGCTGTTCGTGGTGCTGGGCTATCTGGCCATGTTCCTCTACATCCGTTACAGCGGCCGGCGCAGCAAGGCCCATTACAGCCACCAGCAGCAGTATCTGGGCGAACTCAACGGCTATATCGAGGAGATGGTCAGCGGCCAGAAGGTCGTCAAAGTCTTCAACCACGAAGACGCGAACATGGAGAAGTTCCGCGAGCGCAACGAGGCCCTGCGCAAGGCCGGCGAGGGCGCGCAGAGCTACGCCGCCACCATGGTGCCCGCCGTGGTCACCATTTCCTACATCAACTACGCCATCGTCGCCGTCTTTGGCGGCCTGCTGGCCCTCAACGGTCTGGCGGACGTGGGCAGCCTCGCCAGCTATCTGGTCTTCGTGCGGCAGGCGGCCATGCCCATCAACCAGTTCACCGCCCAGTCCAACTTCCTGTTGGCGGCCCTGGCCGGCGCGGAGCGCGTCTTTCAGGCCATGAGCCAGCCCCCGGAAGTGGACGAGGGCAAGGTGCGCCTTGCGCGCGCGGAAGATGGCAAGGGCTGGGACTGGCTGCGGGAGGACGGCTCGCGCACGCCCCTGCGCGGCGATGTGCGCTTTGAAAACGTCGATTTTGGCTATGAGGAGGGCCAGACCATCCTCCACGATGTCTCCCTTTACGCCAAGCCCGGCCAGAAGATCGCCTTCGTCGGCTCCACGGGCGCGGGCAAGACCACCATCACCAACCTCATCAACCGCTTCTACGATGTGCAGAAAGGCCGCGTCGTCTACGATGGCATCGACGTGCGCGACATCCGCAAGGACGACCTGCGCCGCTCGCTGGGCATCGTCTTGCAGGATACACACCTCTTCAGCGGCACCATCGCCGACAATATCCGCTTTGGCAAGCTGGATGCCACCCAGGAGGAAGTCGAGCGCGCCGCGCGCATCGCCAACGCCGATTCCTTCATCCGCCGCCTGCCCAAGGGCTACGATACCATGGTCACTGCCGATGGCGCCAGCCTCTCGCAGGGCCAGCGGCAGCTGTTGGCCATCGCCCGCGCCGCCGTGGAGGACCCGCCCGTACTCATCCTCGACGAGGCCACTTCCTCCATCGACACGCGTACCGAGGCCCTCATCGAAAAGGGCATGGATGGCCTGATGCAGGGCCGCACCGTCTTCGTCATCGCCCACCGCCTTTCTACCGTGCGCAATGCCGACGCCATCATGGTGCTGGACCATGGCCGCATCGTCGAGCGCGGCGACCACGAAGAACTGCTCCGCCAGAAAGGTATGTATTATCAGCTCTACCACGGCATGTTTGAACTCTCTTGACGCTGCGCGGCATGGGGAACGCCCCTGTGCCGCGCTTTTTGCGTGGAAACTATGAAGACATTTCCACATATACTGTTTCATATGGCAATATTTTGAAATCGGCCTTCTTTGAGTTGACTTCCGAATGCAGAATTGCTAAAATAAGGATGTATAGAGGTGCTGGTTACATTGTAACCGGCGCATCCCGACCGACCGCATAAAGTCGAGGGGACAGGACCGGGGGAACAGCATGCGAGAAAAGCCGGGGCGTTGGCGCCATGGGCAGGGAAAGGCCGGAGCGATGTTCGCTGCGGCCATGGCCGTTTTGCTCACTTTACTGGCCGTGGCCGCCTCGGTGGCCATCTACCCGGAGGCCACGGGCGACGAGGTCTATTCAAGCGGCGGCGCCACCGTGGACGCCAGCAACATCGACCAGGGCTACGTCATGGTCAAGATGTCCAGCAGCAAAAAGCTCAAGGTGCGCATCACCGGCGACGAGCAGTATACCTATGACCTCGCCGGCGATGGCGAATACGATGTCTACCCCCTGCAAAACGGCAACCGCGAATACACGCTGGTCGTCTACGAGCAGGTAAAGGGCAACAGCTATTCCCAGGTACTCTCCCGCACACTGCGGCCGGAGATGGCCGATGTAAACGCCCCCTTCCTCGGCCCGAACTGCTACACGTGGTACACGGCCGACAGCGCTGTGGTGCAGCTGGGCAACGAACTGTGCGCCGGCCTCACCACCGATCAGGAAAAGGTCAACGCCGTCTACCAGTACGTCACCTCCAACTATATCTACGATTACATGACGGCGATGATGGTATCCGCGGGCCAGCAGTCCGGCTACGTGCCGGATCTGGACGCCATGCTGGAGAAGAAGATGGGCATCTGCTTCGACTTTTCCGCCCTCATGGGCGCGCTGCTGCGCTCGCAGGGCATCCCCACGCAGATGGTCATGGGCTACGCGGACATCACCTACCACGCTTGGAACAACATACTCATCGACGGCGAATGGGTGCGCTACGATGCCACCTCGGCCGTGACCCACACCAACATCCAGCAGTACACGGAGGAGGCGGTATATTGACACCTTCCAAGAATGCTCCCGGCTGCCTCGGCGCGGAGGAAACGGCCCTGTTCTGTTCGCAGGCGGCCATGGTGCTGAAAAGCGGAATCCCGCTGGCCGACGGCCTGACGGCTTTGTGCGAGGACTTTCGCGATACGCGCTCCGGGGCGCAGCTCGCCCGTCTTTCGCAGGCCATTTCCCAGACCGGGTCACTTACGCAGGCGCTGGGCATCGCGCCCGTATTGCCCACCTACGCCATGCGCATGGTGCGCGTGGGCGAGCAGTCCGGCAAGCTGGACGACGTGCTTTCCGCGCTGGGCGACGCCTACGCCCGCGAGACGCGCGTGCGTCGCAACCTCCGTCAGGCGGTGCTGTATCCCGCCGTACTCACGCTTTTGATGGGCGCAATCATCGCCGTGGTGGTCTTCTGCGTCATGCCGGTCTTCTCCCAGGTGCTGCGCAGCCTCGGCTCCGGCCTCTATGCCACCGCCGAGGGCGTCACGCAGGTCGGCATGGTCATCGGCATCGTCGCCATGGCGCTGGTGGGCCTGCTCATTCTCGCGGGGCTGATCGTGGCCGTGCTCCTGCGCACAAAGCGGCGCGCGAGCGTACTCGATGGTCTCTGCCGCTGCGTCCCCGTGCTGCGGCGCGTGACCACGGCCCTCAACGCCGAGCGCTTTGCCTCGGCCATGGCCATGCTCATCGGCAGCGGCTATCCCATCGAGGACGCCCTGCCGCTGGTGGAAGAGCTTTCCGGCTCCGGCGCGACGCGCGAAAAGGTCGCCGCCGTGCAAAAAGCCGTCTCCGAAGGCAAGGCGTTCAGCGACGCCGTGGGCGAGGCGAAGGTCTTCGATTCCCTGCACGCCCGCATGCTGCGCGCCGGCGCTGCCGCCGGACAGGTGGATAATGTGCTAGCCCGCCTCGCCGACATCTACCACGAGCGCTTCGACCGCGAGGTCTCCAACGCCGAGGCGCTCATCGAGCCGCTGTTGGTGACGCTGCTGGCCATCGTCGCCGGCGCGATCCTGCTGTCGGTGATGCTGCCGCTGGCCGGCATACTTTCCTCGATGATCTAAGGAGGGCACCATGAAAAGACGCGGTTGGCTGATCGCCCTGTGCGTGATGGCGCTGATGGTGGGCGCGTTCTATGGCGCGGCCACGCTCAACGCGCGCCACGCGACGCAGGAGCAGCGCGCGCTGCTGGAAGACGCCATCACCCGCGCGCTGGTGACCTGCTACGCGGTGGAAGGCCGCTACCCCTCCTCGCTTTCCTATCTGGAGGAGAACTACGGCGTGGATGTCGATGAAGAAAACTACGCGGTCTTCTTCTCCAGCTTTGCCGACAACGTGCTGCCCTCTGTGCGCGTCGTGCCGAGGGGAGAGGGGGTGGGCGCATGAGTGAGCGCCGCTTTGGACTGCGCGCCGCCAGCGGGTTGAGCCTCTTTCTCATCGTGGCCATTTTTGCTTTGATGGCGCTTTTGACCGTGGTGCTGGGCGCGGGCGTCTATCGCTCGGTGGTCGGCCGCGGCGAGGTGAACCACGAGGCGCGCACGGCCATGGCTTATGTCACCGGCAAACTGCGCGCCAACACCGGCGAGGTCTCTCTTGAAAAGACCGAAGTCGGAAATGATATGCTCGTCCTTTCCGAGGAGATCGGCGGCGAGCTGTATGAAACGCGCATCTACGCCCACGAAGGCACGCTCTACGAAGTGTTCGCCGCCGCGGACATAGCCTTTGCCCCCGAAGAGGGCCAGCCCATCGCCACGTTGGACGGCTTTTGCGCGGAGGCAGAGGAAAACACGCTTCGCCTGACGGTGCGCGCGGGCGATGAGGACTACACAGCCCATGTGGCGCTGTGGGGATAGGAGGGGGAGAGCCATGCGGGAAAGCGGCCGTACCAAGGCCATGCTCTGCGAGCTGGTCATCGTGGCGCTGTTTCTGGCGCTCTCCGCGGTGACGCTGCTGCGCCTCTTCGCCGTCTCCAACAATGTCAGCCGCGAAAGCGCCGCGCTCACCCGCGCCAACATCCTCGCGCAGGACGCTCTGGAGCGCTTCACCGCCGGCGAGGAACTGCCACAGCGCGAGGAATACGCCTTTGAGGGGGAGACCTACGCCGTCCTCAGCGAAATACAAACCGAAGTCGGCGATGCGGGCGTCCTGGAGGAGTGCAAGGTCACAGTTCTGAGCGATGAGGAAACGCTCCTTGAGATGCGCACCTCCCGCTATCGCCCGGAAAGGAGCGCGTCATGAGAAGTTCGGGAAGGATCGGCCCCGGCGCCTCGACCATTTTGATGATCCTCGTGGTGCTGGTGATGACCATGCTCGGCGTACTCTCCCTGTTCAGCGCCCGCAGCGATATGGAGATGAGCGAGCGCACCGCAACCGCTTCGGCGGAATACTACGCCGCTCAAACAGACTTCAGTCTGTGGTTACAGGAAACCGACCAAATTCTACTAAATTTGCGCCGCGCCGCCGGCGGCGATGCCGAGGCCTACGCGCAGCTTGTTTCCGCGCAGTTCGGCGCGGGCGTGGGGGAGAGCCTCGAATACCGCGCCCCCGCGGGCGACACGCGCTTTTTCTGCGCCTCCGTCGAGCTTTTGCCGCTGACCGAGGCCGAACGCTGCGCCGTCTCCGCCCGCTGGCTGGAGGCAAACGACGCCATTACATTTGAGGAGGATGCCGGATGGACGCTGATCGCCTGACGCCTTTCTCCATCGCCGGCATGGAAGACGAAGCCGCGCTGGTGGAGCTGCTCAAGCGCGCCCTTTCCCTGCGCGCTTCGGACCTGTTCATCCTTCCCGGCGCCCCGGTGACGGTCAAGTGCGACGGCAAAATGCTGCCGCTGACGCAGGAGCGCATGCTCCCCGCCGACACCGCCCGCATGATCGCCGATATCTACCGCATCGCCGGCACGCGCGAGAGCGCCTCGCTGGAGCGCACCGGCGATGACGATTTTTCCTTTTCCCTTGCCGACGTCAGTCGGTTTCGCTGCAACGCCTACCGCCAGCGCGGCACGTTGGCGGCGGTTTTGCGCGTAGTGCCCTTTGGCCTGCCGGACCCCGCCACGCTGCACATCCCCCCGGAGGTCATGGCCCTTTCCGAGATGCGCCGCGGCCTCGTGCTGGTCACCGGCAGCGCCGGCAGCGGCAAAAGCACCACACTCGCCTGCCTCATCGACCGCATCGACCGCACGCGCTCGGAACACATCATCACCATCGAAGACCCCATTGAATTTCTCTATCCGCACCGGAAGAGCATCGTCTCCCAGCGCGAAGTCGCCCACGATACCGAGACCTTCCAGACGGCCCTGCGCGCCTCCCTGCGCCAGGCGCCGGACGTCATCCTTCTGGGCGAAATGCGCGATTATGAGACCATCTCCACGGCCCTGACGGCGGCGGAAACGGGCCATTTGCTCTTTTCCACGCTGCACACCGTGGGCGCGGCCAAGACCATCGACCGACTCATCGACGTCTTCCCCGCTGAGCAGCAGCAGCAGGTGCGCGTGCAGCTCTCCATGGTGCTGCAGGCCGTGGTCTCCCAGCAGCTTCTGCCCTGCGTGCATGGCGGCCGCGTGCCGGCGTTCGAGGTGATGCGCGTCAACCGCGCCGTGCGCAACATGATCCGCGAGGGCAAGGTCCATCAGCTCGACAACGTCATCTTCTCCGGCGCCTCCGAGGGCATGCGCGCCATGGACAACGATCTCTACCGCCTCTACAAGGAGGGCATGATCGCCCGCGACGACGCGCTCTTGTACGCCATTCAGCCGGAAACGCTGGAAAAACGCCTGTAAAAGACCGAAGTCTGTTGCGTTGGCGTAATTTTTAACACCCGACACGTAATATCTGTGTAAGAAAAGGGTGACAAACGCACGACTTTATGTTACAATGTGTTTATCACCCGCCGCGAAAAACGCGCCTGCAACTGTCACACCGCGCGTAACGAAAGGAGTGGGAAGCGATGGCAGTCAAGGTCCAGATCAAGATGCTCGGCGGGTTCCATGTGTTCGCCGACGGCGTCGTCTGCGACGACAAGATCTGCAAGACCAGAAAGGGGAGCATGCTCCTGCAATACCTGATCCTGCAGCGCGGCAAGAGCGTGCCCTGCATCGAATTATACGAGGCCCTCTGGCCCAACGACGAATCCAGCAACCCGGAAAACGCCTTAAAAACGCTGGTCAGCCGCACCCGTTCGCTGCTGTCGGCCATCAGCAGGGAGTTGCCCTCCTGCATCGCCACCAACCGTGGCTCTTACCGCTTCAACGCCATCGAGAGCTGCGAGGTGGACATTTACGAGTTCGAGGCCATCTGCGATGAGCTTGCCCAGGTCGAGGAACTGACGCCCGACACCCGCGCCAAATTCACCCGCCTTTTGACCCTCTATACCGGCGATCTGCTGCCCTACGGGGCGGGGGAGACGTGGGTGGTGCCGCGCAGCGTGGACTTGCACAACCGTTACATGAAAAGCGTCTACAAATATATAGATATGTTGCGCGCGCTGGAGGATTACGACGAGATCATCCGCGCCAGCCGCGTGGCTCTGGACATAGACGCCTTCGACGAGCGGTTACATCTGGACCTCATGGACGCCTTGGTCAAGTCCGGCCGCAACAACGAATCCCTCCAGCAGTACCGCCACGCCACCCACATGTACTACCGCTACCTGGGCTCCCAGCCCCCTGCGGGCATCCAGGAGTTCTACAAGCAGATCATCACCGCCGGCAACGAACTGGAGATGAACATAGACATCATCCGCCGCGAGCTGTCGGAGATGGGCGGCGTGACCGGCGCGTTCGTCTGCGAATACGCGGTTTTCAAGGACATCTACAACCTGCAGGTGCGCTCCATGGAGCGCTTGGGGCTGACCATGTTCATCGTGCTGATGAAGGTGGACCGCGTGGACGGCAAGCCCATGGAACCCCT
Organism: Candidatus Pullichristensenella excrementipullorum; assembly: GCA_018713365.1. Lineage (GTDB taxonomy): Bacteria > Bacillota > Clostridia > Christensenellales > Aristaeellaceae > Pullichristensenella > Pullichristensenella excrementipullorum. The sequence continues at coordinate 17,219 of DVOU01000015.1, forward strand.
GAAGATGGATGATGTCATGAAGCGCCTGTTGCGCGTTTTAAGTTCCAACCTGCGCAAGGGCGACATCATCACCCAGTTCTCCCCCTCGCAGTACGCGCTGCTTCTGCCCACCGTCAACTACGATACCTGCAAGATGGTCGTCGAGCGCATCCGCCGCGCATTCTATAAAGAGCAGGCCAATTCCAACATCATGCTCACCTACCGCCTCGGCCCCATCAGCGACAAGAATGAGCCCTCCGTGTGACGAAAACATGACACATGGACGCGACGTATCTACCCGGCCATGGCGGCCAAGGAAAGTAACTGCCGCGTAACCGAAGCCGATAATTTACAAAGAAAGCGAGGAAAACAGCCAAAAAACCTTCGTTACCTGAAAATTTCCCCCCTCTTGGCCGGAATTGTAACCGGCCCGGTAACTGTTCAGCGGTAAAATATGACTGTAAGTTGAAAATATGCTCCCCCGCGGAGCTGAGCAGTTTCAAAGAAAACGAGGAGTGGGAATCATGAAGAAGATGTTGATGAAGGTTTTCGCGCTGATCACGGTCCTGGTACTCGCCCTGAGCAGCTTTGCCGCGCTGGCGGAAGCGGCCCCCGAAGAGGCCCCCGCTCCCGTCGTGGTCGAGGCCCCCGCGCCGCAGCCCGAGCCGCAGCCGGAACCCAAGCCGGAACCCAAGGCCGAGCCGCAGCCCGAACCAAAGGCCGAGCCGCAGCCGGAGCCGCAGCCCGAACCCGTAAAGACCGAGACCCCCGCTGAGACCCCCGCCGAGCCGACCGAGACCCCCGCCGAGGTCCCCGCCGAACCGACCGAGGCCCCCGTCGAGCAGCCCACCGAGGCGCCGACCGAGGCCCCCGCCGAAGTTCCGACCGAGACCCCCGCCCCCACCGAGACCCCCGCGGAGCCCACCGAGGTCCCCGGCGAGGAACAGACCGAAGTCTCTACCGACCCCACCGCTGAGCCGACCACCGAACCTTCTGCCGACCCGACCACCGAGCCCACCGCCGAACCGACTGCCGAGCCCACGCCCGTCCCCTTCACCGCCGAGGTGAAGATCGAGCTGGTCAACAAAGGCGACATCTACTTCGGAGACGAAGTCACCCTCAAGGTCATCGTCGAAAACGCCACCGCCTCTTACGCCATCCGCTGGGAAATGAACGATGGCAGCGGCTGGAAGGCGATCGAGGGCGAGGACGAAGATGAATACAAGTTCATCGTCACCGAAGAGAACGCCGACACCGAGTACCGCGTCGTGCTGCTGGCCAACGCCTGAGCGCCGCAAGGTACGCCCGAGCAGAGAAGGAAAGGCAGGTTAGGAAAATGAAGAAGATGATCCGCATCGCGCTCGCTCTGGTCCTCGCGCTGAGCCTGGCCATCCCGGCCGCGCTGGCAGAACAGGTCGTTTCCGATACATTCACGTTGACCGACGAAGTCACCATCAAGGTAGAAGCCCCCGCCGAGGAGCCGCCCGTCGAGGAAGAGCCCGTCGAGGAAGAGCCCGTCGAGGAGCCTGCCCAGGAGCAGCCCACGGCCGAGCCGCTGCCCACGGAGCCGCCCCTCCCCACGCAGGAGCCGCTGCCCACGGAGCCGCCCATCCCCACGGTGGAGCCTCTGCCCACCGATGAGGCGCTCTCCACCGAGCAGCCCACGGGCGAACCGCCCACCGCCACCCCCACCCCCACGCAGGAGGCCCCCGCGCCGCAGCGCAGCGTCTCCATCTCCATCGACAAGCCGCTTGATGCCATCTACATCGGCGACGAGGTCACCTTCACCGCCACGCTCCATGGCTACGAGGGCGCGCAGGTGGAGATCTTCTGGGAGTGCATGACCAATGGCGAATGGCAGCCCACGGGCGACACGGGCGCGACCTTGACCATCGTCATCGACGAAAGCAACGCGCAAAGTTCCTGGCGCTGCGGCGTGACCGTGCTGGCCGAGCCGGAGTTGGAACAGCCCGTTGCCGAGTAGGCCGCCAAGCGTATTCGCAAATACCCGCAGAAGCGGCCAGGGGAGGACGCATACAACGCGCCGACTTCGGTCGCTTCGCGTTTAATTTAAGGAACACTGCATAGGGAGGTAGACCCGATGAGAAAGATCGCAGAAAAGTGGCTGGCATTGCTCATGGCTATGCTCATGTTGCTCAGCTCCATGCCGCTGACCGCGCTGGCGGAACAGGTTTACAGCGAAGGCCTGACCATCACCGCCAAGGAAGCGCCCGAGGAAACGGACGCGGCGGACGCCGGCAGCGCGGATGTCGCGGCTGCGCTCAAGGCAGCGCAGGACGCGGCGGCGCAGAACGCCGCATCCGGCGGTTATGTCGAACTGTATTCCGCGAGCGTGCAGACGCCGCAGCCGATCGCAACAGGCGAAGAGTTCGTCTATGAGATCGGCTACAAGCTCTCTCCGGCGCCGACTTACAAGGACTCCACCGGTACGCCGCAGGCTGCGTTCTCGCAGTACGAAGATGTCACGATCAACATCGACGTGCCGGAAGGCATCGTGCTGTTGGGCGCGGATGGCACTGAGTACCGCGATACATACACCATCTCCCTGGGCGACAAGCCCATCACGGGCGGCGCGGCCCAGACGGTGACCGTCAGGGCCCGCATGGTCGGCAACGGCACTGTGCCGGATGCCACGTCCTTTGACAAGCTCGGCGTGGACATCGCCGCGAACGTCACGGTCGGTGGACAGACCGTGGAGTTCACGTATGCTCTGCCCGACGACAGCAACAACTCCACTGTGACCAACGAGGCCACCGGCGAGTGGAAGATCGAGAAGACGGAGGGCACCCCCGCCGTCAGCGGCGATGAAGTGACCCTGACCTGGACGATCAAGATCGGCAAGGTCGCGGACACGGGCTTCACCGGCAGCAACTCTGCCTACAACACCACGGGTGCGCTCAACTTTGAAAACTTCTCCCTCACCGATAACCTGCCCATCATCACGGGCAAGGACAACAAACAGTACGCGCCCAAGAGTTCGTCCATCACCGCGAATGGCACGACGCGCGACAGCGGCAGCGCGGGCGAGACCGAACTTACTACCACTTACTATGCCACTACCCCCCTCACCGAGGGCGGCGTCACTACCGAAACTCCCTATTATACCGTATACACCGTAACGGCCACCTACGACAAGGCCGCCTTCGTCTTGCCCTATGGCTTCGAAGAGGAAGTTACCTATAAGAACGACGTCGGGATGACCTACCAGCTCGTCGGCGAAGCGGCTGAGACCATCGAGGACTCCGTCGACGGCGAGTATGGCATTCCGACGGACGGCGGCACCATCACCGTGTATGAACAGCTCCAGCTCGGCACGAATGGCAGCGTCGTGGACTATACTCCCTTCTACAAAACCCTCTTCCCGGACGGCGCGGAATTTGACGTTTACGCGGCGGCGGACTGGGACAATGGCGCGCCCGCGGAAGGTGCGCAGCCCGTTACCACGCTGACCGTGGACGCCGAGGCAGGTGCAACCACCGCCACGCTCGCCCCGGGCACCTACTATGTCGTGCAGACGAGCGCCCCCACAGGCACGAAAACGCCCGCCAACGAGGGCACATTCCAGACCGCGATCGTGACCAGCGGCGGCAACGTCACCCTCACCTTCACCAACCTCGTCAAGAACAAGGGCATCCTTGAGATCGACAAGGTCAACGCCTCCGGCGCCGCCCTTCCGGGCGCTGCGTTCACCCTCACGGCGTCTGACGGCGAGACTACCTATCCCCTGAGCCTCGATGCGAACGGCCACGGCGTGATCGTGCTGCCGGAGGGTACCTATACCCTTTCGGAGACCACCGTGCCGGCTGGCTACGTGCAGATGGAAGATGTTAAAATCACCATCGCCGAAGGCCAGACCAACAGCACCTACACGGGCGATAACGCTCTTGTCAACTACTCCAACAAGGGCTCCCTGACCATCACCAAAAAGCTCACCGACGGCGAGTACGAAGGCGCTGCGGGCGCGGATCCGTCCGGCAAGGTCAGCAAGGACTTCACCTTCAACATCTACCGCTCGACCACCACGCCGGTGTCCACCGAGGGCGACCCCTACATGAAGGCCACCATCCCGGCCGGCCAGAATGCGGTCACGGTTTCCGATCTGGATGTCGTCAATGAAAATGGCGATCTCTACTACTATACCGTCGTCGAAGTCGCCGATGATGACGCCCGCTTCGTCTACGACGATACGCAGATCGCCTTTAACTTCAAGGGCGAGGGCGATGGCGTCTACACCACCACCGCTTCCGCGACCTTCACCAACGTCCTTCTCAGCAAGCTGAGCTTCAAGAAGGAAGAGAAGACGCTCTCCGGCAACAGGCCGATGGATGGCGTCACCTTTGATGTGCGCTCCGGCTCTGCGGACGGCACAGTCGTCGCCGAGGTGACCACCGGCACGGACGGTATCGCCACCACCGAGCCGCTGCCCATCAGGGATGCGAACGGCGAACTCATCAACTACTACATCGTCGAGACCAACGTCTCCGACGACTACACCACCGTCTACCCGGCGGATGGCAACGCCGAAGACAACGCCTGGGGTCCCATCAACCTGAGCTTTACCGAGACGACGAGCAAGACCAACACGCCCATCGTCAACGAAAGGCACGAAACAGGCCTCACCATTAAAAAGACCGACCAGAGCGGCAATGCCATTGCGAACGCGACCTTCACCGTGCAGGACGAGGATGACCAGTACGCAGTGGTCAGCGACGGCGCCGTCACCTGGCAGGATGAAGAGGCGACCCTGACCACCAACGCCAGCGGCCAGATCGCCCTCTCCGGCATCCCCAACGGCACCTACACCGTCACCGAAGTCAGCGTGCCGGAGCCCTACCTGTCCACCGGCTCCGTGACCGGCGCGGACGAGGGCTCGGCTTCCACGGAAGGCGCGCTGTCCGGCTCGGTCATGCTGGACACGCTCGAGCAGAAGACCATCACCTTCAAAAACGACAAAAAGCCCGTCCTCACCTTCACCAAAAATGTCGCGGGCAATGTCAGCGGCGATTTCACCTTCGAGCTGTACGCCGCCGACGCAGCGGGCACCGCTCCCACGGACAACAAGATCGGCGAAACGATCACCGTGGAGGATGGCAAGAGCGCTTCCGTGACCGTCGACGCTGCCGGCGCCTACTTCCTCAAGGAAGTGTCCTGGCCTGCCGGCGTAATCGCCCCGACGCTTATCCACACGCAGCCCAGCACGGGCGTCTATGTGGACGACACCGGCGTCTACTACGGCCCCTACACGCTGAACAACAACAATACCTCCACCCAGACCATCACCAACACCCCCAACAGCGGTTCCCTGACCATCAACAAGCTCGACGCCAAGACGGACGCCAAGCTCACCGGCGCGACCTTCACCGTCAGCGTCGATACCACGGGCTGGTCGGAAGAACTCATCGGCCTCCTGCCCAACGGCTTTGCGAAGGTAGGGGAGACGGCCACCTATGCCATGACCACGGGCGCGACCAACGCCAATGGCCAGGTTGACGTCAGAAGCCTGCCCATCTACAATGGCGATGCGCTGATCGAGTACACCGTCACCGAAGCCACCGCCCCGGAAAACTACCTCATCGACGACGAGCCGCAGACGGCGACGCTCGCCCTCAACGGCACGGCCTACACCGCCTCCCTGACCTTCAACGACCCGCCCATGGCCAAGGTCGTCGTCACCAAGACTTGGTACAGCCAGTGGGAGCAGGACAGCCACAACAAGGTCGACTACGCGCTTGCCGGCGCCAAGATCGCCATCTTTGAAGAGGTCGATGGCAAGCTCGTTCAGGTCGGCGAAACGCAGGAGACCGCCGCGGACGGCACCACCACCTTCGAGGGGCTGGACGGCACCAAGACCTACTACGTCTTTGAGTTGAGCAACCCGCTCGGCCTCGAGGCGGCGGACAGGGAACTTGCCGGCAGCGTGGAAACGCTGGAGGCACTGTCCGCATCGGAAGCGCTGACCGCCTACTACGGCGAGACGCTGTCCCTCAACGGTGAGACCGACAATCAGGCCGAAGCCGCCCTCGTCAACGTCGAGACCTATGTGCAGCTGACGCTGAACAAGTGGTATCAGCCGGAGGAGAACGTCGGCACGGCCGAAAACCCCGTTTGGGAAGACGACAAGGATGAAGAGCCCAAGACCCTCGACCGCGCCAAGTTCCACCTCTACTACTGCACGCTGGAAAAATATGAAGCCGCGAACAGGGACATCCAGACCCTCGTCGGCAGCAAAGCGGGCATGGAAGCGTACCTGTACAGCGACTATGTCTATGAGTCCGGCATCTCCAACGGCGCCGGTCCCGGCGCGGTCGTCACCGGCGCGCTGCCCGGCGGCTACGTCTACTGGTTTAATGAGTTCGAGGCTCCCGCGGGCTTTGTGACGCCCGAGTGGCCATACGGCATCAGCGTGGCCTTCGTGCCCGACGAGGCGCAGGGCAACGAGGTCTCCTACATGGAGAACAGGAAGCCCTCCACCAGCATGGAAAACGACCCGGTGCATGGCCCGGGCACCATCCGCTACCTGCAGGTGATGGTCGACAAGATCGCCCGTCCTGAGGAAGGCGATGTTATCGACCTGCCCAACACCACCTTTGAGCTGTGGCTGACGGACTCCACCTACACCGAGCGCAAGGTGCGCGTGGCCAAGTTCACCACCGGCGTCGACCTGCCGGAAACGGATGAGTACATGCCCGGCCGCGGCGTGTCCGAGTCCATCCAGATGCACAAGCTGTACGATGAATATCCCGAATACGTCACCTTCCATAAGGGTGAGATGATCAACGGCGTACAGCACGGCGAATACGATGCCTACTTTGTCCTCGTCGAAACGGAGTGGCCGGCGAACACCACGCCCCAGAGCTACACCTATCCGCTGCATATCCTTACCAACAGCGGCAACGACGCGGATAATACCCTTGCCACCTTGGACAATACCTACACCAAGGACCGTGGCAACCCCATCGTCAACACCCTTGCCCAGAATGTGACCGTGGCCTTCAAGAAGGTCGGTTACAGCGCTGACGATCCCAACACCACCTGGCCGCTTTCCGGCGCGGAGATCACCATTTACTCCGACGCCGCCTGCACCATGGAAGTCGCCTCCGGCACCACCGGGGCGGACGGCCTGGTCTACTTCACCCTCCTTCCGACCACGACCTACTATTGGAAGGAGACCATCGTCCCCAACGGCTACGAGGCCGTTGAAGTGACGGACCACTCCTTCACCACGCCCGATTACAGCAACGCCCTCAAGGGCGGCGAGGACGAATCGACGGAAGTCAAGCCCCTCGTCACCGTCGAGAACGTCAAGTACCGCACGCTGCAGCTGGCGAAGGTCGATGAAAACAACAAACAGGTCGTCGCCACGCTGACCATCAAGGGCACCAGCGATAGCGGCGTCACCGTGAATGAGACCGTCGATACCAAGACCGAGGGCTACGCGGAAGTCGAACTTCCCGCCGGCACCTACACCGTTGCTGAGACCAAGCTCGAAGGCCGCGACCTCAGCACCGCGGAAAAGGCCTACTTCGCCCTCATCAACGACAATACGACCGTCACCTTCGACGAGGATGATGCGGTCGAGACGCTCACCTTCAAGAACCCCGGCAGGGGCAAGCTCACCCTCACCAAGCAGGACGACACCGAAGAACCCATGGAGGGCGTGCAGTTCCAGCTGCACTTCAAGGCCTTTGCCAACGCAAGCGACCTCAGCGCCACCACCGCCCCGGCGGCGAACACCGTCAATGGCGATGTGAAGACGGAGACCGGCGTCACCGTCTCGCAGCAGCAGCTGACGACGGATGACGAGGGCGAGATTTACCTCGAAAACCTCGTCCCCGGCTGGTACAAGCTGACCGAGCTTGAAGGCGACAACAACGAAAACCACGTGCTGGCAGACCCCGTGGTCATCAAGGTGACCGCGAGCAACTTCGGCACGGCGCTTGGCAACGCTTCCGCCACCGTCACCAACACCCGCAAGGGCTACCTCAACGTGGAGAAGGCCTGGGAGGGCGGCTTTGCCGATTCCTTCAATGCCTCTGCGCAGAAAGTGACCTTCGAGGTCTACTCGGATGAAACCTGCAAGACCGAGGTCGCGTCGTTCACCGTGACCGGCACAGGCGCGGCCACCCCCGTGGCCCTCAAGCCCGGCACCTACTACGTCAAGGAGACGACCTCCGGCGCCTGGTACACCAACTACGACGTCACCTACACCATAGACGTCTCCGGCCGCGAGGATACTTCGGCTTGGCTGCCCGAAAATGGCGGCGCCGTAGAGGTCGTCATCGACGCCAACGATGATGCAAACAACCCCGTCATGGTGTCCTTCACCAACGTCGGCTACTTCGCGGACCTCACCTTTGACAAGGTGGACGACAGCGAACCCGCCCAGCCGGTCGAAGGCGCGACCTTCGCCCTCTACTACGGCGAAGGCGACGCGGCGAAGTTCTACAATAAGAATGGCACTTGGGGCGCGCAGTCCAGCGCCACGAGCTATGCCTCGAACGCGGAAGGCAAGGTCACCATCGCGGACATCAAGCTGCCCTGCGCTGTGGTCACCGCCTCCGCGGACATGAGCGGCACGTTCTACATCAAGGAGCTGACCACGCCCGACGCCTACACCGCCCCCGAGACCGACAAGGAAGTCACCCTCGCGCCCGGCTCCGACGTGACCCTCACGGGCGAGGATGCCATCGTCAACGAAAAGGGCGTGGTCATCACCCTGACCAAGTACAACAAGCCCTACGCCGTGACCGAGGGCCGCGAGCCGCTCGATGGCGCGGGGTTCACCCTCTACCACATGTCGGCGAGCGGCAGCGTCAAGGAGACCTTCCCGGCGCAGACCACGAAGAACGGCCAGGTGCAGTTCGTCAACCTGCCGCAGCTCAAGGATGGCGAGTACTACGCCATCCAGGAGACCGTGACGCCCGACGGCTATCTGCAGGATTCGCTGGAGCTGTACACCGTCGCCAACGGTACGTACACCCAGATCACGGCTGAGAACGGCTACTTCCGCGTGGCGACGGACAAGGACGTCACCCTCGCGGCCTACAATACGCCGCTTGGCAAGATCGCCATCCTCAAGTACGACTATATCAACACCGACGAAAAGCCCGTGGGCGCCACCTTCACCGCCACCAACGATGAAGACAGCACCATTTTCTACAATGGCACGCTGCGCCTGGCGGACGGCAGCGACGAACAGACCCTCGCGGGCGGCTACACGCTCACCGGCGACCACTACGTCAAGGGCGATGTCTCCTACACCATCGCCTACCTGACGGGCGTCGCTCCCGGCACCTACACCGTCGAGGAGAACACCAAGCCCACCGGCTACCTCTACACGCCGGATTCTGAGCCGGGCGACCCGTGGCACACGACTCAGACCGTTAAGGTCGAAAACGACGGTAGCACCGCCGTGGTGGTCTTTGCCAACCTGCCCGACCCGGAGGACTTCACCGTCAACATCGACAAGTCCGCCGAATACCTCGGAGAGGGCGACCTGCTCGGCGAGGAATACCAGACCGTCAAGTTCACCCTCAGCAACTTCACCTCCGGCACCGAGCTGCCGCTGGAGACCGCGGTACTCAAGGATGACACCTTCTCCTTCACCGACGAGGACGGCAACACCGTGGAAGGCGTCGAGTGGTATGTGGAGAGCGTGACCATCGGCGCGGCCCACTACGAGGACACCGCCTACGCCGAAAGCCCCTCTACCGAGACCATCCAAGCCACCCTTAAGGTCAAGGGCGCCGACGGCACTTGGAGCGAGCATGGCTCCTACGCCCTCGACAGCGCTAAGACCATTCCCTTCGACGCCAACGCCTGCCAGGGCATTGAGATCACCTACGGCAACGCGGATGGCCAGCTCGACGCCGGCTTCACGGCGGGCGACGTCATCCTCACCGTCAAGGCGCGCCAGCCGGTCGATAGCGAAGCGACTATCCCGGTCGCCAAGATCGGCAACACCGCTTCCATCTCCATGACCTACGACTTTGGCACCATCGGCGCCGAAGAAGACGGCGCGACCAAGACCAAGAGCGACTCGGCCAGCGCCAGCGTCGAAGTCGATGAAGCGCCCGCACTGCCGAAGGCTTCCATCACGAAGTCTGCCGCGGTGGAGACCCTCACTGGCGAACCCGTCTTCGGCGAGAACGTCAGCGTGGGCGAGCGCCTGCGCTACACCATCACCCTCACCGGCGAAAGCGACGAGATGATGGAAGATCCCATCCTCGCCGACGCGCTCCCGGCGGGCCTTGCGGTGGTCGAAGACGGCATCACCGCCGTGGCTTCCAATCCGGCGAACCTCACTGTGGGTGAAGTGCGCCAGTCCGGCCAGAACATCACCGTCACCACCAGCGGCCACCTCGCCAAGGGCGAAACGCTGACCCTCACTATCCTCGCGGACGTCCTGCCCACGGCGCTGCTCGACGCGGCGACGCTGACCAACACGGCCTATGCCTTCAACGGCATCACCGTGCCCAAGAGCGTCGACAACGTGCATGGCTCCTCCTTCACGGACGAGGCGGGCGTGCTGCCCAGCGTCGAAGTGCCGGAAGCTTTCCAGGGCGCCATTGGCGAAGGCAGCGGCAAGGCCATCTCCGCCGAGGTCAGCAACAACGTCTCCAGCGCCTCCGGCACCACCATCAACAAGATGGTCCGTGTCGATGGCTCGAACTGGGTGGCGAACGAAGGCCTGCTGGTCGCCGAAAAGGGCGGCAACATCTACTACCAGGTCACCGTCAGCAACAACGGCGGGACCAAGACCAACCTGCGCATACTCGACGTTCTCCCCTACGCGGGCGACGACAACGGCAGTTACTGGGGCCCGACCCTCACCGGCGAGGTGGAGACCAACCACGGCACGGTCTACTACTCCACGCAGTCCCTGGACGAGGTCGCCGACACGCTGGATAACGCCGTAGGTGAAGATGGCAAGGTCACCGGCGACTGGACGAAGAACGCCTCTGGCGCGAAGTCCTTCCTCGTCGTGATCAATGAACTCCGCGCTGACGAGACCGTGACCATCACCTACACCACCAAGGCGCCGGCGAACCCGGCTGACTCGGCCTATTACCAGCTGGCCATCAACACGGCCTACTGCACGTACGACTTTGGCCCGTCCATCCTCTCCAGCGCCGACACCAAGGTCACCATCATGCCGGACAAGGTCAGCCTCGGCGACCGCGTCTGGATCGATGAAAACGCCAACGGCATTCAGGATGAGACCGAGACCAAGGTGCCCGGCGGCACGACCACCTTCATGCTTGTTCCTTCCATGGAAGGAGAGGAAGGCAACGTTCTCTACGCGCAGGCAGATGAGGAAGGCTATTACAGCTTCTCGAACCTCAACCCCGCCGCGCCGCAGCGCGGCACCGCGCGCTACTTCCCTGGCAGCGGCGATGTCGACTACACCAGCCTCATGGGCAACGCCCGCGCGACCTACCAGCTCGAAGTCGATGTCCCGGCTGGCTACCGCATCACCACGCCCAGCAAGACCACGGTCGAAGAGCGCAAGGGGAACGACAGCGACTTTGCCCTCACCGGCGAGACCATCAAGTTCTACATCCCGGCGGGTGGCATGGACGACACCTACGATGTCGGCCTCATCCGCGAGCGCAACCTGACCATCACCAAGGAGGGCATCAACGGCCTGAAGGTCGAAGGCGCCCAGTTCGAGATCTACGGCCCGTACGACGTCACCCCGACCGCGATCACAGAGGATAAACTCGTCGGCACCATCACCACGGGTGCGAATGGCGTTGCGACCTTTACCTCGACCGACGACACCTACCTCAACGCCTACGCCTTCTACGTAGTCGTCGAGACCTCCACGCCGGAGAACTACGACGCTGCCAACCTCACGGCCACCGGCACCTCCGTGGTCTCCAACCCGAAGCCCACCGTCACCGGCGAAGGTATTAAGGATGGCAACTACTTCGTGCTTGCACCCTTCAAGGGCGAGGGCATGGAAGGCGCCGCTTCCGATGAAGTGTCTGTCATCAACACCTACGAAGCCACGGGCGAACTCGTTATCAAGGGCACCAAGGTGCTCACCGGCGAGACGCTCAACGCGGGCGACTACTCTTTCACCATCACTTCCGCTGATGACAAGGACTTTGAAGACGAGACCGTTAAGAACGATGCGGATGGCAACATCGCCTTCAGCACCATCCGCTACACCTACGCCGACGTGCAGTACCTCGAAAGCGATGAGGCTGCTGAGCACGATCACGCTTACCACTACACGGTGACCGAGGTCGACGGCGAAAAGGACGGCATCGTCTACGATACCACCCCGCGCGAGATCACTGTCACGCTCTCGGACAATGATGGCGATGGCAAAATCACCGTCACCGTCGAGGTGGGCGAGGAGACTTCCACGAGCGCCACGGGTACGGCGCAGCTGCTCTTCACCAACGCGGCGGAAGGCCAGCTCAGCGTCACCAAGACTGTTGAGAGCAATGTCGAAGGCGACGGGAACAAGCCCTTCACCTTCACGGTCGAACTCAGCAATGTCGATGCGGCTGTGGATGGCGCCTACAAGACCACCATCACCGAAGCTGGCGAGACCACGTCGGGTGCCGACCTGACGGTCGCGGGCGGCAAGGGCACCTTCACCCTCAAGCACGGCCAGACCATCACCATCGGCGGTATCCCCAACGGCACGGGGTATACCGTCACCGAGGCGGACGTCAAGGCGGATGGCTTCACCACCACCTCCGAGAACGCCTCTGGCAGCATCGCCACCGGCGCGACTGCCGCGGCGACCTTCACCAACACCCACAAGGTCGGCGGCCTCACGGTAGAGAAGACCATCGACGGCAACGGCAAGGATGAGGGAAAGGACTTCACCTTCACCGTCACCCTCGAACACGACACGCTGCCGCTGAACAACAACTACGGCGTGCAGTTCGAGAACGTTACGCTTGCAGAAGGCGAGACCGGCTACAAGGCCACGGCCACCTTCACCCTCAAGGGCGGCGAGAGGAAGATCCTCACCGGCATCCCGGCGGGCACGAAGTACACCGTCACCGAGCAGGACTACACCGCTGAGGGCTACGTGACCGACATCCCCACCAACGCCGAGGACACGATCACGGAGAACGGCAACCCCACCGTGACCTTCAAGAACACCCGCAACGTCGGCGGCCTGACCGTCAGCAAGACCGTCGACGGCAACGACTTTGATGAGAACAAGGCGTTCGACATCACCGTCACCCTCACGGCTCCGGCGAACGTCAACCTCGTCGGCAGCTACACGGGCGCGCAGAGCGGCAGCATCATCGTCGCCGCCACGTCGACCGGCGCGAGCTGGACCAAGACCTTTAGCCTGAAGCACGGTGAGTCCATTAACTTCACCGGCCTGCCGGAGAAGACCACCTACGTGGTCTTCGAGGCGGACTACGCTGCGGAAGGCTACGTCAAGAACGTCTCCGGCACGGAGGAAGGCTCCATCAAGGCAGAGACGACCGCCGCCGTGGCCTACACCAACATCCGCGATACCGGCGATCTGGTCATCACCAAGGTCGTCTCCGGCACCGGCGGGGAAGAGGACCGCGAATTTGACTTCACGCTTACCCTCACGAAGAACGAGGACGGCGCGAATGTCGATGGCACCTACGATACCACCCTCACGACCACCACCGAGGATGGCACGACCACCGAGGATGGCACCCTGACGGTCTCGGGCGGCACGGCCGACTTCAAGTTGAAGCACGGCCAGACTATCACCATCAAGGGTCTCCCGGACGGCACGGGCTACGAAGTGACCGAGACCGTACCGACCGCCGACGGCTACACCGTGGCAAAGACCGGCGAGGAGGGCGACATCGACAAGGATACGCCCGCCGCCGCGACCTTCACCAACACCCGCAAGGTCGGCGGCCTCACCGTCACCAAGAAGACCGAGGGCAGCGGCCTTGAGGAAGGCTACCCGAACACGCACGAGACCTACAAGATCACCGTGGACTTCACCGCGCCCACCAACGTGACCCTCACCGGCACGTGGACGCAGGGCGAGAAGAGCGGCGATGTCGCGGCGACGCAGAACTTTGAACTCGCCTCTGATGAGAGCGTCGTCTTCACCGGCCTGCCGGCGGGCACGACCTACACCATCAGCGAGACGGACTACACCTCCGATGGTTACGAAGCGGCGGTCTTCTCCTCGAAGACGGGCACCATCCCCGGCGAGGAGGGCGCGAACAGCGTCACCGCCACCGTCACCAACGAGCGCAACACCGGCAGCCTCAGCGTCGAAAAGATCGTCAAAGGCACCGGCGCGCAGACGGAGAAGGTCTTCACCTTCACCCTCCAGCTCACCAACACCGGCGTGACGCTCGAAGGCACCTACCCGGCCGACATAGGCGGTACGGCCACCACCGTTTCCGTGGATGCGTCCGGCAAGGCGACCCTCACCCTCAAGGGTGGCGAGACCATCACCATCAACGGCATCCCCGATGGCACAGCCTACGAAGTGACCGAGGCGTACTACACCGCCGAGGGCTACACCGTGGCAAAGACCGGCGAGAAGGGAACCATCGCCGACGGCCAGACCGCCGAGGCGACCTTCACCAACACCCGCAACGTCGGTGGCCTCACCGTCACCAAGAAGACCGCGGGCAACGGCCTTGAGGAGCCGGGCGTGCAGGATGCGTTCGACATCACCATCACCCTTGCCCCGAAGCCGGGCGTGGACCTCGTCGGCACCGTGAATGGCGTGGCTCTGCCCGCCGATGGCGCCGTCACCGAGGGCGTGTGGAGCAAGACCTTCACCCTCGCCTCGGATGAGAGCGTCACCTTCACCGGCTTGCCGGAAGGCACGGCCTACACCGTCTCCGAGGAAGACTACACCGCGCAGGGCTTCATCACCACGATCACGCCGCAGACCGGCACCATCGAGGTTGAAGACGGCGCGACCGAAGCGCCCACGGTGGAAGTCACCGTCACCAACACCCGCAATGTCGGCGGCCTGACCATTGCCAAGATCGTCACCGGCAGCGGCAGCAGCGCCAGCGATACCTTCACCTTCCGCCTCGAGCTTGAGAACGATACGGTGAATGTCGATGGCGAGTACACCATGACCTACTCCGACGTTGAGCAGCCCGTCCTTCTCACCGTCACCGGCGGCGAAGCGGAGATCACCCTCCACGGCGGCCAGACGGCGCTGATCGAGGGCATCCCGGTGAATACGGACTACACCGTCACCGAGCTGACCGTCGCCGAAGCGGACGCCGAGACCGGCGAGGCCGACGAAAACGGCTACGTGCTGACCACCGACAACGGCCTGACCGGCACGATCACCAGCACCGAAGCCGCCTATCAGGCGAGCTTCACCAACGACCGCAAGGTCGGCGACCTGACCGTCACCAAGGCCGTCGAGGGCAACGGCGAAGACGCGCCGAACGCGCTGGATGCGTTCAAGATCACCGTCACCTTCACCGCGCCCAACGGCGTGACCCTCACGGGCGAAGTGAACGGCGCGCCGGTCCAGGCGAGCAACACCATCGCCCTCAAAGACGGCGAGAGCGTCAAGTTCACTGGCCTGCCGGAGGGCACGACCTACGGAGTGACCGAGGCGGACTACGCTGCCAACGGCTACGAAGTGACCTACGACGACTACGCCAGCGGCGACATCGTGGCCCGCGAGACCGCATCGGCCGGCATCGCCACCATCGTGACCAACACGATGAACGTCGGCGACCTGAGCATCGCCAAGACGGTGACGGGCAGCGGCGCGGAGACCGAGCGCGAGTTCGAGTTCACGCTGACGCTGACGAACGAAACCGGCGTAAAGGTAGACAACACCTACGAAACCAGCGAAGGCGAGCTGACCGTGACGGGCGGCAAGGCGACCTTCACCCTCAAGGACGGCGAGATGCTGACCATCTACGGCATCCCCGAGGGCACGGACTACACCGTGGCCGAGGAAGACTACAGCGCCAACGGCTACGCGACGACGTCCACGGGCGAAGACGGCGAGATCATTGCCGATCAGACCGCGCAGGCGGAGTTCACCAACCACCGCGACGTGGGCAGCCTGAAGATCACCAAGGAAGTGGAAGGCAACGGCGAAGACGCGCCGAACGCTCTGACCGAGTTTGACATCACCGTCACCCTCACCGCGCCGACCGGCGTGGAGCTGGTGGGCGAGTGGAAGCAGGGCGAGAAGAGCGGCAAGGTCGCCTCGAGCAACACCTTCACGCTGACCGACGGCGAGAGCGTCGAACTGACGGGCCTGCCGACGGGCACGAGCTACACGATCACCGAGGCGGACTACGCTGCCAACGGCTACATCACCGACATCGACACCTCTTCGGGCGAGATCACGGACGGCGCGCTGCGCGCCACGGTGACCAACACGATGAATGTCGGCGACCTGAGCGTGCTGAAGACGGTGACGGGCAGCGGCGCGGAGACCGACCGCGAGTTCGAGTTCACGCTGACGCTGACGAACAACGCTGGCGTAAAGGTGGATAACACCTACGAAACCAGCGAAGGCGAGCTGACCGTGACGGGCGGCAAGGCGACCTTCACCCTCAAGGGCGGCGAGTCGCTGAGCATCTACGGCATCCCCGAGGGCACGGACTACACCGTGACCGAGAAGGATCCGGCCGAGCATGGCTACCTCATCACCTCTACCAGCGGCGAGGAGGGAACCATCGGCACCGGCATGAGTTCCGCCACCTTCACCAACACCCGCGACATCGGCGAGCTGAGCATCGAAAAGAAGGTCGAGGGCGCCATCGGCGAGACCGACAAGCCCTTCGAGTTCGAGCTGACGCTCACGCCCAGCGGCAACGGCATCGGCGTGGACGGCGCCTACGACGCGACGCTCTACACGGCGGGTCAGGAGTCGAACACCACCGTCACCGTTGCAAACGGCAAGGCCACCTTCACCCTCACGCACGACCAGCGTCTGGTCATCCACGAGATCCCGGCGACCGCGAGTTACATCGTTCGCGAGACCTCCTACGCGCTCGAGGGCTACCAGACCGAGCAGAGCGGCGAGACGGGCACCATCCCCGCCACGGGCAGCATGCCGGTCGCGACCTTCACCAACACCCGCAACTCCGGCAGCCTGATCGTTGAGAAGGTGCTTGCGGGCAACGCGTCCAACGAGGATGACAGCTTCGAGTTCACCATCACCCTCAGCCGCACGGACGGCGTGGATGTCAACAAGACCTATCAGGCGCTGCGCAACGGCACTGAGGCCGAGACCGTCACCTTCACCGGTGGCAAGGCCACGGTCACGCTCGCCGGCGGCGAAACGCTGGAGATCCTCGACATCCTCTCCGAAACTGCCTACACGGTCGAGGAAGTGCTGCCCGAGTATTCAGATTACGACCTGATCGACGCTTCCGGCGATACGGGCATCATCCCGATCGACGAAAGCGCGCAGGCGACCTTCACCAACGAGCGCGATGTCGGCACGCTGACCCTGCGCAAGAGCGTCGAAGGCAACGCCGGTGAGACGGGCCGCTACTTCACCTTCACGGTGTTCATGCGCGACCGCTACGGCAGGAACGTCAACGGCAGCTTCCCGATGCGCGGCGGCGCGGGCGCGAACGTCACCTTCACCGATGGCTACGCCACCATCCGCCTCGCGGACGGCGACCAGGTCATCATCTCCGGCATCCTCGAGGGCACGTATTACACCGTCACCGAGGAGGAGGCCGACACCGACGGCTACGTCACCACTTCCAGCAACGCCGCGGGCATCATCGCCGCGGGCGGCACCGCCCAGGTGAGCTTCACCAACACCCGCAACGTCGAGGAAGAGACGACCAGCCGCACCGTCTACAAGGTCTGGAACGACGAAAACGACGCCGATGGCCTGCGTCCTGACACGCTGATGGTCTACCTGCTCGCCGATGGCGATTCGGTGGCCGCGGCGGAGCTGAGCGAGGCCAATGGCTGGAGCGCAGTGTTTGACGACCTGCCCGTCTACAACGCGGACGGCACGCAGATCGAGTACACCGTGGTCGAAGCCTATACGGCCGAGTACTACGTGCGCTACCAGTACACGGAGGCGGCCATCAACATCACCAACACGCACAATCCCGACGAGTTCACCCCGAGAGACCCGCGCGATCCTGAACTGCTTACGCTGATTATGGACAACATGGTCCCGCTGGGTGGCAACATCAACATGAACGAGGGCGATTGCTTCAACTAAGCAGCGCCAGTGCGGCGGCATGGAGGACCTCCTCCATGCCCGCCGCCGTAGAATTTTGAGATCGGAGGAGACCCTATGCGCAAGCTGATGGCTTTGCTTCTGGCTCTGGTGCTGCTTTGTACGTCCGCCGGCTTTGCCGAGGCCCTGAATGACGCCCCCGCTACCGCCGACGTACCCGCCACTGCCGATGCCTCTACCGGCGCGGAGGGCGCAGAAGCGCTCGAAGAGCCCGTCGTCCTCACCCCGGCGGAGATCGCTCTGGCCGGCCGCCCGGTGAGCGAAGAGCCGACCCACATCACCGTTGGCAACACCACCAAGGTCAGCGGCGACTTCTTCACCAGCATGTGGAGCAACAATACCAGCGACATCGACGTGCGCACCATGATCCACGGCTACAGCCCCGTGGTTTGGGATTCGCAGGTCGAATTTGTGCTGGATCACATGGTCGTCGATACCGTCGAAGGCACGGCGGACGGCGCCAACACCGTCTACACCATCACCCTGCAGCAGGATCTGGTCTATTCCGACGGCGAAACGCCCATCACCGCGGCGGACTACGTGTTCTCCTACCTGCTGTGCGCCTCGGACGAGGTGGCACAACTGGGCGCGCAGACCCGCCAGTATGAGCATATCGTCGGCTACGAGGAATACGCCAGCGGCGAAAGCGACGTCTTTACCGGCGTGCGCCTGCTGGATACTTACACCTACAGCATCACCGTCAAGGGTTCTTACGAGCCGTTCTTCTACAACTACGCCTACCTGCGCACCAATCCCTATCCCATCTCCGTGATCGCCCCCTACTGCGAGGTGGCCGACGATGGCAATGGCGCCTACCTGCGCAGCATGGACCCCGAGGCCGAGGAAGTCCCCTTCACCGTCGAAGTGCTTACCGAGACCATCTTCGATGCGGAGACCGGCTACATGTCCCACCCATCGCTGACCAGCGGCCCCTACACGCTCACCGCCTACGACGAGGAGTCCGGCCAGGTGGACTTCGCCATCAACCCCTACTACAAGGGCAACTATGAGGGCGTTGTCCCCGTCATCGACACCATCACCCTCGTCCCCGTGCTGCCGGAGACGATGATCGACCAGCTTGCCAGCGGCGAGATCGACCTGCTCAACAAGTGCGTGGACAGCGACGTCATCCTCGGCGGCATGGCCCTTGCCAATCAGGGCATCACCAACCGCAACTACGCCCGCCTCGGCTACGGCTTCTGCGCCTTCGCCTGCGAAATGGGCGCCACGCAGTTTGAAAAGGTGCGTCAGGCCATCGCCTACAGCTTCGATCAGGATGCCTTCATCATGGAACACCTCGGCTCCTTCGCCATCGCCGTGTACAGCTACTACGGCGTCGGCCAGTGGATGACGCTGGCGGCCATGGGCGCGCTGCTGCCCGGCGGCGCGGAGGGCGAGGAAGCCCTTCTCTGGGACGAGATCAACCTCGATGAACTCAACCACTACGATCCCGACCCCGAGGCGGCGCTGGCCCTGCTCATCGAGGACGGCTGGACGCTCAACGAGAATGGCGAACCCTTCGACCCCGAGGTGGACACCGTCCGCTATAAGGACGTCGATGGCGAACTGATGTCCCTCACCATCCGCTTTGCCAAGGTGGAGGGCAACGAGGGCGCGGATCTGGTCGTCGAGCAGCTCTCCGAAACCCTTCCGGCGCTGGGCTTTGAGTTCATCGTCGAAGAAGTGTCCTTCAGCGATATGCTCTCGGACTACTACCGCGAAGATGGCGAGCGCCAGTACAACATGAACTTCATGGCCACCAACTTCTCCAACGCCTTTGACCCCTACTACACCTTCATCACCGATCCCTCGGTGCAGGGCGCGACCAACACCAGCGGCATCGCCGATGAGAAACTGATGGAGCTGGCATGGGAGATGCGCATTACCTATCCCGGACAGTACCTCACCTATGAGGAGAACTGGCTGGCCTTCGTCGAGCGCTTCAACGAGCTTCTGCCCACCATGCCCATCTACTCCAACATCTACTTCGATTTCTTCACCGACTGGCTGCAAAACTACGAGCCGGCCACCTATTACAGCTGGCCAGTGGCCATCCTCTACGCCTACTACGCCGAGCCCGAAGAGCCCGTAGAGGAAGCGCCCCTGCCTGGCACGGAGGAGATCATCGAGGAAGCCCCCGCGGGCGACGATGAAATCATCATTATTGATTGACCGTCGCAGCACAACGCCGCTCAACCCACGGTTGAGCGGCGCCTTCTCTTTTGCAACGAGCGCGCCATTTACGGCGCGCCGCTTTTTTGTTAGAATAGGAACTGTAAAACAGCGCGCGCGTTTTGCGAGATACCGTCAAGGAGGGAAACGTATGACTCTTGGAGAAACCATCCTTTCGCGCCGCAAGGCGCTTGCGCTCACGCAGGAACAGGTGGCCGAGCGCCTTGGCGTCACGCCGCAGGCCGTCTACAAGTGGGAAAAGGGCCTCGCCTGCCCGGATGTGCAGCTGCTCTCGCCGCTGGCGCGCCTGCTGGAAACCGACCTCAATACGCTCTTTGCCTACGATACCGAGCCGGACAAAGTGGAACTTTCCGCCATCATCGAGCGCGTCAGCCGCCTCGCCCTGCAAAAGGACGGCCTGCAAGCCGCCTTCGAGGAGGCGCGCGCGGCGCTGCGCAAATACCCCGCCAGCGCCCAACTGCGCCTTTCGCTGGCCATCGTGCTGGAGGGCGCGCTCACCGCGCAGGGCGGCGGCGACGCGGAAGCGCAGCGTGAAGTGGAGGAGATGTACCGCTTCGCCGCCAAATCGGAGGACGCCCGCGTGCGCGACGCCGCCCGCGGCATCCGCGTCCGCCGCCTCATCCACAAGGGACAGCTCGACGAGGCCGAGGCCCTGCTCGACGCCCTGCCCGACCCGCCGGCGCAGAAGTGGCACTACCGCGCCCAGCTGCTCAAGGCGCGCGGCGAGACGGACGCGGCGGCGGCGCTGGTGGAGGAGCGCGTCTTTTGCGAATCCTCCGGCCTGTGTACGGCGCTGGCCATGCTGCTGGACATGGCTTTGGAGCAGGAGGACTTCCACTGGGCGGACGCGCTCGCCAAAACGCTTGAACAGACCGCGCGGACCTTCGGCCTCTGGCAAGGCTCGGCCGCCAGCGCGCAGCTGGAGATCGCCGTCAAGCGCCGCGACGCGGACAAAGCCATGGCCGCGCTCGAGACCATCGCCAAGGCCGTGCAAGGCCCGTGGACGCCGGGCAAACATCCCCTCTACCGCCACGTCCACTTCAAGGAAAACGGCAGCGAATGGCTGAAAAAGATGCCCGAGGCCCTGCGCACGAGCGTGTGGTCGGACGAACACTACGCCTTCCTGCGCGAGGACCCGCGCCGCGCCCAGCGCCTGCGCGAACTGTTTGGCGCGCCGGACGGACAGGCATGACGCCCAAGCGGGCGGCCCCGCCCGGAGCCGCCCCGGAGTGCTGACAAAGCCCACGACCGCCCAAACTGCCCCGATAAAAAGAAACGGGAAGCGATTTTCGCTTCCGGCGGCGAAAAGGCTCCCTGATTTGCGCTCTTTCCCAACGCGCTGACCATCCGTTGACCTTGCCAACATCCTGCGCGGGTAGCCCCGTTTGGAGCCGCCCGCGCCGCTTTACTTTTTCCCCATCCTGCGGTACAATGTTGAGCGTATCCACAGATATACGCACGCGAAGGGAGGCGTCGGCATGCTCTGGTGCCTCATCCCGGCGCTTTTGCTGGCGCTGTTTCTTCTCTACGTCTTCCTGACCGCCCCCGCGCGGCGCGGGCGGGCGCTGCCGCTTGCGCGCCTCTACGCCCATCGCGGCCTGCACGGCAACGGCGCCCCGGAAAACAGCCTCGCGGCCTTTGAACGCGCCTGCGAGGCGGGCGTGGGCATCGAATTGGACGTGCGCCTCAGCGCCGACGGCAAAGCGGTCGTCTTCCACGATGCCACGCTTGAGCGCCTCTGTGGGCGCGGGGAGCGCGTGGACGCGCTAACGCTTTCGCAGCTGCGCGCCCTCACCCTGCCCGATGGCAGCCGCATCCCCACGCTGGAAGAAGCGCTCGCGTGCGTCTCCGGCCGCGTCCCCCTGCTGGTGGAGGTCAAAAACGGCCCCGGCCTTGCCCGCCTCTGCGCGCAAACGCTCATGCAACTGCGCTCGTACAGCGGCCCTTGGGCGGTCGAATCCTTTGACCCGCGCGCTGTGCGCTATTTTCGCCGCCGCGCCCCGGAAATACCGCGCGGCCAACTGGTCAGCCTGCCGGACGAATACCTCGGCGCGGTGCTGCGCGCGGGCGCGCAGGCGCTCTCGCATCTGCTTGCCAACTGCCTCTCCCGCCCGGACTTCATCGCCTATGATCGCCGCATGGAGGGCGGGAACACCCTGCGCGTCCAGCGGCGGCTCTACCGCGCCCGCCTCGCCATTTGGACGGTGCGCAGCCGCGCGGAACTCAAAAGCGCCCTCGCGCGCGGCGAGAGCGCCATCTTTGAGGCGTGGCAGGGAGATGACCCCATCCAAATGGAGGACATCCGCCCATAGAGGGCGGAGAGCCCCGCCGCCCACCTCAATCGCCCTTGACGTCCTCTTCGCAGACGCCGCGCATGGTGGGCACGAAGCGGCGCACGAACTTGCCCTTGCCGCGCCCCTTCAGGTAGAAGAAGCCGAACGTGCAGAACACCACCGCGCCGATGAAGTTGACCAGCAGATCTTCCATGGTATCGTGCAGGCCGATGTCCAGATAGCCGCCCAGCCCCAGCGGCTGCCCGTTGACCACCACGTCGGTGATGCCCTCGATGGTCACCACCGTGTTGGTGGCGGTGGGGTCGAGCGCCACGGAGCGGATGGTGTGGACGACGGTGTCCTTCTGCATGTCCAGTAACAGCACGTTGTCGGCAAAGTATTCGACAAACTCCCACAGCACGCCGATGGTCATGGAAAAGCAGAACGCCACCATGGCCACGAACAGCGGCGAGAGGTTGAACATCGTCCTTTCCGAGCGGTTGAGTACGTCCACCAGCGAAAAGCCGATGGCCGCGGCCAGAAAGCCGTTCATCGTGTGCAGCATCGTGTCCCAGAAGTCGTACTTCACATAATAGGCGTTGATCTCGCCCAGTATCTCCGCCGCGAAAATGAAAAAGAGGATGATGACCTCCAGCGTGTCGGGCAATTGTATGTTGAAGCGGCGGTTGACAAAGGCGGGCAGCAAAAACAAAAGCAGCGTCAGCAGGCATAAAAAGACGTTTTCATAGTTCCCGCGCAGAAATTGCAGTACCAGCGTCACCAGCACGATGGTGCGCAGCGTGAAAAAGACGATGGAAACGCCCTTGCGCGCGCGTATCTCCGCCATCAGTTCGCCATAGAGCTGCCGCAGTCCCCGGTGTTTCTTGGGCATCGTTCGTATCCTCCCTTATGTCTTCATAAACGATGATAGCATATCCTCCCGCTTTTTTCCACCCCCAAAACGAAAATATCCCGCGCTGCCCAGGGCGCGGGAAGGCGAAAACGCCCTTACAGCGTTTCCAGCTCAAACTTGTTCCAGGGGATGTCCACGGCCTTGCCGCGTTCAATGATGTCGTCCACGTGCAAAAGCAGGGGATAGTCGTCGGCGCTGGCCTCGCCGCGGGCGATGAGCGCGCGTACCGCCTTGGCCGTGCGCGTGGCGATGACGATGGATTCCAAGGTCACGCCCTCCAGTTCGCGCATGGCGTCGTCAAAGGACATGCCCTTGCCCAGCAGCGTGCCGATCAGCCGCGTGCGCCCGCCGAACACGGTCACGTACAGATCGCCCGCGCCAAAGACGATGTTGTCATCTCCGCCGCCCACCAGCTTCAAAAGCCGGCGCATCTCGCGCACGCTCTGGGCAAACAGCGCCGCCTGCGAATTGTAGTGCAGCTTG
This sequence comes from Candidatus Pullichristensenella excrementipullorum, assembly GCA_018713365.1. GTDB lineage: Bacteria > Bacillota > Clostridia > Christensenellales > Aristaeellaceae > Pullichristensenella > Pullichristensenella excrementipullorum. The sequence goes on from DVOU01000015.1 coordinate 41,271, forward strand.
CTGTCGCGCTTTTCCGCCATGCCCACCGCCAGCGTCACCGCCAGCGCGTAGGCGTTCTTCATCGCCACGGCGCACTCCACGCCGATCACGTCCGTGGAAAGGCTGATGTGGTAATAGCTCGTCTCAAACAGCGATTTGAGGAATTTGAGCGTCTCCGCGTCCTCGCCGCAGAAGGCCACGTAGGTCTGGTCGCGGTCGGCCAGTTCATAGCTGGTGCAGGGCCCGCCCACGGCGTTGAGGTTGCGCCGCAGGCTGCCCAGCTGGCGCTTGTAGTAGAGCGGATAGGGGATGAGCCGCCCGTTTTCCTCGATCATGCCCTTGGTCACGGCCAGAATGGGCAGCTTTTCGGGCAATATGGGCAGCACCGTCTCCAGGAACCAGTCCACGCCGAAGCTGGAAACGCCGCAGACCACGGCCTCCGCGCCCTCCAGCGCCCCCGAAAGCTCCTCGAACTGATAGTACTTGTAACTCTCCGGCAACTGCCGGCGCATGTTCAGGTGCCAGCCGGTCTTGCGGGCATGCTCGATGATCTCGCGGTCGAGCGGCGTGCCGACCAGCCGCACCTCGTGGCCGTTTTCGCTGGCGGGGATGCCGATGGCCGAACCCATCATGCCCGAGCCGACGATGGTGATGATCGCCATAGGAAAGCCTCCTTCTTCTTCTGTCTATGCAAACAGCGCCTGCGCGGGGCGGGCGCTGCCCAGTGTCAGATCATCCAGATCTTGAAAACGAACTTGTCCAGCAACAGGAACGTGCCCAGCAGGAAGGTGTAGAGCGCGAACCACTTCATGCTCACGCGGCGGATGAGTTTGAGCATGCCCTTGATGGCGATGAAGCCGAACACCGCCGCCGCCAGCACGCCCAGCAGCGTGGGCACCAGCGTGATGTCGCCAATGGGCTCGCCGTCAAGCACCACGCCCTTGAGTTCCAGCACCAGCGAGCCGAGGATGGCGGGGATGGACATGAGGAAGGAAAAGTCCGCCGCCCGCTTGCGCGTAAGGCCGCTGGCTACGCCCGCGGAAATGGTCGAGCCGGAGCGGGAAAGGCCCGGCAGAATGGCCACCGCCTGCATAACGCCCATGGTCAGCGCGTCCTTCGCGCCCACGCGCTTGTGTACGCGCCGCTCACGCCGCCGCCACTTGCCGATCACATCACCGGCCACAAGCACCACGCTGGTCAGGTAGAACGACCAGATGATGAACTGCCCCTCGAAGGCGGCGTCAAAGTCCACCACCAGCGCGGCGATCACCGCGGGGATGGTCGCCACCACCAGCCACTTGAGTTCCGACTGGATGGGGTGGCAGAGCATATTCCAGATGCGCCGCCAGTAAACGGCGAACACCGCTACCAGCGTGCCCAGGTGCAGCAGTATGTTGAGCAAGAGCTGCCCGTCGGTGTCGATGCCAAAGATCTTTTGCAAAACCAGCAGATGTCCCGACGAGCTGATGGGCAGAAACTCCGTCAAGCCCTGTACGATGCCGAGAATCAGGCCCTGTATGGCGTTCAAGCTATTCCTCCTCCCGGGGATGGGCGGCGCGAAGGGAGATCCCCATCGCGCGCCGCCCCGCTAAGACTATGTTCCTTCCGCCGTCAGCAGACGATGTTTACCAGCCGCCCCGGCACGAAGATGAGTTTGCGCACGGCCTTGCCGCCCAGCAGCTTCTGCACGTCCTCGTTTGCGGCGAAGTAGGCCTCCGCGCCCTCGCGGGTGAGGTCGGCGGGGATCTCCAGCCGGCCGCGCACCTTGCCGTTGATCTGCACGGCGATCTCCACCGTCTCCTTGACGAGCGCCTTTTCGTCGTACTTGGGCCACGGCGAGTGGAACAGTTCCGGCCCAAGGCCGCACAGTTCGTTGATCTCCTCGGTGATGTGCGGGGAGACGGGATTCAACAGCAGGCAGAGGATGCGCAGTTCGCCGCGCGTCACCTGCCCCTTGGCGTAGAAGGCGTTGACCAGGCTCATCATCTGGGCGATGGCCGTGTTGTACTTCATGCGCTCGTAGTCCTCAGAGACCTTCTTGATGGTGAAGTTGACGTCGTAGGCCATGTCCGAGGAGACCTTGTCGGAATCCACCAGCATCTCCATCAGCCGCCAGACGCGGTCGAGGAAGCGGCGGCAGCCGCGCGCGCCCTCCGTGGACCACGGGATGGCCTGATCGAACGCGCCCATGAACATCTCATACATGCGGAAGGCGTCCGCGCCCAGCTCATCGACGATCTGGTCCGGGTTGACCACATTGCCGCGGGACTTGGACATCTTCTCGCCGTCCGCGCCGAGGATCATGCCGTGGCTGGTTCGTTTCTGATACGGTTCGGGCGTGGGCACCACGCCGATGTCGTAGAGGAAGCGGTGCCAGAAGCGGGAATAGAGCAGGTGCAGGGTGGTATGCTCCATGCCGCCGTTGTACCAGTCCACCGGCAGCCAGTACTTCATCTCCTCCATGGAGGCCAGCTCATCATCGTTGTGGGGGTCGATGTAGCGCAGGAAGTACCAGCTCGAACCGGCCCACTGCGGCATGGTGTCGGTCTCGCGCCTGGCGGGGCCGCCGCACTTGGGGCAGGTGGTGTTCACCCAGTCGGTCATCGCCGCCAGCGGGCTTTCGCCGTTGTCGGTGGGCATGTAGCTCTCCACTTCGGGCAGCGTCAAAGGCAGCTGCTCGTAGGGCAGCGGCACCCAGCCGCAGTGTTCGCAGTACACCAGCGGGATCGGCTCGCCCCAGTAGCGCTGGCGGGAGAACACCCAGTCGCGCAGCTTGTAGTTGACCTTGCGCTCGCCAAGGCCCTTTTCCTGCAACCAGTCGATGATCGTCCGAATGGCATCCTTCACCTTCAGGCCGTTCAGAATGCCGGAATTGACCATCACGCCGTCCTGTATGTCGGTGTAGGCGGCGTTTTGCACGTCGCCGCCGGCTACGACTTCGACGATGGGCAAGCCGAACTTCTTGGCAAACTCCCAGTCGCGCTCGTCGTGGGCGGGCACGGCCATGATCGCGCCCGTGCCGTAGCCCATCAGCACGTAGTCGGATACCCACACGGGGATCTCCTGCCCGTTGACGGGGTTGATGGCGCGGATGCCCCTGATCTCCACGCCGGTCTTGTCCTTGTTGAGTTCTGTGCGCTCAAAGTCGCTCTTGCGCGCGGCGGCCTCGCGGTAGGCGGCGATCTCCTCGTAGTTTTCGATCTGCGCCTTGTGCTGCTCGATGAGCGGATGCTCGGGCGACATGACCATGTAGGTCGCGCCAAAGAGCGTGTCCGGCCGCGTGGTGAAAATGCGCAGTTTGTCGCCGGTGGTGAGGGTGAAATCCACTTCCGCGCCCTCGGAACGGCCGATCCAGTTGCGCTGCTGCACCTTGACCTTTTCGATGAAGTCCACGTCGTCCAGACCGTCGAGCAATTTCTGCGCGTAGTCGGTGATGCGCAGCATCCACTGGGATTTCACCTTGCGCACCACTTCGCCGCCGCAGCGCTCGCAGCGCCCGCCCACGACTTCCTCGTTGGCAAGGCCCACCTTGCAGGAAGTACACCAGTTGATGGGCATCTCCATCTTGTATGCCAGACCATGCTCAAAGAGCTTCAAAAAGATCCACTGCGTCCACTTGTAATACTTGGGGTCGGTGGTGGAAATCTCCCGGTCGTAGTCGAAGGAAAAGCCGATGCGCTTGAGTTGCGCGCGGAAGCGGGCGATGTTCTTTTCCGTGACGATGGCGGGGTGGATCCTGTTCTTGATGGCGTAGTTCTCCGTCGGCAGGCCAAAGGCGTCGTAGCCGATGGGGAAAAGCACGTTGTAGCCCTCCATGCGGCGCTTGCGGGCGATGATGTCCATGGCCGTGTTGGAGCGCGGATGACCCACGTGCAGGCCCGCGCCCGAGGGGTAAGGGAACTCGATCAGGGGGTAGAACTTGGGCTTTTCGTGCGATTTTTCCGCGGCGAAGGCGTGGGTGTCCTCCCAGTGCTTCTGCCACTTTTTTTCCACGGCGTCCGGGGAATAGGCGGGTATGTTCTTCATCTTCGGCGCTCCTCTTTTCCAAAATAGAAGCCCTCCGTCCATAAAGAGACGGAAGGCGTTGCCTTTCGCGGTACCACTCTTTTTTGGCCATACGGCCCGCTCTGCGCCCGCTAACGGAGGCGTCCGCGCGGCTCTCGCCGCGACGCTCCGGGACGAGTTCAGCTCCGCGCGCCGCCGCCTCGCACCTTCCGGCGGCTCTCTGGGGGCGCGAAAAAGCCTACTGCTTCCCATCTTCGCTATGGTGAGATTATAGACCATTTGCCGCCGGAATGTCAAGCAAAGTGGGTTAAAAGATGGTGCTTTGCCGCGCGCGAAAAAAACAGGCCCCGGCGGGCGCGCTTGCGCCCCGCCTCCGCGCGGCGCGGGCATGCTCCCTACAACTCCCGCGCCCCCGGACGGCGCAGCTGCGCCACGCGCGCTCCCAGCGTCACCGCGCCGGAAACGAGCAGCGGCAGATAATAGGAAATGGCGCGCGTGAGGATGACGGCGGGATAGCGGAACTGCGAACCGAAGATGGCGTCGTAGAGGACCAGCGAAACGCTCTCGCTGATACCGACCGCGCCGGGCAGGGGCATCATTTCCACGGAGACGGACAACAAAAGTTGCAGGCCCATCATCTGCCAGATGGTCACGCCGGAAAGCCCCATGGCCTCGTACACGCACCAGGGGATGAGCAGATACACCACGCGCTGCAAAAACACGATGCAAAAGCTCGCCACCACCGGCCCGGGATGCGTGCGCATGAACCCGGCGCAGTCGTGAAAGCTTGCAAGCCATCCATCCAGCTTTTCCTGCGCCGTCTCCGGCCGCCGCACCAGGCGCATGCGCGCCAGCAGCCGCAAAATGGCGGCGCACAGCCGCCGCATGCTCCTCTGCGCGTACAGCGCCAGCAAGATCACCACGATGACGACTATGTTGAGCAAAAGCCCCAGCAAAAACAGGAACCAGACGTCCGACACCTGCGCCTGCAAAAAGGCGAAGTTGAGCAAAAACAGCGGCACGAACAGCGCCAGCATCGCCAACTTGAACAGCACCGCCACCACCAGCAGCACCACGGACGATTCAGTTACTTTGTAACCGTCCGCGCGCATGAACAGCACCTCAAAGGGCTGCCCGCCGCTGGACGAGGGAGTGATGGCGCTGAAGAAGAACTCGATGAGGTGATACTTGTAGCGGCGCAGCGGCCCCATCGGCCGCCCCATGCCGCGAAAAAGCACCGAGGCGGAGGACGCGCCCAGATAGAGGTATACCGCCATGCACACAAGCCCCAGGCCGATCAGCCCGGGGTCCGCGCCGCGCAGGGTCGCGAGCATCGTCTCCACGTCACAGTCGCGCAAAAGCCACCAAAAGGTCGCACCGATCAGCGCGGCGAGCAGGAGAAGCTGCAAAACAATATTCCGGCGGGTCTTTTCGTTCATTTTGTTCATACACGTCCATTATACCACAGCGCCTGCCCGCGCACAACGCGCCGCGATACGCGCAAGCATTTTTAATCTTTGCCAAACAAATATCCGCCGCTTGCGCGCATGGAAACGCGCAGGCGGGGCAAGATAAGCCCATCCGGCCAGCGCCGCGCCGCCGCAAGCCTCCCCTCGCAGGAAAGGCCGCGCCGCGCGTCGGTCCGGTGCAAGGGAACGTCATGTGGCGTTCCCATTTTTTTGTCGCGGCAACACACGCCCTTAACGTGCGTATGCTAAAATGGCTTCGCATATGAAGAAAGGAGGAAGCGCTATGCGCGAGCTGTTTGATCCCGACCGTTTATTCGATATGACGAAGAGCATCGCCGCGCCCATTTTCGAGGGCGTCAGCTATCCCTGGGAAGTGCTGCCCGAGATCGGCGCTTTCGTGGTCAAGCTGGGCCAGTCGCTCAGCGAGGAGGAATACGAGCGCGCCGGCAAGGACGTATGGATCGCCCGGGACGCCACCGTCGCCCCCACGGCGTCCATCACCGGCCCGGCCATCATCGATCATGGCGCGGAGATACGCCACTGTGCCTTTATCCGCGGCAAGGCCATCATCGGCAAAAACTGCGTTGTGGGAAATTCCGTGGAGGTAAAAAACGCCATCCTCTTCGATAACGCGCAGGTGCCGCACTTCAACTATGTCGGCGACAGCGTGCTGGGCTACCGCGCGCACATGGGCGCGGGGGCGGTCACGTCCAACGTCAAGAGCGATAAATCGCTGGTCACGGTGCGCACGGACGACCGCATCATCGCCACCAATTTGCGCAAGTTCGGCGCCATGCTGGGCGATTATGTGGAGGTCGGCTGCAACAGCGTACTCTGCCCCGGCGCGGTCATCGGCCGCTGCACCACGGTCTATCCCACCAGCTGCGTGCGCGGTTTTGTGCCGGAACACAGCGTCTACAAGGGCGCGGACCGCATCGTTCCCAAGTGGGACGAGACAAAAAAGGACGGAAAATAGGAGGGGCTACGCATGGGAAGATTGTTTGGCACCGACGGCGTGCGCGGCATCGCCAATGAAAAGCTCACCATCGACCTGGCCATGCGCCTGGGCAGCGCCGCTGCGGCGGTCATTTCCGGCAACAGCCGCCGCCGCCCGGTGTTCGTCATCGGCATGGACAGCCGCATGTCCTCGGACATGCTGGCGCTGGCCTGCGCGGCGGGTCTCTGCTCCGTCGGCGCGGACGTCATCATGCTCGGCCTCGTGCCCACCCCGGCCGTGGCCTACCTGCTCTCCAAGTACAAGGCCGACGCCGGCATCATGATCTCCGCCTCCCACAATCCGGCGGAGTTCAACGGCATCAAGATGTTCAGCGGTGAGGGCATGAAATTGCCCGACGAACTGGAGGAGCGCATCGAGAACTACGCCCTCGGCGAGATCGACCCGCCCGCCACCGCCGCGCCGGAAGCCATCGGCAAGGTCACCTACATGGGCGATCAGGTGGTCAAGGACTATGTGGACCACCTTCTCAGCACCGTTTCCTACTCTCTGGAGGGCCTGAATATCGCCGTGGACTGCGCCAACGGCTCGGCCAGCCGCACCGCCAAGCGCCTCTTCGACGCCCTTGGCGCCACCACGCACATGCTCTCCGACGCGCCCGACGGCCTCAACATCAACCGCGATTGCGGCTCCACGCACCTTGAGGCCCTCAAGGCCTACGTGCGCGAACACGGCCTCGACGCCGGCGTGGCCTTCGATGGCGACGCCGACCGCTGCCTGATGGTGGACGAGAACGGCAACGAAGTCGATGGCGATATGATCATGGCCATCTGCGCGCTGGACATGAAGTCGCGCGGCAAGCTCAACAAGAACACCGTCGTCGGCACGATCATGACCAACCTCGGCTTCATCAAGTTCTGCGAACGCGAGGGCATCCGCTTCATTGCCACCAAGGTCGGCGACCGCTTCGTCATGGAGGAGATGCTGCTGGAGGAATACAGCTTCGGCGGCGAGCAGTCCGGCCACCTCATCTTCCGCGATTTCGCCTCCACGGGCGATGGCGAACTGACCGCCATTCAGGTGCTGTCCCTCATGCGCCGCGATGGCCGCAAGCTCTCCGAACTGGCCTCGGCGATGACGCGCTACCCGCAGGTGATGATCAACGTGCGCGTCTCCGCGGACGGCAAGCTGCTTTTCTACACCGACCCCGAGGTCAAGCAGGCCGTGGAAGAGGCCAAGCGCGAACTGGGGCAGGAGGGCCGCATCGTGGTGCGCATCTCCGGCACCGAGCCGCTCATCCGCGTCATGGTCGAAGGGCAGGATGACGCGCAGATCCGCGCCGTGGCCGAGCGCGTGGCCGGCGTGGTGCGCGAGCGCCTCGGCGAGTGACGTACATGCCTTTCACAGGGCTGTTCCCGCGTGTGGACAGCCCTGTTTTTTTTGCCCGCGCGGCGTTTTTTGCGTGACAAATGCGTAAAGTTGCGGTATAATCAAGGGGAATGGGCGCGCGTGCCCCTTCACCGACCACCGCGCAAAGGAGAGAATGCTATGGCAAAGAAAGTGTTGCTGGCGGGCGAATCGTGGTCCAGCTATACCACGCACGTCAAGGGTTTCGACGCCTTCTACACCTCCGTCTACGAGGAAGGCGGCAAATGGCTCATCGAGGCGCTCAAAGCCTCCGGCTATGAAGTGGACTATCTGCCCAACCACAAAATACCCACCGAATTTCCCACCACCATGGAAGAAATTTCCGCCTACGCCTGCATTATCCTTTCGGACACCGGCTCCAACACGCTGCTTCTGCACCCGGACACGTTTGCCAGATCCCAGCGCACGCCCAACCGCTGCCAGCTCATCCGCGATTATGTCCGCGCGGGCGGCGCGCTGTTGATGGTCGGCGGCTACATGGCCTTCTCCGGCGTGGACGCCAAGGCCAAGTACGGCCACACCGCGCTTGCCGAAGTGCTGCCCGTCGCCTGCCTGGAGGTGGACGACCTCATGGAACACCCGGAGGGCGTCTATCCCGCCATCGTCAAGGATCACCCCGCCCTTACAAACGTGCCGAAGAACTGGCCGCACTTCCTCGGCTACAACAAGACCAAAGCCATCCCCGCGGGCGAGGTGGTCATGACCATCGAGGGCGACCCCTTCCTCGCCTTCGGCGATTTCGGCAAGGGCCGCAGCGCCGCCTTCACCAGCGATTGCGCGCCCCACTGGGGCCCGCCCGAGTTCGTGGATTGGGAAGGCTACCAGCCCCTGTGGAAGGGCATCGTCGATTACATCACCCGCGCCTGACGCACGCAAGAGAAGGCTCCGTTTCGGGGCCTTCTCTTGCGTCACATATCCTCCGGCAGTTCCAGCTTGTAGAGCCTCTGGTCGCTCTCCTCGCCGCTCACCAGCACATAGGGGGCCTGTTCTTCCGGCGGACAGAAGGCGTTCAGCGTTCTGTCGCCGGTGTAGATGTAGTCCACCGCGCCCTCGCGCACGATGCGCCGCCATTCCTCCACCATCTCCGGCGTCACCAGATTCAGGCGGCAGAAATAGCGCGTCTGCGGCAAAAAATCCCCGGCGGTGTAGAAGCCGTTGTCGAGGAAACCCACGTCCAGCAGCGTCGTATCATCATCGCGCTCCATGGCGGAAACGATGCGGTAGGCGAACACCTCCTCGCGCGGCTGCCCGGGCCGGCGGCCCCACACCGGGTAGGAAAACAGGCCGATGCACACCGCCGACACCACGGCCAGCGCCGCCACACTGCGCGCGGGCCGGAGATGACCCAGCACACCGCCCAGCCCCACCAGCCCCATCACGGACAGCACCATGAAGGGCAGCAGGGAATATACGAAGATGCGCCCGCTCGCCGCGATGACCGCCGCGATCGCCACCACGATGCAGGGCAGGTGCCACGCTTCGAGCTTCCAGCGCCGGCATACGGCGTATACCCATCCGCCCAGGGCGAACAGCAGGGGGCCATAGCAACGCTTGCCGTGGTAGTAGAGCCGGGCCGCGGTGTAGTATACCCGCCCGCCGGAGATGGCGGCGTTATCCGAATAGCCGAAGATATTGTTGTAAAAATACACTTCCCACAGCGCGTCAAAGGCGTGATGCACGGCGAAATAGACCAGCACGGGGATGGAGGCGACCAGCACGCCCAGAGAGACGAACGCCGCCGCCCGCCCAAGCAGCCGCCAATTGCGCTCGCGGATGACCACGCACAGGGGCACGATCAGCGCGCCCACGGCAAAGGAAAGGCAGGTGTACTTTATCCACAGCACGCAGCCGCAGAGTACGCCGATGGCAAACAGGCTGCGGCGGGAAAGCTCGTGCGTTTCGCTTCGGAGCATGCGCAGCGTGGCGTACAGCACGTAAGCGGCCATCACCAGGGAAAATTCCTCGGCGCTGTCGCCGAGCGAGTAGGCCCTGTTGCAGTAGACCAGCACGCACAAAAGCGGCAAACAAACCAGCACGCGCCGCCGCTCCCCCAGATACAGCGTCAATATCTTCATCAGGAAGAACAGCACCGCCGTGGCGCAGAACACCTGCAATATGTAGATCTCCAGAAAGGGATTGGCGCTTTCAAGGGGCAGCCACTCCACGCAGGCGTGCAGAAAGTACAAAAGCGGCCCCTTCTGCTCGTAGATGTCGCGGTAAAGCACCTTGCCGTGGGCGATGGACTTGCCCACCGTGTAGAAGCACTGGGCGTCGCCCCAGGCGTTGGTGGGGTAGAGAAACGAGCAGGTACTCATCACCGCGATGATGCAAACGGCCGCCGCGAAGCACAGGCACAACAGACGCCTTCCGCGCAGCCATGGGGAAGCAGAGGCGGACATGCGCGCCACCGCCTTTCAGACAAAATAGCCATAAATATTATAATTATCTTCACAAAGTTTGTCAAGGATGTGACATCGCCTTTTTCGCGCGCGGCTTGACAACTTAACGCGCGCCACGTAATATGATAGAAGGCTCATCGCCAAACCAAAGCCGCCCGCCCTGCGGGAGAAAGGAGCGCGCAATGGACGCGCAAAAGGCGCAAACCGTGCTTGAAGTGCTTTCCGCCCTCTACCCCGAGGCGCGGGCGGAGCTGCACTTTACCAACCCCTACGAAACGCTGGTGGCGACCATCCTTTCGGCCCAGTGTACCGACCGGCGCGTCAATCAGGTGACGGAAAAGCTCTTTCCCCGCTATCCCACCGTGGAGAGCATGGCCGCGCTCACGCCGGAGGAACTGGAACCGCAGATCCGCGAATGCGGCCTCTACCGCAACAAGGCGAAAAACATCATCGCCGCCTGCCGCGCCATCGCGCAGGAACACGGCGGCAAGGTGCCCTCCACGCGCGCGGAGCTGATGGCCCTGCCGGGCGTAGGGCAGAAGACGGCGGGCGTGGTGCTTTTGGCCGCCTTTGGCGACGACCAGATCCCCGTGGACACCCACGTCTTCCGCGTCTCCCACCGCATCGGCCTTGCCGATGCCACCACCCCGGACGGCGTGGAAAAACAGCTGCGGGCCATCCTTCCCCAGGAGGAATGGTCGCACGCGCACCATCTGCTCATCTGGCACGGCCGTCGCGTATGTCACGCGCGCGGCCCGGAATGCGACCGCTGCCCGCTCAAGGCGGAGCTTTGCGAAAACGGAGCGTAGAGAATGGCTTTATTTGTAGACATCGTCAACATCACGGTCAAGGCGGGCGACGGCGGCAACGGCTGCGTCTCCTTCCACCGGGAAAAATTCGTGCAGGCCGGCGGCCCGGATGGCGGCGACGGCGGCCGCGGCGGGGACGTGAAGTTCCTCGCCACCGAGCGCATGCACACGCTGATGGACTTCCGCTTCAGGCGCAAGTTCTTCGCCGAAAACGGCATGGACGGCCTCGCCAACCGCCGCACGGGCAAGTCCGGCGCGGACGTGGTCGTCGAAGTGCCGGTGGGCACGGTGGTCAAGGAGCGCGCCACGGGCCGCGTGCTTCTCGACATGCGCGAAGCGAACGTCGAGCGCACGCTGATGCGCGGCGGCAACGGCGGCTTTGGCAACCAGCACTTCGCCACCCCCACGCGGCAGGCCCCGCAGTTCGCCAAGCCCGGCGAGCGGCGCGAGGCGCTGGAAGTGACCCTGGAGCTTAAGTCCATCGCCGACGTCGGCCTCGTGGGCTTCCCCAACGTGGGCAAGTCCACCATCCTCTCGGCGGTGACGGCGGCGCGCCCGAAGATCGCCAACTACCACTTCACCACCCTCCAGCCCAACCTCGGCATCGTCCGCCTCGGCGAGCGCAGCTTCGTCATGGCCGACATTCCCGGCCTCGTCGAAGGGGCCAGCGAGGGCGTGGGCCTCGGCCACGATTTCCTCCGCCACGTCGAGCGCACGCGCGTACTCATCCACGTGCTGGACGTCGCCGGCAGCGAGGGCCGCGACCCCGTGGAGGACTACCACGCCATCATGCGCGAACTGGAAGCCTACGGCGATCTCAGGGACCGCCCCATGCTCATCGCCGCCAACAAGACTGACCTTCCCGGCGCGGAGGAGAACATCGAGCGCCTGCGCGAAGCCCTGCCCGGCGCGCGCATTTTCCCGGTCTCCGCGGCCACGCGCAAGGGCTTTGAGCCGCTTCTGCACGCCGCCGCAGACCTGCTCGACCGCCTGCCCGCCCCCGAGCCGTTCTACGAGGAAGAGCTGGACGCCGTGATGGGCGAGGAGGGCTTCACCGTGGAAAAGGATGGCGCGGCCTACGTGGTCTCCGGCGCCTCCATGGACAATCTCATCCGCTCGGTGAACTTTGAAAACGAGGATTCGCTCAACTACTTCCACCGCATGCTGCGCAAATGGGGCGTCATCGACGCCCTGCGCGAGGCCGGAGCCCAGGAGGGCGACTCGGTCGTCATCGGCGAGATGGAATTTGACTTTGTGGAATGACGCACAAGGAGGATGACCCTATGACCACCAAACAGCGGGCCGCCCTGCGGGCCATGGCCAACACCATCGACCCCGTTTTGCACATCGGCAAGGACGGCATCGGCGACAACCTCGTCAAACAGGCGTGGGACGCGCTGGAAGCGCGCGAGCTGATCAAAGTGACCGTGCAGAAAAACGCCCCCATGGACGCGCGCGAAGCCTGCGCCGAACTGTGCGAGCGCGTACACGCCGAGGCCGTGCAGGTCATCGGCAGCCGCTTCGTCATCTACCGGCAGGCGCGCAAGGATTCCAAAATACGCCTGGAAGACCTCTAGTCCGCCTCACCCGAACAGCCGCCTGGGAACGGGCGGCTTTTTCCATCCCAGCGCCGCCAGCATCAGCGTTACAAGCGCCGCGCCCAGATAGAGGGCGTTGCCCAGCAACAGATACATGCCAAGCAGCAAAAGCCCAAAAAGCAGCCTGCGCGGCGCGCGTTCGCGGGAAACGGCGATGCGCATGCGCCTGCGCGGCCTTTTTTCCTCCGCCCGCTCCGGCGGCGGGAAAGACGTGAGCAGCGCGCCCAGCCGCGCCCCGTCGATCAGGCACACGGCGGGATGGGCGAGCTTCGCCGCGCAGGAAAGCGCCGCCGCGTCGGCCCGCGCCGTGGTCACCAGCAGCAGCTTTTCCCTGCCCCGCCCGCGCCAGACGTCCAAAACGGCGTTGACGTCCAGGGGCGGCCCCTGCGGGTGGCGCGGCAGAAACACAACTTCCGCCTCCGCCGCCTGCCCCGGATAGGCCTTTTCCAGCAGCGCGCGCGCCTCCGCCTCCGCCGCGCTTGCCTCCAGCATCGCCCAGCGCTCCACCTCCGCGCGGGCGCGCCCCTTCCTTGCCTCCCGCTTCGGCAGCCGCCCCGCCAGCGGCATGAGCAGCTTGCGCAAAAGCAGCAGCGCAGCCAGTGCGCAGCCCGCCGCCAGCCAGACATGGCCCAGCGCCGAGACGAAACACAGATATAGCCCCAGCGCCGAAAGCACATGCAGCGCCGCGCGGTCGATCGTTTTTCCCATCGCGCATCCCTCCCTGACAGATTTTTCCCCAAAAAGCGCCGTCCATGCCGCATCCCGGGCAGAAAAGCGCTTTTCACCTTCGCGCATATGGTGTATAATAGGGATATGAAGCACAGAAAGATCGGCATCCTTGGCGGCACGCTCGACCCCATACACCTCGGCCACACGGCGCTTCTGCGTCTGGCGAAGGAGCAGCTCGCCCTTTCCGAGGCCATTCTCCTGCCGGATGGCGACCCGCCCCACAAGCATTGCCACGCCGTGGCGGAGGACCGCCTGTGGATGGCGAAGCTGGCGGCGGGGGACGAGTTCACCGTTTCGGACATGGAGGTGCGCCGCGAGGGCGCGACCTACACCGTGGACACCCTGCGCCGCCTGCGCGCGCAGGAGCCGGAGAGCGAGCTTGTCTACATCATCGGCGCGGATACGCTGCCCAACCTGCCCACATGGCGCGAATACAAAGAGGTCTTCAAGCTCTGCACCTTCGCGGCGGCGCGGCGCGGCGGGGAAGGGGCGGCCGTGCCGGAGGGCGCGCGCGTCCTCTGGCTGGAGGGCGACCCGCCGGACATTTCCTCCACGCGCATCCGCGAGGTCGCGGCCACGCGCGGCGATCTGCGCGGCCTGGTGGACGACAAAGTGGCCGCGTATATCCGAAAAAAGGGCCTGTACCTGATGAACGTGCCCGAGGTGGAAGCCGAGGAAGCGCTCAAAAAGACGCTCACCAAGCACCGCTTCCGCCACACCCTCGGCGTGCGCGATACGAGCGAGCGCCTCGCCCGCATCCACGGTCTGGACGCGGCGGCGGCGCGCGTGGCCGGCCTTTTGCACGACGCGGCCAAGTGCTTGCCGGAAAAGGAGCAGCGCCGCCTCGCCACCGGCCTTGCAGACGCGGGGGAACTTGCCAACCCCGAGCTTCTTCACGCCCCCGCCGGGGCGGTGGTGGCGAAGGAGACCTTCGGCGTGCGCGATGAGGAGATCCTCGCCGCCATTCGCTGCCACACGCTGGGCGGAAGCGCAATGACGGGCCTTATGCTGGCGGTGTTCGTGGCAGATTTCATCGAGCCGGGGCGGGAGGACTTTCCCGGCCTTGCCGAAGCCCGCGCGCTGGCGGGAACGAATTTGCGCGCCGCGGCGTCCAAGTGTGCGCAACTGACCAAAAAACACCTCGAAGAAACGGGCCGCGCGGTGCATCCGCGCATGGAAACGATGCTTTGATACAGGAGGGAACATCCATATGCTCAGATCGCGGGAACTGGCGCTGAAGATCGCGGAAGTGCTGGACAAGAAGGGCGCGACCGACATCACCATCCTCAAGGTGGACCACCTGACGTCCATCACCGACTATTTCGTCATCGCCACGGGCCGCAACGTACAGGCCGTGCGCTCTCTGGCGGAAGATGTCGAAGAAAAGCTCGACGCCGAGGATATGCCCGTGCGCCGTCACGAGGGCATGAACGAATCGCGCTGGGTGGTCCTGGACTACGCCCACGTCATCGTCCACATCTTCCACCCCGAGGAGCGCGAGTATTACAACATCGAGCGCTTGTGGATGGACGGCTCCAACCAGCTCACCTTCGTGCCCGGCGGGCAGGAAGAAGCGCCGGAAAACGCCTGAACGTCATGAAAGCAGGCGGCGGAGGGGCTTTACGCGGCCTCTCCGCCGCCTGTTTATGATTTGTAGAAAAATTTGTCCTATTCTGTGCGCGGAGGGATGCGCATGCAACACACCATCTTGATCGTGGACGACGAGCCGGATGTGGTCGCCCTTTTGCGCGACAATTTTACCATGCTCGGCTACCTCGTATTTACGGCGACGGGCTGCGACGAGGCCGTGGAAAAGGCCGCACACGGCCCGGACATTATATTGCTCGACGTCAACATGCCGGGTCGCGACGGGCTGGACGTCTGCCGCGCCATCCGCCAGTTCGTGCGCTGCCCGATCATCTTCCTCACCGCCCGCGTCACCGACGCGGACAAGATCGCGGGCTTCGCCGCCGGCGGCGACGATTACGTCACCAAGCCCTTTTCCCTCGATGAACTGAGCGCCCGCGTGGCCGCCCACCTGCGCCGCGAGGAACGCCCGAAAAATCAGGCGCGGGTCTGGTTCGGCGGCGACGTGGCCGTGGACTATCTGGAAAAGGCCGTCTACGTGCGCGGCGAGCGCGTGCCGCTGGCGAAGAAGGAATATGAGATCGTCGAACTGCTCTCGCAGAATCGCGGCCAGGTGTTCGACAAGGAGCGCATCTACGAGCGCTGCTGGGGATGGGATGGCGAAGGCTCCAGCAGCGTCGTCGCCGAACATATCAAGCGCATCCGCGCGAAACTTATGCAGGCTGGCGTGCAGGGGCAGATCGAGACCGTCTGGGGAGTGGGCTACAAATGGGTAAAGTAAGACTGCGCAAGCGCCGCCTGCGCCGCCTGTCGCTCAAGTGGAGCTTCTTTCTCTACGCCGCCGTCGCCGTGCTGGCGGCGCTTGCGGCCATTATGCTCTTGACCGCCATTTGCTCCGAATTGCAGAATGGCCTCTACCACCGCTGGGAAACGCGCTATGGGGCGCAGTACCGCATCCCCGCGCAGCTCGTCGTCGATGGCGAGGTGGTGGGGGAGCAGATGGCCTATTCGACCTCGCTGTTCGAACTCGTGCCCGAGGAAGAATACGCCCGCTACACCCTTTACGGCCGGATCACGCTGCTTTCCTACCCGGTCGTCTCCGTCCTCTCCATCCTCACCGCCGGGGTGCTGTTCTACCGCCGCAAGCTGAAGCGGCCTCTGCGAAAGATCGAGGAAGCCGCCGGCCGCATCGCCAAAAACGACCTCGATTTCACCATCCCCGCGCTGGAAAAGGGCAACGAGATGGACAGGGCGCTTGCCGCCATGGAAAAGATGCGCTCCGCGCTCGCCGTCTCCAGCCGCGACCTCTGGCGCACGCTCGAACAGCGGCGGCAGATGCAGGCCGCCTTTTCCCACGACCTGCGCACGCCGCTGACCGTCCTGCGCGGATACAGCGACTTTTTGAAGAAATACGCCGCCGGCAGCCTGACGCGGGAAAAGGTGCTGGATACCCTCGCGGTGATGGACGGCCACATATCCCGCCTCGAGCGCTACGCCGCCACCATGGGCGAGGCGGCGCGGCTGGAAGAAGTCTCCGTCGTTCCCGCGGAAACGGACGTCGCCGCCCTGCGCGCGCAGATGGCGGGGGAGGGCAAAGTCGTCTGCCGCGGCCTTGCCTTTTCCATGGCGGGCGAAGACGGCGGCACGGCCCGCGCGGACGCGTCGCTCATCCTCCGCGTGTTTGACAACCTCGCCGCCAACGCCGCCCGCTACGCGAAAACGCGCGTCGCCGCCACCTTCCGCCGCCTCGGCGACACCCTCGTCCTCACCGTGGAGGACGACGGCCCCGGCTTCACGCCCGAGGCGCTCAAGCGCGCCGCCGAACCCTACTTCCGCGACAAGACCGCCGCCCGCGATGGCGAACACTTTGGTCTCGGCCTCTACATCTGCCGCACGCTCGCGGAGCGCCACGGCGGCGCCCTCACCGTGGACAACGCCCCCGAAGGCGGCGCCCGCGTGCGCGCCGCGTTCAGGGTGATGGAAGAAGCCAAAACAGAAAAGGGGAACGCCCGATAGCGTCCTCCATCGAGCCTCGCCCGCACGGGCGGGGCTTTTTGCGTAAATTTTCCCGCGGCCATCAACCTTCACACAGCGGCGTGTGTCCTATATACAGATACATGGAAAGGAAGGTGGAACCTATGCAAACCGTATATTCCCGCGCCATCCGCGCCTTTGCCGCGCTGCTGCTTTTTGCCGCGTTGCTCCCCGCGCTTCCGGGACACGCGGAGGAGGACGGCCTTTCTTACGCGATGGATGTGACGCTGGACGCGCAAAGTGCTTCTCTGACCGTGGAGGCGCGCGTCGCGGTCGTAAACGACAGTCCCGACGCATGGGAGGAACTCTGTTTTCGGGATTTCATGGCCAGCGTCATCGCCGAGGCCAGAACGCGCACCGATGAACAACTGTCCTTGCAGAGCGGCATCCTCTCCGCGTCCTGCGGGGGCGAAATGCTGGAGGTGCGCGTGGACGCGGCGGACGCCTCCATCGTCTACGTGGCGCTGAAGACGCCCCTTGCGAGCGGCGACCGCTGCGAGATCGCGCTTTCCTACGCGGCCGACATCCCCGAGGGCGGCCTGCGCTGCGGCTATTTCCCGCTGCATACGGAAAGCGAGGCTGGGCGCACCTTCGAGCTGGCGCAATTTTATCCCATGCTGGCCGTCTATGAAGACGGCGGATGGGTCGTTGAGCCCTATTTCGTAGATGGAGAATGTTTTTACACCCGTTGCGCCGATTATGACATCCGCCTGCATGTGCCGGAGGGCTACACCGTGGTCGCCAGCGGCGATGAGACGGAAGAAGCGCCGAGCCTGTGGCGCATCCATGCGGACCGCATGCGGGATGTGACGCTCATCGCGAGCGACGAACTGGATGTGGCGTGCGGCGAAGCCGAAGGCGTGATGGTCAACTGCTACTATGCCCGCGGCGAAGAAAGCCATCGCCGGCAGAACGAGCTGTCCATGCAGGCGGCGCTGGACGCGATCCGCGCCTTTACGGACGCCTACGGGCAATACCCCTATGCCGAACTGGATGTGGTGGAGTCCAACTACGAGTTTGGCGGCATGGAAGCGCCGGGCCTGGTGCGCGTGAGCCAGATGTACAGCTGGTTCTTTGGCAGCGATACGGACGCGGCGGAGCGCGCCGAATACGAAGGGAAACTGGCGGCGACTGTGGCGCACGAGACCGCGCATCAGTGGTTTTACGCCGTGGTCGGCAACGACCAGTACCGCGAGGCGTGGCTGGACGAGAGCTTTGCGGCGTACAGCGAACAGGTGTATTGGCGCTTTGTTGGCAAGAGCGAGGATGACATCGCCGCGCAGATGGACGTTTTTGCGAACGCGGTGAACGAAGCGGAGGACGTTTCCAACCTCTGTATCGACCGTCCCTATGACGAACTGGGGGGCGACTACACCCCCGCCGTCTATGAGCGCGGCGCGGCCTTCCTCTACCGGCTGGAACAGGCCTTGGGCCGGGAAACGTTCAGCGCGGCCATGCGCGAATACTACGCCGCCTTTGCCTTCAAGGAAGCGGCCACGCAGGACTTTCTTGCCGTGTTCAGGCCATACGCCGAGGGAAACGAGGACGCGCAAGCGCTGTTTGCGACCTATCTGCGCGCGGCGCGCTGACATTGCCTGCGCCGATAAAGCAAAAACACACCGGGGCGGCGTCCGCATGACGTCGCCCCGGCTTTGCCCGCCGCTCACCCGGCGGGGCTTTCGTTTTTCGCCGCGTCGAACATCTCCCGCACGCTCGGCGCGTTCTTCGTCAGCCGCTTGATGCTCAGGTCCTCGGCCTTGCTGTTGGCCAGGCGCAGGTTGTTTTCCGAGGAGAGCAGCCCTTCCTTCGTCTTTTGCAGGTGCGCGATCGTCTTGTCGATCTCCTCGATGGCCAACCTGAACTTCTCGCTCGCCAGCCGGTAATTGCGCCCGAAGCCCTCCTTGAAGGCGTTCATGTTCTCCTCAAAGTGGAGGATGTCGATCTGCTGGTTGCGCGCCACCTCCAGTTCCTGCCGGTACTTCAAACTCCCCAGCGCCGCGTTGCGCAACAGCGTGATGATGGGGATGAAGAACTGCGGGCGGATGACGTACATCTTTTCATATTTGTACGAAACATCCACGATGCCGTTGTTGTAAAGCTCGCTGTCCGCCTCCAGAAGCGACACCAGCACCGCGTATTCGCACTTCTTTTCGCGCCTGTCCTTGTCCAGCTCCCGGAAGAAGTCCTCGTTTTTATGTTTGGTGGCCGTCTCATCCGCCTCGTTTTTCATCTCGAACATGATGGAGATGAACTCCACGCCGTCCCGCGATTCGCGGAAGATAAAATCGCCCTTGCTGCCGCTGCGCGCGTCGTTGTCCTTTTCAAAGTAGGCGTCGGGAAAGGCCGTCATGCGCAGGGCGTTGAACTGGCTCAAACAGTGCTGTTCCAGGCTCTCGCCGATCATCTTCGTGGACTGGCGCGCCTTGAAGTCCTTGTAGTATTCGATCATCTCGTCCTTCTGCTTAAGGCGGCTCTCGTACTCCCGCTGCATGGACTGCGCTTTCAATTGGCTCTCCGTCTCCTGCTGGGCAAGGCGGTTTTTCAGCTCCGCCATCTCCGCCGCCTGCTCGGAAAGCTCCTTTTCCTTTTCGCGCACCGCCTCGGAGACGGCCAGCTTTTTGTCCGCCTCGCCGCCCTGAAGCTGGGCCTTGAGCTGCTCGACGCGCCTTTCCGCTTCGGCCAGCTTTTCCGCCTGTTTGCCCACCGCCTCGGAAACGGCAAGCTGCTTTTCCGTTTCGCTGCCCGTGAGCTGCGCTGAAAGTTGCTCGATGCGCTTCTCCCGCTCGCCCAGCGCCCTGTCGAACGCCTCCTTCTGCCGCATCTGCGCAAGCTCCGCTTCCCGCGCCTTGGCGTCGGCGATGTCCTTTTCCCGCTTGAGCAGTTCGCGGTCAAATTCGCTGTCCCGCACCTGGCGCACGATCTGCGCGTACCCGGCGTCGTCCACCACAAAGGTCTTGCCGCAGTTGGGGCATTTGATCTCCTGCATCCATACCCATCCTTCCGTGAGGTCTCCGCCCTGATTGTATCACGCCGCGCGTGTTTTTGCAACGCCCGCGCCGTGGATAAAAAGTTTATCGGCGGGGATTATGCTGATGGCGAAGGGAAGGTGTACCGACATGGAAAACCGCATCGAACTGCGCGGACTGCGCAAACGCTTTCATGGCAAAACGGCGTTGGACGGCCTCACGCTCGACATGGAGGGCGGCGTCTTCGGCATCCTCGGCGGCGCGGGGGCGGGTAAGTCCACGCTTTTGCGGGCGCTGGCCACGCTGCTGCCCCTCGATGGGGGCGAGGCGCGCGTGTGCGGCCTGCCGCTTCAAAAGGCGGGCGCGGTGCGCGCCCTCGTCGGCTATCTGCCCGGGGATTTCGGCGTTTACGGAAACCTGCGCCTGCGCGAGGCCATGGACTATCTCGGCGCGCTCTCGGGGCTGGACGCCCTCACCCGCCGCGCGCGCACGCAGCAGCTGCTCGAGCGCGTGGGCCTTGCGGGGGAGGCGGAAGTGCGCGCGCGCTGTCTGGACGCGGGGGCGCTGCGCCGCCTGGGCGTGGCGCAGGCGCTCATCCACGATCCGCGCGTGCTGCTGCTCGACGAACCCACCGACGGCCTTGCCCCCGAGGAACGCGCCCGCCTGCGCTCCCTGCTTTCCGAGACCGCCATCGACCGCCTCGTGGTGCTGGCCACCCAGCGCCCGGACGACGTGGAGGCCGTCTGCGCCCGCGTGGCCGTGCTGGACGGGGGCAAGCTGCGCTATCTGGGCACGGCGCGGGAGATGGTGGCGCGCGCCGAGGGCAAGGTGTTCCTCGCCGACCTGCCGGAAGAGGCGCTGCCAACGCTGCGGCGCCGCTACCGCGTGGTCAGCGTCGTCTCCCACGGCCAGCGCCGCGTGGCGCGCTTTCTCGACCCCGAAGGGGCGCCCGGCGTCGGCAGGGCCGACCGCCCCGGCATCCGCGACGCCTACCTCCTCTGCCTGAACGGGGGCGCGCTGGCATGAGCCTGTTTCGCCTCGAATTTCTCCGCGTCTGCCGTTCGGCCACGTATATCGCCGCCGTGGCGGCGCTGGTGCTGTTTGCCTATTTTCAGCAGGTCTTCCCGCCCAATGCGCGCATCGCCGCCGCGGGCGAGGCGGCGGGAGAGGTGGAGATATGCGTCCTCCCGGCGGAGGAATACGCCCTCGTCCGCGATCTGGACCGCTTTTCCGGCGCGCACGCCCGCCTCTTTGCCAGCCGCGTGGGCGGCGCGCTGGCGGTGCTGTGTCCCTTCCCGGCGGCGGCGCTGTTCTGGCACGACCGGCGCGCCTGCCGCGCGGCCATCTACGCGCGCGGCATCTCTTCGCTGAAGCTCGTCCTCTGCCGCTGCGCGGCGCTGACGGCGGCGATGCTCCTGCCCGTAACCGTCATGGCGCTGACGCTCACCTGCGTGGCGGCCATGGACTACGGCCTTGCCGCCATAGACCTCCTCGCCTACGGCAAGTACGCCCTCCTCTGGCTTTTGCCCACCATTTTGCTCGCCACGGGCCTTGGCGCGCTGCCCACGGCGCTGACCGGCCTGCCCCTTGGCCCGCTGCTGGCGCTTTTGTGGGGCTGGATGGCGAAAAACGGCCCGGCCTTCGACTACGCCGCCCTCTTCGCGCCCCGCCACGAGGCGCTGGGCGGGACGGCTTACTTTCTCGAACATCTCGGCGCACTGGCGCGCAGCCGCGTCCTCGCCGCCCTGCTGGGTCTGGCCCTCTTTGTCCTCACGGCGTTCATCGTGGAAGCGAAGCGGCGGGGAACGTTCGGTCCGCGCAAATCTTGAAGGAAAACCGCCGTTCACCGTGGCGCTTCCGCATGGGAGCGCCGCTTTCTTGTCAGCTTTTTGTCGAAATTTGAAAAAAGTATGAAATAAGGTGGCAAAAGGTGGAATAGAATCCCGTCCTGTGGTAGAATGTGGAGGAAAGCAGTGAAGATGAGGGGGGTGAAGCCATGTCCGCGAGCGAATTTTCCGGCAATTACGCGCATAACATCGACCCGAAGGGCCGCGTGACCATTCCCTCGGCCTACCGGGAAGCGCTGGGCGACACCTTCACCATCGGCCTCAACAACGAGTTCAACGCCATCGCCCTCTATCCCGTGGAAAAATGGGAGGAGATTGGCAAAAAGCTCGAGCGCATCCCGGACAGCGACGCGCGCGGCATGGCCTACGTGCGCCTCATCAAGGCGTTTTCCTTTCCCGGCCAGAAGCTGGACGCGCAGGGCCGCGTGCTTTTGCCCATGGGCCTTCGCCAGAAGGCGGGCATGGACAAGGCCATCCGCTTCGTCGGCGTGGGCCGCTACCTGGAGATCTGGGACGAGGCCCGCTTCGCCGCCACCTGCGAGATGGCGGAAAACGACATCGAACAACTGCTTTCCTACGTCAACGACCGCTACTACGGCCCCGGTCAGGTCTAAATCGGAAGAAGGGGGAATAGAAAATGAACACGCGACAAAAAGCCCTGAACGCGCGTGCGCGCCGCGGCCGCGCGGCGAAACTGCTGCTCGCCTGCGTGCTTTTTGCCGGCCTCTTCATCCACATCGGCATGCTGGCCGGTATCTCCGGCGAGACCAAGCGGGCCGACGCCCTCAGCCGCGAGATGGTGGAACTGAGCGCGCAGAGGGATAACCTCGAAGTTTCCCTCTCGATGCTGAAAAACCCGGAGCGCATCGCGCAGCTGGCCGCGCAGATGGGCATGGAGCGCCCCACGCAGGACGCCATCCGCGTGGTGGACCTGCCCGTTTCGCAGGATGACGCACAAACGCAGACCGCCGGATTGCCCGGTGGGGAAGGAGTGGTCAGGTAAACGTCAAGGCGGGGAGGGATGCGGTTGGTTTTGACAGGCCCGGTCGTCCGTCGCCGCCTTGCGGTGTGTCTGGCTGCCTTTTTTGTCCTCTTTCTCGTGCTGACGGCGCGGCTTTTTTATCTCCAGGCCATCGCCGCGGAGGACCTGCAGCGCCGCGCGCAGGCGCAGTGGACCAGCGATTCGGTCATCGCCCCCACGCGCGGCGGCATCTACGACCGCAACGGCACGGCGCTGGCCCTCAGCGCCACGGCCTACACCGCCTCGGCCAGCCCCCGGCAGGTCAAGGACGCGCAGGCTTTCGCCCGCGCCCTTGCGCCCGTGCTGGATATGGAGGAAAGCGAGATCGTCCAAAAGGTCTCGGACACCTCCAAGGGCGGCGTCACCATCAAGCGCCAACTAACGCGCGAGGCGGCGCAGCAGGTCAAGACGATGATGCTCGCCGACGAGGAAAGCGGCGCGGACGTCCTCTCCGGCCTCTACCTTGAGGAGGAGAGCCGCCGCTACTACCCGATGGGCGCCTTCGCCACCCAGCTTCTGGGGCTGACGACCATCGACGGCGTAGGGCAGGCGGGGCTGGAATCCTCGCTCAACGACTACCTTTCCGGCAAGGAGGGCAGTATCCTCGAGGAGATCGACGGCAAGGGCCGGGAAGTGAGCTACGGCGCGCGCGAATACGTGCCCGCCGTGGACGGGGGCAGCGTCACTCTGACCATCGACGCCTCCATCCAGTC
The DNA here is from genome assembly GCA_018713365.1 of Candidatus Pullichristensenella excrementipullorum. Classification (GTDB taxonomy): domain Bacteria; phylum Bacillota; class Clostridia; order Christensenellales; family Aristaeellaceae; genus Pullichristensenella; species Pullichristensenella excrementipullorum. The sequence goes on from DVOU01000015.1 coordinate 64,810, forward strand.
CTTTGCCGAAAAGGCCGCGCGCGAGGCCATGGCGGTCAATAACGCCAAGAGCGTGCGCGTGCTGGTGATGCAGCCGCAGACCGGCGAGATCCTCGCACTCGTCTGCAAGCCGGATTATGACTTAAACGACCCGCCGCGGGACGATGTGGAAACGCTCACAGAGCTTATGCGCAACACCATTGTCTCCGACGCTTACGAGCCGGGTTCCACCTTCAAGATCCTCACCGCCGCCGCCGCGCTCGACGCGGGGGTGACCAGTGAGAACGAGGGCTTTTTCTGCTCCGGCTCCGTCTATGTGGAGGGCGGCCGCATCCGCTGCTGGGGTGAGCCGCACGGCGCCGAGACCATGGCCGAGGCGCTGGAAAACTCCTGCAACCCGGTGTTCGTGGAACTGGGCCTGCGCCTTGGCATCGAGCGCTTTTACGATTACATGGAGCGCTTTGGCATCGGCTCGGCCACGGGCGTGGACATCCCCGGCGAGGGCAGCGGCATCGTCATCGACGAAAGCGTGGTCGGCCGGGTGGACCTCGCCCGCATCGGTTTCGGCCAGTCCGTGGCCGTCACGCCCATCCAGCTTTTGACCGCCGCCTGCTCGGTGGTCAACGGCGGCAGGCTCCTCAAGCCCTACGTCGTCAAGGAGATACGCGCCGAGGACGGCACGGTCATCGAGCGCAGTCAGACCGTGGTGCGTGGCCAGACCATCTCCCGGGAGACGTCCGACACCATGCGGCGGCTTTTGCAAAACGTCGTCACCGACGGCGGCGGCCGCAACGCCTACATCGAGGGCTACCGCGTCGGCGGCAAGACCGGCACAGCGCAGGTGTACGTGGACGGGGCCATCTCCGCGGACAAACACATCGGCTCGTTTCTGGGCTTCGCGCCCATGGACGACCCGCAGATCGCCGTCCTCTTCATCGTCGATGAGGCGGACGTGCCGGTGGACTACGGCTCCACCACCGCCGCGCCCTTTGCGCGCGACGTGCTGGAACAGTCGCTCATCTACCTCGGCGTCGCCCCGGAGACAGACGCCGAGCCGCTCGAGGAAGTCCCGGTGCCGGATGTTACCGGCCTGTCCGTCTCCGAAGCCATCGAGGCGCTGAAAGCGGCGGGGCTTGCGCACGTACTCTCCGGGACCGGCGCCACCGTCGAGGGCCAGCTGCCCGCGCCCGGCGCGGGAATGAGCGAAGGTTCACTGGTCATGCTATACGTCGAGGGCGAGGCGCAGACGGACGAGAACGACCGCGTCTTAGTGCCGGACGTCACCGGCATGTCGGTGGCGTCGGCCAACCGGCTTTTGCGCTCCTGCGGGCTTATACTGCGCGTGGAGGGCAGCGGCGTGGCCGTTTCCCAGTCGCCCGCGGCGCACACGCGCGTCACGCCGACCACGACCGTCACGGTGGCCTTCGAGCCGCCATAACTTACAGGGGGTTTTTGCGAATGAAGCTCAATGCGCTTGCGGGGGCCGTCCCCGGCGAGGTCAAACTGACCGGCGACGCACAGACGGAGATCGCGTCTCTGTGCGTCGATTCGCGCAAGGTGACGCCCGGCGCGCTGTTTTTCTGCATACCCGGCCTGCACACAGACGCCCACGACCTCGCGCCGCAGGCGCTTGCCAAGGGCGCGGTGGCGCTGGTGGTGGAGCGGGAACTTCCGCTGGACTGCCCGCAGGTGAAGGTAGACAGCGTGCGCCGGGCGCTGTCCTACATGGCGCAGGAATTTTTCGGCAACCCGGCCCGCCGCCTGAAGCTCATCGGCATCACCGGCACCAAGGGCAAGACCACGGCCAGCTTCCTCATCAAGTCCGTCCTCGAAGCCGCCGGCCACAAGGCGGGCATGATCGGCACAGTCTGCTCGATGATCGGCGAGGAGGTCATCCCCTCGCGCCTGACCACGCCCGACCCCATCGAGGTGCAGACGCTCCTGAAGAGCATGGCCGACGCGGGCGTCGAATATGTGGTCATGGAAGTCTCGGCCCACGCGCTGGCCATGCACCGCCTGAGCGGCCTGCGCTTTGCCGTGGCGGCGTTCACGAACTTCTCGCAGGACCATCTGGACTATTTCGGCGATATGGACAACTACTTCGCCGCCAAGATGCGTCTTTTCCAGCCGGACATGTCCGAAGCCATCGTCTACAACTGCGACGATGAGCGCGTGGCCGCCGGCATCACGGCGCTGGGCCGCGAGGCGCTGCGCACGGGCATCCGCGAATCCAGTGACGTCTACGCCAACGACATCGAGGTGGGCGAGCGGGGGCTTTCCTTCCTGCTCACCTTCCACAAGCGCTTCCGCGTGCTGGTGGAACTGCAGCTGGCGGGCATCTTCAACGTCTACAACGCCCTGCTGGCCGCGGGCGTGGGCATCGCGCTGGGCATCGGCCCGGACGCCATCCGCCGCGGTCTGGAGGACGTGCGCGCCGTGCCGGGCCGCATCGAGCTGCTGGAAACGGAGACGCCCTACCGCGTCATCCTCGATTACGCGCACTCGCCCGACAGCCTGGAGAACATCTTAAAGTCCGTGCGCCAGACCACCAAGGGCCGCCTCATCGCCCTCTTCGGCTGCGGCGGCGACCGCGACCACGGCAAGCGCCCGATCATGGGCGAGATCGCCGGGGAACTGGCCGATCTGGTCATTTTGACCAGCGACAACCCCCGAAACGAAGATCCTTTCGAAATTCTTGACCAAATCGAAGAAGGGATACGGCACACCGGTTGCGAATATACCGTGATAGAGGATCGCCGCGCGGCGATCCGCCACGCGCTCTCCATCGCCGAAAGCTCCGATGTCATCGTGCTGGCCGGCAAGGGCCACGAGACCTATCAGGAGATCAAGGGCGTCAAGCACCCCTTCGACGAGAAGATCGTCGTCAAGGAGCTGCTCAGGGAGATGCGCGGCAAGTAGCGTTCCGGGAGGACAACAGAAGATGCAACGGTTGATCTTGACCATCATCGCCGCCTTCGTCATGGCCATCGTCTTTGGCCCCGTGGTGATCCCGTGGCTGCGGCGAATGAAATTCGGACAGACCATTTACGATCTTGGCCCGCAGTCGCACAAGAAAAAGCAGGGCATCCCCACCATGGGCGGCGTGATCTTCGCCCTGCCGGCCCTGATCGCGGCGCTGGCCTTCGCGCAGAACGATACCCGCTGGGACTTTCTGCTCATCGCCGTCGTCTGCGCCGTGGGCTTCGGGCTGGTCGGCTTCGTGGACGATTTCATCAAGGTGAAGCTGCACCGCTCGCTGGGCCTCACGCCCAAACAGAAGCTGGCGCCGCAGGCGGTCATCGCCCTCGGGCTCTCCATCTGGGCGTACAAGCACCCGCTGATCGGCTCCAAACTGATCGTCCCCTTCTTCGGCGTGGAGTGGGACCTTGGCTGGTTCTACATCCCGGTGATGATGTTCATCCTCGTGGGCACGGTCAACTCCGCCAACCTGCTGGACGGCCTCGATGGCCTGTTGGGCGGCTGCTCGCTGTTTGACTTCGCCACCATGGCGCTCATCTGCGTGCTGATGGCGGGCGCGGACCCGGCAAACAGCAGCAACTTTATCAACACGGCCATCTTCGCAGGGGCCATGGCCGGAGGTCTCCTGGGCTTTCTGCGCTTCAACGCCTGCCCGGCCAGCGTCTTCATGGGCGACGTCGGCTCGTTCTTCATCGGCGGCGCGCTGGTGGGCATCTGCCTGGTGACGCGCCTTTCGCTGCTGTTGCCGCTCATCGCCTTCGCGATGTTCGTCTCCAGCCTCTCGGACATCATCCAGGTGACCTACTTCAAGGCCACGCACGGCAAGCGCATATTCCGCATGGCGCCGCTGCACCATCACTTTGAGCTTGGCGGTATGCCTGAAACGCGCGTGGTGTCCATGTACTATATCGTGACCGTACTTCTGTGCCTGCTGGCACTGCTTGGCTTTACGGCCTAGGATGCGTTCTTGCAAAGGGGGATCTGTCCAAGCGGGCAGCCCCCTTTCTTGGATACATCCGCGCAAAAAGGAGGACAATATGCAAATTCAGAAAGCACTGGTGCTGGGTATGGCGCGCAGCGGCGCGGCGGCGGCAAGGCTGCTGCTCGCGCGCGGCTGCGAAGTGACCATCTGCGATGTAAAGCCGCGCGAACAGTTCGCGGGCGCGCTGGACGACCTCGACGTGCCCGGCGTACACTGGCATCTGGGCGAGGAAGACCCGTTGCCGCTCATCGAGGGCATGGACGCGCTCATCGTAAGCCCCGGCATCCCGGACACGCACCCCGCCGTGGTCCGCGCCCGCGAACTGGGCGTGGAGGTGATGGGCGAACTGGAATACGCCTACCGCGAATCCACCGGCACGCTCCTTGCCGTCACCGGCACCAATGGCAAGACCACCACTTCGACCCTGCTGGGCGAGATCTTCAAAAACGCCGGCCGCCGCACATGGGTGGTGGGCAACATCGGCGCGCCCTACGCGCAAGCCGTTTTGAAGATGCGTGCGGGCGACGTCACCGTCTGCGAAGTCTCCTCCTTCCAGCTGGAGACCGTCTCGCAGTTCCACCCCGCGGTGGCGGCGGTCCTCAACGTCACCGAGGATCATTTGAACCGCCATGGCACCATGGAGAACTACATAGCCCTCAAAGAGCGCGTCTTCGCCAACTGCCGCGAGGGCGACTTCGTGGTACTCAACTACGACAACGCCGTTACCCGCGCCATGGCCGCGCACACGCGCGCCAAAGTGGTGTGGTTCTCGCGCTCCGGCGAGGCTCCCTCGGGGGCGCTCGCGCGCGACGGCAAGGTCGTCTTTGTCGATGAGGGGGGTGAACGCGCCGTCTGCGATGCATCGGAGATATACATCCCCGGCCCCCACAACCTCGAAAACGCCCTCGCCGCCACGGCCATGGCGCTTTCGGCGGGCGTGCCCGCGCCGGTGGTGCGCCACACGCTGCGCGCCTTTCAGGGCGTGGAACACCGCCTCGAGTTCGTCCGCGAACTGGACGGCGTTCGCTACATCAACGATTCCAAGGGCACAAACGTCGATTCCACCCTCTGGGCGGTGCGCTCGATGACCGCGCCCACGGTCATCATCCTCGGCGGCAGCTACAAAAAGGCCGATTACCACCCGCTGGGCCGCGAACTGATGCGCGGCAACATCACGCACGCCGTACTCATCGGCGACACCGCCGACGCCATCGAGGCCGCCCTCAGGGACGAGGGCTTCACCCGCTGCGTGCGCGCCGGGTACGATTTTCAAAAGGCCATCGCAGCGGCGCGCTCTCTGGCTGCGCCCGGCGGCAACGTGCTGCTCTCGCCGGCCTGCGCAAGTTTCGACATGTTCACGGATTACGAGGCGCGCGGGCGCGAATTTAAGCGGATCGTAAAGGATCTGGAGCCGGACATGGCTTGACCCGCCGCGTGGACCGGGGCGTACTCTTTTCCTTCCTGCTTTTGCTCCTCACCGGGCTGGTCGTACTCTATGCCGCCAGCTACTACAACGCGCAGGACAAGGGCAACGCCCTCTCGGAAGTCACCTCCCAGCTCACCGGCATCGGCGCGGGGGCGCTTTTGATGCTGGTCATTCTCCGCGTCGATTACCGCAAGCTCTCCCATCCGGCGGTGGTGGCCGCCCTCGTGGGCCTCAGCCTTACGCTGCTTGCGCTGGTGGCCATCCCCGGCGTGGGCAGGATGCTCAACGGCTCGCGGCGCTGGCTGCGTCTGGGGCCTGTGAGCTTTCAGCCCTCGGAACTGGCCAAGTACGCGATGATCCTCTTCCTCGCCCGCGCCCTCAGCGCTCCGGGAAGGGATGTGCGCAGGTTTTTCACCGGCCTTGTGCCGCTGTTCATCGTCCCGGGGGCGATGTTTCTGCTCATCCTCCTCCAGCCCAACCTCTCCACCGCCGGCAGCATCCTCATCGTCGCCGCGGTGATGGTGCTGATGGCCGGGGCGCGCTGGCTGCACATGGGCCTGATCGGCGTGGCGGGCGCGGCGCTGGGCACGTTCTACGCCCTTTCCGAGGACTACCGCCGCGCCAGGCTCCTGTCCTTCCGCGATCCCTTTGCCTACCTCACCAACGAGGGCTACCAGCTCTCCCAGTCGCTGATGGCCTTCGGCTCCGGCGGCCTCTTCGGCATGGGGCTGGGCAAGGGGCGGCAGAAGTACGCCTTTCTGCCCTACCCGGAGAGCGATTTCATCTTCGCCGTCGTCGGCGAGGACCTCGGCTTTTTCGGCTGCTGCGCGGTGCTGGCCATGTTCGCCGCCTTCGTCTTTTTCGGCCTGCGCGTGGCCATGCGCTGCGAGGACCGCTTCGGCAGCCTGCTGGCCGGCGGCGTCACGGCGATGATCGGCGTGCAGTGCGTGCTGAACGTGGCCGTGGTCATCGGCCTGATGCCCACCACGGGCCTGCCCCTGCCGTTTTTCAGCGCCGGCGGCACTTCCGTGGCCATCGTCATGGGCGCGGTGGGCCTTTTGCTCAACATTTCCCGCGACGCGAGTCCCCTGTGACGGGTGGACACGCACCTTTTGCCGCGCATTCCCATAACATAGACAGGAGCGATGTTTTATCGCCCCGGATGCTATGGAAGGCGGCGAAGCGTATGTTTCTGGTGAGCGGCGGGAGGCGGCTTTGCGGAAGATACGAGGTGGACTGCGCCAAAAACGCGGTGCTGCCCATTCTGGCGGCGGCGATGCTGACCGACTCGCCAGTGACCATCGAGGACTGCCCGGACCTCGTGGACGCGCGCAACATGCTCTCCATTCTGGAAACGCTGGGCTGCCGCGTGGAAAAGCGGGGGCGGGAAGTGCTGCTGGACGCCTCGCGCGCCGAGGATCACGAGATGCCGGAGCGGCTCTCCAAGCGCCTGCGCTCCTCCATCTTCCTGCTCGGCCCGCTCATCGCCCGCTTTGGCCGGGCGCGGGTCAGCTATCCCGGCGGCTGCGAGATCGGCCAGCGCCCCATCGACCTGCACCTGAAGGGTCTGCGGGCGCTGGGCGTGCAGATACGCGAGGCGCACGGCATGATCGAGTGCGAGGGCGCGCGCCTGCGCGGCGCGGACGTCTATCTGGACTTTCCCAGCGTCGGGGCCACGGAAAACGTGATGATGGCCGCAGTGCTGGCGCGGGGGCGAACCACCATACATAACGCCGCCCGCGAGCCGGAGATACGCGATCTGCAGGATTTTATCAACGCGCTGGGCGGCAAGGTGCGCGGCGGCGGCACGGACCGCGTTGCCATCGAGGGCGTAAAGAGCCTCGGCGGGGCGCGCTACCGGCCGCTTCCGGACCGCATCGTCGCCGGCACGCTGCTTGCCGCGGCGGCCATCACGCGCGGCGAGGTGCTTCTGGAGCGCGTCATCCCCGGCGACCTCGGCGCCGTGCTGGACAAACTGCGGCAGGCGGGCTGCAAAGTGGATGCGGAGGGCGAGGCGATCTTCCTGCGCGCCGGGTCGCTTCGCCCCTTCGAGATCTCCACACAGCCCTTCCCCGGCTTTCCCACGGACCTGCAGGCCCAGTTCATGGCCCTCGCCTGTGTTGCGGAGGGGGCGAGCGTCATCGTCGAGAACGTCTTTGAAAACCGCTTTGCCCACGCCGCGCAGCTGCGGCGCATGGGCGCGGACATCTTTTTGAGCGGCCGGCTGGCGGTGGTGCGCGGCGGCAGACTCTACGGCGCGGAGGTGCAGGCGGGCGACCTGCGCGGCGGCGCGGCGCTGGCGCTGGCGGCACTGGCGGCGGAGGGGGAGAGCCGCGTGGAGAACGTGGAACTGATCGACCGCGGCTATGAGCGTCTGGAAGAAATGCTTGCCGCCCTCGGCGCGGACATACGCAGGCTTTGACGGAGGACATTCATGAAACGAAACGTGCGAAGAAGAAGGGCGCTGGTCGCAGCCGCGCTGCTGCTCGTGCTGGGGCTGGCTGTTTACCTGACGCTGGACAGGAGCGTGTTCGTCGCCCGCGACGTGCAGGTGGAGGGCAACGCCGCCATCGCCGCGGACGACATCATCCGCGCCGCGAACCTGCCGCTGGGCAGCCCCATGCGCGAGGTCAGCGAGGAAAAGGCGCGCGCGGCGCTGAAAAGCAGCGGCACGGTGGAACTTGTCAGTCTGGAAAAGCACTACCCGTCTCTGGTGGTGCTGAACGTGCGCGAGCGCCGCTGCGACGCCGTGGTCTCCTACGCCGGTGTGATCCTGACCATGGAGCGCGACGGCACCGTCATCTCCCAGCCGAGCGCCATGCCTGAGACCGACGCCGTCTACGTCACCGGTCTCAACGTCACCGGCTGGCAGCCGGGCGAGGTGGTCTCTGCGCCCGCCTCCCAGCTGGAAGCGCTGGTCACGACGCTCGACGCCCTCTACGACAACGCTGCCACCGGCTACGTCTCCGAACTGAACGTCTCGAACCCGCACGCGCTGTACCTCTACTCGCGCACGGGCATGCGCGTGGATCTGGGCGACAGCGCGGACATGGACGACAAGGTGCTGTGGATGGTCAGCGTGCTGCCGGATCTGGAGGCGCGCGGCGAGACCTCGGGGCGGCTGGACGTTTCCAGCGGCGACAAGGCCGACCACAGCCCCGGCTGACGGCGATCTTCTCCGTCCTGCCGCAGCTTCGCCGCGATCGTGTGACGGCTTCGCGCCAATATTTTGAAAGTATTTTGACATATCGGGAAATTCGGTATTTTTGCCCGATTCGCGTTTGCATATCGGCGAAAAAATATGTATAATATCATTAGTTTGGCATCATACTGGAACAGAGGATGCACGAGGTGTGATCGGACGCTATGAAAACACAGGTCGCCGCCATCGAATTTGGCACTTCAAAGATCGTCACGCTGATCGCTCAGAGCGGCAGCGTGAACCGCTGCGACATCATCGGCTCGGGTACGGTACCCTACGATGGCTTCGCGCAGGGCGATTGGAACACGCCTGAGCAGCTCGCGCGCGTCGCCCGCGATTCCATCGCCGCGGCGGAGCTGGAGGCCAACTCCAAGGTGCGCGAGATCTACATCGGCGTGCCTGGCGAGTTCACCCACGTGTGTACCGGCGAGGCGGAGATCACGCTGGAAAACGCCGGCGAGATCACCGAGGACGACGTCAACCGCGTGCAGGACGCCGTGGCCGATCAACTGAAGATCGCCGAACTGGGCGGCTATGTGATGCACCGCTCCCCGGCGTGGTTTATCGTGGACGACGGCAAAAAGACGATGATGCCCATGGGCGTACACGGCGAGCGCCTGCGCGCGCAGGTCTCCTTTCTGGTGGCCGAGCCCGTGTTCATTGAGGACATGAAGGAGCTGATGGGCTCTCTGGGCGTGACCATCCTCGGCTTTTTGTCGCCGACGCTGGGCATGAGCCTGCTGCTTCTCTCCATCGAGGACCGCGACCGCGTGGCCATGCTCGTGGACGTGGGCTATCTCAACAGCGAGATCTCCGTCATCGAAGGCGACGCCATCACCTACCACGCCATGCTCCCCCTCGGCGGCGGACAGATCACCGCCGACCTCTGCGAGGAACTGCGCGTGCCCATGCGCGCCGCGGAGCAGATCAAGCGCCGCTACGTCTTCGACCCCGATGAGTTCGATCAGGACGCCTACACCGAGGTCGCCGGCGCGAACGGCGAGCGTCTCTCCTTCCCGCGCGAATACGTCAAGCGCCCGGTGGAAAAGAGCATGGACGAGCTGTGCGACATGATCGACCTGACGCTCAAAAACGACGCCGCGGGCCTGATGGGGCCGCGTTCGCAGGTGTTTTTGACCGGCGGCGGCATCGCGCTGATGCGCGGCGGCCGTGAATATCTGGCCACCAAGATCGGCCGCCCGGTGAAAGTGCCGGTGGCCAAGACCGCGAAGATGAACAGCCCGGTCTACGCGAGCGCTCTGGGGCTGGTGGATCTGATCTTCGATTCCATCGAGCAGCAGAGCCCCAAGGAGACCAGCGGCATCAAGAAGCTCAGAAGCCTGTTCAAAGGATGATCGGAATACAAATTTAGTCAACGAGGGGGATGCCTTGTGCTCGAGTTTGAAATGGAAAACAACAACTTTGCCTCCATCAAGGTCATTGGCGTAGGCGGCGCCGGCACCAACGCGGTCAACCGCATGATCGAATCCGGCCTGCAGGGCGTGGATTTCATCGCCGTCAACACCGACAAGCAGGCGCTGACGCTCAGCAAGGCGCCCACCAAGGTGCAGATCGGCGACAAGCTGACCAAGGGCCTCGGCGCGGGCGCCAACCCCGAGGTCGGCAAGCACGCCGCCGAGGAGAGCCGCGAGGAGATCTCCAACTTCATCAAGGGCGCGGACCTCGTGTTCGTGACCTGCGGCATGGGCGGCGGCACCGGCACCGGCGCGGCCCCCGTCATCGCCGAGCTGGCCCGCGATATGGGCATCCTCACCATCGGCGTGGTCTCCAAGCCCTTCCTCTTCGAGGGCCGGCAGCGCATGAAGAACGCCGAGGCCGGCATCGAGCGCCTCAAGGCCAACGTCGATACGCTCGTGGTCGTGCCCAACGACCGCCTGCTCTCCGTGGTCACCAAGGGCACCAGCGTCACCGAGGCCTTCCGCATCGCCGATGATACGCTCCGCCAGGGCATTCAGGGCATCTCGGACCTCATCGCCGTGCCGAACCTCATCAACCTGGACTTTGCCGACGTGCGCACCGTTATGGAAGCGCGCGGTCTGGCCCACATGGGCATCGGCGTGGGCAAGGGCGAGAACCGCATGGTGGACGCCGCCCGTCAGGCCATCTCCAGCCCGATGCTGGAGACCTCCATCGACGGCGCGCGCGCGGTGCTGATCAACATCACCGGTGGCCCGGACACCTCCATCATCGACATCAACGAGGCCGCGCAGATGATCACGCAGGCCGCCGATCCCGAGGCCAACATCATCTTCGGCGCCGGCATCGACGAGAACCTCGAGGACGAGGTCCACATCACCGTCATCGCCACCGGCTTTGAAACGAACCCCTTCGGCTCCACCGCCAAGGCCGAGCCGGTGAAGGAAGCGGAAAAGAGCGCCGAGCCCGTGCGCACGGAGACATCCAGCGCCCCGCGCCGCGAGCGCATGGTGGAACTGGAAGAGGAAAACGACACGCCCGTGTCGCCCATCTTCGAGCGCCGCTCCAGCCGCGCCCCGCGCCCCAGCCGCGAGGAGATGGAGCGTCGCGCCCAGCCCGCGCAGCGCCGCCCGCGCGTCTATCAGGATGGCGCAGGCGACGACAACCGCACCCGTCGCGGCTTCACGCCCGACACCCCGAGCTTCCTCAAGCGCAACAACAAGTAAGTGCATAAAACGAGCGGCGGCCGCAACAGCGACCGCCGCTCAGACCGTTGACAAACCCCGTCAACGGTCTAATTTTTTAAAGGAACCCGAAAAACCAAAAGGAAAAAGCCCCCCTCACGTCGAATATAAATACATCAACACAACCAGAAAGAAAACCAGGCGGTGAA
>DVOU01000002.1:0-6747 GCA_018713365.1 Candidatus Pullichristensenella excrementipullorum
TTGATATGCTTCCTGTGTTATTCTATCCATGGAGAACTCCTCTGTGGTTTGTAGTTTGTTGGCACTTCTATCTTACCACTTTGGAGTTCTCTTTTCAATTCTTGCTGTTACCTATCTGTTGTGCCCCAACAAACGGCACTGGCCGGCGGCACTGCCGCCTCTTGATTTTTGGGTCGTTTTGCTGTAAAATGAAGTGAATGGGTATGAAGGCCGGGAATGGCCGCTCCGCCCGGCGGAGGATGCCCGCGAATAGAGATCAGGAGGTTTCTTTCATGACCATTGATAAGAACATGACCATCGGCGAGGTGCTTTCCAGGGACCGCGGCTGCGCGCCCGTGTTCATGGCCCACGGCATGCACTGCCTCTCCTGCCCCATGTCTGTGGGCGAGTCCATTGAGATGGCCAGCATGGTCCACGGCGTGGACGCCGACGCGCTGGTCAAGGCCCTCAACGAGTACTTCAAGGACAAGTAACTCCCCCGGAGGCGCTCTATGCACGATTTCAACGATCTGGAGGGCCTGCGCATCGCCATGGAAATGGAGAAGCGCGGCGAAGCCCTGTACCGCAAGGCCGCGCGCGTCAGCAAAAAACGCGAAGTGGCGGACATGCTCACCGCTCTGGCCAGCGACGAGGTGGCCCACGCCGCCGAGTTTGGCCGCCTCTACGACGAGGCCCTTGCCCGGCGCGGCGAGCATGCCTCCTACGGCGAGGAAGCCAGCGCTTACCTGAGCGCCGTGGCGGCGGACATCGTCTTCCCCGGCGGGCTGATGGCCCTGCGCGAGGAGGGCTTTGACGACATCCGCGCCGTGCTGGACTACGCCATCGTTTCGGAGAAGGACTCCATCCTCTTCTACCTCGAGCTTGCCCGCCTCAGCAACGACGAGGCGGCCCGCAACGTCTTTTTGAGCATCGCAGAACAGGAACGCGGACACATGCGCAGGCTGTGCCGCCAGAGGGCTGAACTATGAATAGTACGCAGGAATACCAGAACTGGCTCGCGCTGACCGCGGGCAACGCGCAGGAACAGGAAGAGCTGCGCGCCCTTGCAAGCGACCCCGCCGAACTTGAAGACCGCTTCTACCGCGAACTGTCCTTTGGAACCGCCGGCATGCGCGGCGTGCTTGGCCTTGGCCCCAACCGCATGAACCGCTACACCGTCGGCCGCGTGACGCTGGCTTTGGCGGCGCTGGTCAATGAACACGAGGGCGGCGCCGAGCGCGGCGTGGCCATCGGCTACGATTCCCGCAATTTCTCCCAGGAGTTCGCCCGCGAAACGGCGCTGATCCTCGCCTCGCAGGGCGTGAAAGCGTACCTGTTCGATTCGCTGCGCCCCGTGCCGGTGCTTTCCTTCACCGTGCGCCACCTCCACTGCCTCGCCGGCGTGGTCATCACCGCCAGCCACAACCCCAGCAAGTACAACGGCTACAAGGTCTACTGGGAGGACGGCGGCCAGCTGCCCCCGGACCGCGCCGCCATCATCACCGGCCGCCTCGACGGTATCGGCTACGGCGACGCCAAACCCATGGACGAAAAGGAAGCCCGCGAAAAGGGCTTGCTCATCACCATCCCCCCGGAGGTGGACGACGCCTACATCGCCGCCGTGGAAAAGCTCGCCGTCAATCCCGAACTGACCCGCGAGATGGGCAAGACGCTGAAGATCGTCTACACCCCGCTGCACGGCTCGGGCAACATCCCCGTGCGCCGCGTACTCAAAGAGATCGGCGTGGAGAACGTCTTTGTCGTGCCCGAACAGGAACTGCCCAACGGCAACTTCCCCACCGTGCGCGTGCCCAACCCAGAGGAAAAGGACGCCTTCGATCTGGCCGTGGCCATGCAGAAAAAGCTCGGCGCCGACCTGTGCGTGGGCACCGACCCGGACTGCGACCGCGTGGGCGTGGCCTGCCTGACCGCCTCGGGCGATGTGCGCCTGCTCACCGGCAACCAGATCGGCTGCATCCTTTTGCACTACATACTCTCGCAGAAAAAGGCGCTGGGAAAGCTTCCCAAGAACGCCGCGGCGGTCAAGTCCATCGTCTCCACGGAAATGGCGCGCGCCATCTGCCTGAAGTACGATACGGAACTGTTCGACGTGCTTACGGGCTTTAAGTTCATCGCCGAGAAGATCCAGCAGTTCGAGGAGACCGGCTCCCACACCTTCGAGTTCGGCTTTGAGGAGAGCTACGGCTTCCTCTCCGGCACCGACGTGCGCGACAAGGACGGCGTCAACGCCGTGATGCTCATCGCCGAGGCCGCCTGCTACTACAAGAAGATGGACATGACGCTGGTGGACGCCATCGAGGAGCTGTACAAGGAGTTCGGCACCTTCGGCGAGCGCACCGTATCCATCGTGCTGCCGGGCAAGGACGGCCTGGAAAAGATGCAGACCATCATGCAGACCCTGCGCGCCGAGGGCGTGGAAAAGGTCGGCCCCTCCCGCGTGATGAGTACGCGCGACTACATGATGAGCGAGCCGAAGAGCGACGTGCTTTACTACACGCTCGAGCAGGGCTGGGCCTGCGTGCGCCCCTCCGGCACCGAGCCGAAGATCAAGATCTACGCCGGCGCGGTCTCTGACAGCCACGAGGAGACCGACAAACTGCTCGACGAATACATCGCCAGCCTGCGCAAGCAGATGGGCGTGAACTGAGAAACACACAACAGGTTTGCCATACGCGGGCGCGGCGGAAAGGTCGCGCCCGTCGTTGGCGGCGAACGGAGGTCATAAGCGATGAAACTGGGCGTGGTCGGATTACCGAACGTGGGCAAAAGCACGCTGTTCAACGCCATCACCTGCGCCGGCGCGCAGGCGGCGAACTACCCCTTCTGCACCATCGAGCCGAATACCGGCGTGGTCGCCGTGCCGGACGAGCGGCTGGACGTGCTTGCCGGGATGTATCACCCGGAAAAGTATACCCCGGCGACACTGGAGTTTGTCGACATCGCCGGCCTGGTCAAGGGCGCCAGCCACGGCGAGGGCCTGGGCAACAAGTTCCTCTCCCACATCCGCGAGGTGGACGCCATCGTCCACGTGGTGCGCTGCTTTGAGGACGAGAACGTCGTCCACGTGGACGGCAGCGTCGATCCCGCGCGCGACATCGACACCATCCAGACCGAACTGATCCTCGCCGACATCGAAACCGTCTCCCGCCGCCGCGAAAAGGCCGCCCATCTGGTGCGCAACGGCGAAAAGAAGTTTCAGGACGAGTTGGAGTGCGCCGACATCCTCCTTGCCCATATGAACAAAGGCAAGCCCGCGCGCACGGCGGCGCTCTCCAAGGAACTTCTGGAAGTGGCCGAGAGCTGGTTTTTGCTGACGATGAAGAAGGTGGTCTACGCCGCCAACATCGCTGAGGGCGACGTGGGCAAAGACGAAAGCGAACTGCCGCTGGTGCAAAAAGTGCGCCAGATCGCCGAGGCTGAGGGCTCGGAAGTGCTGGTCATCTGCGCCAAGGCGGAAGAGGAGATCGCCCAGCTCGACCCCGAGGACAAGCAGATGTTTTTGGAGGACATGGGCCTTGAAAAGAGCGGCCTCGACCGGCTGGTGAAGCTGGGCTACCACCTCCTGGGCCTGATCAGCTTCCTCACCGCCGGGCCCAAGGAAGTGCGCGCCTGGACCATTCCCGAGGGCACGCGCGCTCCGCAGGCCGCCGGCAAGATCCATTCGGACTTTGAGCGCGGCTTCATCCGCGCCGAGATCGTCGCCTACGACGATCTGGTGCGCGAGGGCAGCATGAACGCCTGCAAGGAAAAAGGTCTGGTGCGCTCCGAGGGCAAGGACTACGTGATGAAGGACGGCGACGTGACGCTGTTCCGCTTCAATGTATAACGGCGCGCCGCAGGGCGCTCCCGCGCCGGAGGCCCCCGCCTTTCGCCGGCCTTCGCTGAAGCTGGCGGCGGGGCTGTATCTGTGGGCGGTGGCGTCGCTGATCGGCTTCAGTCTCTTTACCCCGCAGATCGCCGCGTGGCTGATGGGCCTCTTTCCCGGCATGGGGCAGCAGGCGCTCTCTTTGGCGGCCACGGCCATCTATTACCTGCCCTGCGTGCTGCTGCCCGCCTGCCTGACCGCGCGCTACGCCGGCAGCCCGGAGGCTGCGCGCCTGGGCGGCATGCGGCCCTTGTCCATGCTGGCCGTGGTGGGGCTTGCGCTGGCAGGGCTTTTGCTGGTGCAGTACTTAAGCGTTCTCTGGCTTATCCTGCTGGAGGCGCTCAACATCCCCTACGCCTCCTCGGCCATCGCCCTGCCGCAAAACACGCAGGAGACGATGCTGATGGTGCTGTCCATCGGCGTGCTGCCCGGCGTGTGCGAGGAGATGCTCTATCGCGGGGCGATGCTGGGCGCGTTCGAGCGGCTGGGCACGAAGAAGGCCATCTGGATGACGGCCATCCTCTTCACCCTCTGGCACGGCTCGCTCTCCGGCATGCCCGCCGAACTGCTGACCGGGCTTTTGCTCGGCTACGTGGCCTTCGCCTTTGACAGCGTCTACGCCGCCATCACCTACCACACCGTCTACAACACGGCGCTGGTGCTTATCAACGTCTACGCCGCCGCCGCGCCGGTGACGGCGGAGGAGGAGGCGCTGCTGGCAACCAGCACCTTCGAGGCCGCGGGCGGCTGGCCGGGCGTGTTTGCGCTGGTGTTTTACACGGCGCTGCTGATTTGGGCCATGCGCGGCTTTCTGCGCGTGGTGGAACACCGCCGCCGCATGCGCGGCATCCGCGCCCTGCCCGCCGGGAAGGAAACGCTGCCGGGCGCGGCGAAGCTGGCGCTGGCCGTGGCCGTGCTGATTATGGCCGCCATCTACGCGCTGGACATCGTTGCGCTGTCGCTGGGCGCGGCGTGAGGGGCGTTCCTGTTTGGACGGGCGAGCGTCGGGCGGGCGCTTTCGTGCGTAAGAAGTTTGGCCGGGGCGGACGGGCGGATGAATGATCGTTGCGCCGTCCAACGGGCCGCGAAGTTTGACCAGAATGGTTGGACGGGTGGCGAGCGTTGTGCCGTCTGCTGCGCTGTGGTTTTTGGCTTGTGAAGTTTTCCCTGGAGCAGCTCTGCGCGGACATGGTGGGGCTGAGCTGACGGGCGGGCTGTCCTTACGGGCCGCGAAGTTTGACCAGAATGGTTGGACGGGCGGCGAGCGTTGTGCCGTCTGATGGGGTGTGGCCTTGGGGCCGTCTGCTGCGCTGTGGTTTTTGGGCTTATGAAGTTTTTCCCGGAACACCCCTGTGCGGGTGAGATTGGGTTGGACTGACGGGCGGGCCGTCTGACATGCCTGTGAAATTTCCCCTGAAATGGCCCTGCGCGGGTGCAGTAGGGGCGGTTGGTACAGGGGCAGTCTGCCGGGCCGCGAAGTTTTCCCCGGAGCGGCCCTGCGCGGATGCGGTGGGGCTGAGCTGACGGGCGGGCTGTCCTTACGGGCCGCGAAGTTTGACCAGAATGGTTGGACGGGTGGCGAGCGTTGCGCCGTCTGACGGGGCGTGGCCTTGGGGCCGTCTGCTGCGCTGTGGTTTTTGGGCTTATGAAGTTTTTCCCGGAGCAGCCCTGCGCGGATGCGGTGGAGCTGAGCTGACGGGCGAGCAGTCTGACATGCCTGTGAAATTTCCCCTGAAATGACCCTGCGCGGGTGCGGTGGGGGCGGTTGGTACAGAGGCAGTCTGACGGGCCGCGAAGTTTTCCCCGGAGCGGCCCTGCGCGGATGCGGTGAGGTTGAGCTGACGGGCGGGCTGTCCTGACGGGCCGCGAAGTTTCCCCTGAAATGGGCGGGAGTTGAAATTTTTCCGGCTTGATGCGGAAAGGGGCGCTGAACGTTCGCCCTCATGCGAGGGCGGGAGTTGAAATTCCATACAGATGGTTGGAGACGAAACGATTCGCGTTCGCCCTCATGCGAGGAGGTGTTTCATGAACGCGACGATACTCTGCGTGGGCCGGCTCAAGGAGCCGTGGCAGCGCGCGGGCGTGGAGGAGTATCTCAAACGCCTCTCCCGCTACGGCAAGTACGCCATCGAACAGGTGGACGACGCCCCGGACAGCCTCGGGGCGCGGGCGCTGGAAAAAGAGGGCGAGGCGATCCTCAAACGCCTCCGCCCCGGCGACCACGTGGTCGCCCTCTGCGTCGAGGCCGAGGCCCCGGATTCGCCGGGACTGGCAAAGTGCCTGCGCCGCTGGGCCGCTCTGGGCAGCCGCACGGCGCTGGTCATCGGCGGCTCCAACGGCTTGTCCGCCGCCGTGCTTGCCCGCGCCGATGAAAAGCTCTCCTTTTCCCGCCTCACCTTCCCCCACGGGCTGATGCGCGTCATCCTGCTCGAACAGCTCTACCGCGCCGAGCGCATCCTCGCCGGGGAGCCGTATCACAAGTAGGGGATCGCCGGGCGTTTTCCGCGGCAAAGTTGGAAAACGCCGCGGGGCGATCGCGCCGGGGGGACCTGGAGACAGGGGAATGGCCTACGGGGAATCGGGCAGTGCCGTTGGAGAGCATTGCGGGGAGAGCGCGCGGGAAGCATTTCGGGATAACCGCGCGGGGGCGACTGCACGCGAATGGATTTTCGGGGGAGGCGACGGTGGGAATCGCCGGGAAATCGCCGGGAAAACCATCGGGAAAAATGCCAGAGAGGCCACCGGGAAAAACCCCCGGAAATAACCCCGGAAATAACCCCGGAAATAACCCCGGAAATAACCCCGGAAATAACCCCGGAAATAACCCCGGAAATAACCCCGGAAATAACCCCGGAAATAACCCCGGAAATAACCCCGGAAAT
>DVOU01000003.1:0-25945 GCA_018713365.1 Candidatus Pullichristensenella excrementipullorum
CCAACGGTCGCGCGCCCCGTGCCGCAACGCCCCGCCGCGCCGCAGCGTGCCGCGACCCCTGCGCCGCAGGACGGGCGCTCCCAGGTCATTCCCGCGTCCCACCTAGCCCCCGCGCCGCAGCGGACGCCGACGGTCGCGCGCCCCGTGCCGCAACGCCCCGCCGCGCCGCAGCGTGCCGCGACCCCCGCGCCGCAGGGCAGTCACTCTCAGGCCATTCCCGCGTCCCACCCATCCCCCGCGATGCAGCGGACGCCAACGGTCGCGCGCCCCGTGCCGTCCGCAAGCGCCGCGACGGCTCCGTCGCCGCGCCCCACCGCGCCTCGTCCGGCTTCCACCGGGGCCGTGGCAGATGCGTCTCGCCGTCCGGCAGGCCCGACCCCGGCGAGTGCGGCGCCTTCGCGCTCTGACCCCGTCGCGCCCGCTGCCCGCCGCGCATCGCAGCCGGCCTCCCCGGCCATGACGCCGCGCCCGCCGGCCACGACGGCGACCATCGACACCTGGCGTCCCAGCGAAGCATCCCGCCCGACCCCCGCGCCGCAGGACGCACACCCCCAAACCACAACTTCGCCCCGCCCGGCTCCCGCGCCGAGGCAGACGCCGCCCGCCGCACGCACCCCGCAGTCTCCGCCGGAGACGCCCCCGCTTCAGGCCGCGTCCGCCCATTTCGGACCCGCGTGGCAGTCCGACGCGCCGCAGCGCGCGCCCTCGAGCGGACGGCGCGGGGCCATGGCCATCATCGCCTACATCGGCCTGCTGGCGGCGCTGCTCCACGGCATGCAGATGCAGTACGCCTTCGCCGTTCTCACGCTGGGAACGTGGCGCTACGCGCCCTATCTGCTCGCCCTCCTGCCGGTGATCTATCTGGCGCGGGCGACGTGGCGCGGCGGCTCGTGGCCGGGGCTGGTCGCGGGCGCCGTCACGCTGCTGACCGTGCTTTATGAACTGATCGTGCGCCCCGGGGATACGCTGCCGGTCGCCTGCATCGTCGCCGGCCTCGTGGCCGCCGCCTGCTGCCTCTGCACCGGCATGGACACCGCCCCGTGGAACGCCCGCCAGCGCATGCGGACAGGCAAGCGCACCGCGACGCTGATCGTCGGCATGCTCGGCCTTGTGCAGTTCGGCCTCGTCTGCGCCTTTGGCACGCGCGCGGCGACAGAACTCGCCGCCTCGCTGTGGCTGGCCGTCGCCCTGACGCTGGCCGTCTGGCGCTCGCCATGGGGGCAGGAGCGCGTCTGAGGCCCGACCCGAACAAGGATCAGCAGCGAAGCCGCCTGCGGCAGCGTTTCCCGCCCTGCGGGCTTTCTCAGCGCGCTGCCAGTCCGAACATCCCGCGGCGGGCCCTGCCCGCCCGCTCCCGCAAAGACGCAAAGGAGGAATGACGTGTGAAAAAGACGGCCCTGAGCCTGTTGCTGGCGGCGCTTCTGCTGCTCTGCGCCTGTTCCGGCGGCGGCGCGCAGCCCTCGGACACGGTGCGGCGCTTTGTCGAAGCATTCAACGAAGGCGACGCCGAGGCCATGCTCGACACCATCGACCCCGACATCGCCGAACAGCTGGAGAGCATGCTCGGCCTGCTCACCGGCGGATTGGGGGAGATGCTGGGGTTGGACCTGAACATGGAACTGCTGATGCAGCTCGCCCCCTTCGCCCGGGACATGCTCGATGCGCAGCAGCCGGGCGTCTATCCCGAACTCACCTGCTCGATCGACAGCGAGGAAGTCACCGGCAGCGCGGCGGAGGTCGCCTGCACGCTCGCCATCGAACAGGCAGGGGAGACACAGACGCAAGCCGTCGTCTTCGAGCTGGAGAAGCTCAGCGGCAAATGGTACATCATGGACATGCGCGAAGCCTGACCCCGGAAAGGGACAGCCGCCGCCCGCCCGCAACGCGCGCCCAAGCGCCCGCCCCGCCGGGCGACGCTCGCCCCCGCCAACAACAAAAGCCCCGCTCAGCACACGCCAAGCGGGGCTTTCGCGCGCCCACAAGGCAACAGCAGGGCATAGCGAACTCCGCCCCTCACCCTAAGCACCCACGCCCGCCTGCACCCGCCCCCATCAACAGCAAAAGCCCCGCCCAGCACACGTCAAGCGGGGCCTTCACGCGCCGACAGCGCCCCACCCGCGCCCACGCCCGCCGCCCCGCCAACAGCAAAGCCCTGCTCAGCACACGCCGAACGGGGCTTTCGCACGCCCACAAGGCAACAGCAGGGCATAGCGAACTCCGCTCCCCGCGCCCCCGCGACCGCCCACGCCCGCCGCCCCGTCAACAGCAAAGCCCCGTCCGGCGCGAAACCGAACGGGGCATTCTCCTTCCCTTTTGCCGCCCTCAGGGCAGCTGTACGCGGGGGAAACCGGCCAGCAGCTTCAAACACTCCTCCAGCGGCAGCACGCCCTCGGAGGCGTCGCTCTTGCGCAGCGAGGCGACCGCCGAGGCGGTGGCGTAGGTGAGGGCCTCTTCCAGCGTGCTGTCGCGGTGCGCGCCCAGCAGCACCCCGGCGGTAAAGGCGTCGCCCGCGCCCACCGTGCCGCCGATGTACTCCCTGGGCACGATGGCGCCGGGCACGGCGTGGTACTGGCCCTCCTCGTCGATGCCGAAGCCGCCCTCCGGCGCGTGGATGACCGCCCACTTGCGCGCGCCCAGCTCCTTGATGCGCGCAAGCGCCCTGGGGATATTATCGTAGATGAGGGCGTCGTTTTCATCGCGCAGCGGCACGCCCGCGGCGATCTCGCACTCATGCTCGTTGACGCAGAGGATGTCCGTATAGCGGATGGCGGGCACGAGCAGGCGCATGCGCTCGCGTTCGGCGGCAGTCACCATGTCCACGCTGGTGAGCAGGCCCTGCTCCTGCACGTGTTTGAGCAGCCGAGCCATCTTCGTGCCGCATTCTTCGTCCGGCCCGTCGAGGGCGTCCAGCAGCAGCACGTAGCCGATGTGGAAGATCTTGCCCGGCAGGGAAGCTACCGGCACGTCCTCCTCGCAGAAGTGCGCGCAGGCGCCGGCAAAGGTCAAAAAGGCGCGCTCGCGCGTGTGTATGTTGGAAAGCACGTCCGTAAACGAGGTCAGCCCCTCGCGGCGGATCATGCTCGTGTCGATATTCTTATATTTGGAAAGCCCCTTGAGGACCTCGTCGCCGTAGCCGTCCACGCCGATGCGGGCGCAGGCGTAGACCGGCAGCTCCGGGTCCAGCAGCGCCAGATCGCGTCCGCAGTTGGATACCAGTCCGCCCAGCGAGATGCTCACTTTCTCGATATTGCACAGATCGTGCGGCCCGGGAAAACCCGCGACCTCCTTGTGTACGTCCACGCATGCGTGGCCGGCGACGACAATGCCGTTTCTCATCCCAATGCGCCTCCAGACAAAACATGAAGTATGTGGTTAACTTTTTTAATATGATACACCATTTTTGCGGGAACTGCAAGGACAAATTCGCCGCGAAGGCAAAGTTCCCTTTCGCGCGTAGACAGAAGTGGGCCGGATGAGTATAATATAGGTATCCTGTTGCAAGGGGTGATCCCGGCGATGTCCGATCTGCGTTACATACTGCCGTTGCTGGCGGTGATGGTGGCGTTGCTCGTCTACCTGATCTGCGCGCACAGGCGCGAGGCGCGCGAGCGCGCGGCCATGGAGCGCCGCCTGACGCGCCGGCAGGCGGAGCTTCTGGAGCGGCTGCGCGTGGCCATGCACGAGAGCATGCGCCACCTCGGCCAGACCGCCGCGGGCGCGGCCACCGCCCAGCAGCTTGCCGACGCCGCGCTGGCCATGGAGACGCGCCAGGAACACCTGCGCCGGGGCGTGGAGGAGCGGCTGAATGCCGTTTCCGCCCTCAACGAAAACCGTCTCGAACAAATGCGCAGGACGCTGGACGAGCGCCTTGACGCCATTGCGCGCCTCAACGACCAGAAATTGGAGCAGATGCGCAGGACCGTCTCCGAAAAGCTGGAAAGCACGCTGGAAAATCGCCTCGGCCAGTCCTTCAGGCTGGTCAATGAACAGCTCGCGCGCGTCCACAAGGGCCTTGGCGAGATGCAGACGCTGGCGCAGGGCGTGGGCGATCTGAAAAAGGTGCTGACAAACGTCAAGACGCGCGGCGTCTGGGGCGAAGTGCGCCTGCGCGCGCTGCTGGAAGACAGCCTTTCCCCCGGCCAGTATCTGGAAAACGCGCAGGTGCGGCCCGGCACGCAGGAGCGCGTGGAGTTCGCCATCCGCCTGCCCGCCGCCGACGGCGAGGGCGCGCTCTTGCCCGTGGATTCAAAGTTCCCGCAGGAGGACTATTTGCGGCTGGTGGACGCCGCGCAGTCGGGCGACGCCGAGGGCGTGCGCGCGGCGCGCAAGCAGCTGGAAAACGCCGTGCGCGAACAGGCGCGGCGCATCCGCGAAAAGTACGTCGCGCCCCCCGTCACCACGGACTACGCCGTGCTGTTTTTGCCCGTGGAGAGCCTTTACGCCGAGGTGGCGCGCGCGGACGGCCTGCTGGAAAGCCTGCAAAACACCTGCCGCGTGCTGGTGGCCGGGCCTTCGACCTTCGCGGCGCTTCTGACCAGTTTGCAAATGGGCTTTCGCACCGTGGCCCTGCAAAAGCGCAGCGGCGAGGTGCTGGAACTGCTCAGCGCCGTGCAGGAGGAGTTCCAGAAGTACGGCGATGCCGTGCGCAAGGCGCGCACGCGGCTGGAACAGGCCACGGGCGACCTTGACTTCATCGACACCCGCGCCCGCGCCCTCAGCCGCAAGCTGCGCGATGTGGGCGACGCCCCCGCCCTGCCGGAGGAGGACGCGAATTAACCTCTCCAGCCTTGCACGGCGGGCGTTTTCGGGGCTATACTGAAACATATCTGATACGGGAGCGTGTTTTTCATGGATTTCAGGCTTGCCATCGCGCAGCAGATACTTTCCGCCCTGCCGGAGGCGTCGCTGGAGGCCGCGGACGTGGCTTCCATGCTGGAAGTGCCGCCGGATACAAAGCTGGGCGACTATGCCTTCCCCTGCTTCAAACTCTCCAAGGCGCTGCGCAAGTCGCCGGTGATGATCGCCGACCAGCTCGCCGCCGCCATCCAGGCGGACTTTCTTGCGCGCGTGGAGTCCGTGCGCGGCTACCTCAATTTCTTCATCGACCGCGCCATCTACGCCGAGCGCGTGCTTGCCGCCGCCGAGGCGCAGGGCGACCGCTACGGCTCGGACGACAGCGGCGCGGGCAAGTGCGTGGTGCTGGATTACAGCTCCATCAACATCGCCAAGCGCTTCCACATCGGCCATCTGTCCACCACGATGATCGGCAATTCCCTCTACAAGCTCTACAGGTTCTTCGGCTGGAAAGCCGTGGGCGTCAACCATCTGGGCGACTGGGGCACCCAGTTTGGCAAGATGATCGCCGCCTACAAAAAGTGGGGCGACCGCGAAACGGTGGAGCGCGGCGGCGTGGACGAAATGGTCAAGCTCTACGTGCGCTTCCACAAGGAGGCGGAAAACGACCCCGCCCTTGAGGACGAGGGTCGCGCGTGGTTCAAAAAGATCGAGGATGGCGACGAGGAAGCCCTCTCCATCTTCAACTGGTTCAAGGAAGTCACCCTCAAGGACGCGCAGAAGACCTACGAGCTGCTCGGCGTGACCTTCGATTCCTACGCCGGCGAGAGCTTCTACAACGACAAGATGGGCCCCGTCGTCGAGGAACTGAAGGAAAAGGGCCTGCTCAAGGAGGACAAGGGGGCGATGATCGTCGATCTCGAGCCCTACGGCATGCCCCCGGCGCTCATCCTCCGCTCCGACGGCGCCACGCTCTACCTGACGCGCGACCTCGCCGCCGCCAAATACCGCAAGGACACCTACAACTTCGACAAGTCCCTCTACGTCGTCGCCTACCAGCAGGACCTGCACTTCAAGCAGCTTTTCAAGGTGCTGGAGCTGATGGGCTATACGTGGGCGAAGGACTGCGAACACGTCGCCTTCGGCATGGTCTCCTACGAGGGGCAGACGCTCTCCACCCGCGAAGGCCGCGTGGTCTATCTGGACGACCTTCTCCATCAGGCCATCCAGAAGGCGCGCGACATCATCGAGGAAAAGAGCCCCGCGCTGGAAAACAAGGAGGAGATCGCCCGCCAGATCGGCGTGGGCGCGGTGGTGTTCTTCGTGCTTTACAACAACCGCATCAAGGACATCGACTTCTGGTGGGACCGCGCCCTCAACTTCGAGGGCGAGACCGGGCCGTATGTGATGTACACCCACGCCCGCGCCTGCTCCGTGCTGCGCAAGCCGGAGGCGCAGGCCGCCGAGGGCGTCAAGCCGGACTTTGCCGCCCTTGCCGACCCGGAGGCACAGGAAGTGGTGCGCCTCATCGAGCAGTTCCCGCTCATCCTCAAAAGCGCCCTCGAGCGCTCCGAGCCCTCGATGATCACGCGCTTTTCCGCCGATCTTGCCCAGGCGTTCAACAAGTTCTACTACGAGCGCCGCATCCTCGACGAGGACATGAGCGCGCGCGCGGCGCGCCTGCTGCTCACCCGCGTGAGCAAAAACGTCATCCGCGTGGCCCTCTCGCTCATCGGCCTCGCCGCGCCGGAGCGGATGTAAGGCGAAAGGCGGGCCGTGGGGATGAAACGGGCATGTCTTTTGGTGCTGACGGCTGCGCTGGCGCTGTGTTTTGCCGCCTGTTCCGCGCCGCAGGAGGAAGTTGTGGAAGACAGCTTCACGCTGCGCTTCGCCTGCGAGAGCGAAGACGTGTACCAGATCTTCTACACCTATTGCGTCGGCGGCGAGCGGCGCGGCATGGGCGGCGCGGCAGACCTCGACGGCAAGGAACTTTCGCCCGATGCGCCGCTGGAAGTTCCTCTGTTCCGCGCCTCCTTTGAGGAGGGCGACGACCTTTCCGCATTTTCCATCGACCTTTCGCCCTACGGCAAGGATGATACCGCCGCGCGCGGCACCACCGCGCCGCTGGCTTTCCCCGTGCAGTGGGGCGGGACCTATAACATCGTTCTGTCCGGCGACGAGGCAAATGGCTTCACGGCGAGCTTGGCCGCATAGAAAAACCGCGCGCCCGGAGAAAACGCTTCTCCGGGCGCTTGGCTCAGAGCGCTGACAAAGCCCACAACCGCAAAAATTGCTCCGATTAAAATTAAATCGGACGCAATTTTTGCTTCCTGCGTCAGCTGCACTTGCATCCTGCGGTCACTTACGTCTATGTAAGCTCCCTTGGGTGCAAGTTTGCTTCCTTGGCTTGCAGGCTTTCTCAACGCTCTGTCAGTCTGTTGCCTTTGTCAACATCCAGAACAGCGCGCCCGGAGAAAACACATCTCCGGGCGCTTGGCTGTTTTGGCCTATCGCTCCCACGCCTCGAACCGCTCCAGTATGTCCAGAAGCCGCTCATCCAGATAGCCGCGCGCCGCGCGCGAAAGCGCTTCGGGAACGCCGTAGTAGGCCCCGGCCACACCGCCGGTGATGGCCGCCAGCGTGTCGCTGTCGCCGCCGATGGAGATGGCGTTGCGGATGGCGTCCTCAAAATCCACGGACTCGAAAAACGCCTCCAAAGCCTGCGGCACCGTCTGCTGACAGGTCTCGTTGAAGCGGTAGGTCTCGCGGATGGCGTCGAGGGTGAAGTCCAGCGCGTAGTAGCCCTCCATGCAGGCGCGTATGTCCGCCATGGGCGCGCCGCTCTTGCCCATGTAAATGGCCACGGCCGTGGCCTCCGCGCCCTTGAGGCCCTCGGGGTGGTCGTGCGAGACGATGGTGACGGCGCGGGAGAGCGCCTTCGCCTCCTCCACGCTCTTCGCCGCCAGACCGCAGGCGCTCACGCGCATGGCCGCGCCGTTGCCAAAGCTGTGGTAGGGCTGCGGGTCGTCCGCATACATCCAGCCGAGAAAATGCCCGCCGTAGCCGCAGTCCGGGTACGGGCGGCCTACCTCCTGCATGCAGCGCACGGCCTGCGCGCTTAAGTCGGAAAAGTCGGGTTTGGCGCGCATCAGCGCCTCGGCGATGGCCAGCGTCATGATGCTGTCGTCCGTGGCGAAGCACTTCGGCGTGAACAGCTCGAAGTCCTTGCTGCGATGGTTGTTCCACTCAAAGCGCGAACCAACGATGTCGCCGATGATGGCTCCGATCATTGTCTGCCGCCCCCTTCCCGCGCAAGCTCGATGGCCTCCTTGCCGCTCATGTGTTCGATGTCCATTTCCAGCATGCACAGCCCCGCCCACTCGCGCTCAATGGCGCGACGGCGGTTTTCTGCGCTGTCCTGCGGGAAATAGCGGCGCGCCAGCAGTTCGATGGCGGCGCGTTTTTGCGCCTCGTCTTCAACAACGCGCACGCGGCCGAAGGCGATGACGCTGCGGAAATACGTGGTGTATTCCTCGGGCACTACTTCGTCGCGGTCGACGACGCAGAACGAGGCCCTTGCCTCGCGGCGGATGGCGTCCAGCTTGTGGCCCTCGCGGGCGCAGTGGAAGCAGAGCTTTTCGCCGTCGAAGGCGTAGCTCATGGGCACGGCGTAGGGCCAGCCGCCATCGCCCAGCAGCGCCAGCACGCCGGAGGTGCCGCGCGAAAGCACCTCCCTGCAGGCGTCCACGCCGAGGGCCTGTGCGCTTCTGCGCATGGGTCGGAACATGGCGTTTTCTCCTTTCGGGGCCGCGGGAAGGCAAAGCGCGCGCCGGAGATCTGTCGCGGCGCGCGCCCTGTCGTTTCTTAGCCCTTGATCATCTTGAACAGCGGCTCGTCCGGCTCAAGGCCCATGTAATGCTCCAGCACGTAGTCGATGCCCTGTTCTTTGAGCGCCTTTTGCAGCTCCGGCGCGGAGACGTCCTCGGCGCGGTCGAACTTCAGCGCCGCGCGGATGCCCTCGACGATGGGCTCGGGATCGACGCCCTGCTCGATGCAGTACAGCGCCGCGCCCACCAGCCGGTCGTTGCGGCGCAGCTTGCGCACCAGGTCGCCGCCGACGCGGGCCACGGTGTCCTTGAGCGCCTTGTTGCCGAAGCGGAAGAGCAGATCGTCGATGTTTTCCTCGACGTTTGCGCGCATCTCCTCGCCGTATTCGCGGATCAGCGCCTCGCCGCTGCCCTTCATGGCCTTGCGGGCGAGGTCGTAGACCTCCTTGTGTTCCACGGCCTGCCAGATGTACTCGATGCCCTGCTGATAGGCGAAGTAGGCGACCATGGCGTGACCCATGTTGTGCAAAAAGAGCTTGCGCTTGATGTAGAAGCCGAAGGGCGTGTAGGGGACCAGGCCCACCAGATCGGGGATCTCGCCCTTGAAGGCGGCCTTGTCCACCGGCAGCTGGCAGTACGGCTCCACGCAGATGAGCAGGCTGTCCTTGGCCTTCTCTTCCGCCGTCAGCGGCGGCACCATGCGGCCGATGGAGGCTTCGACCAGCCCGAGGTTCTTCTCCGCCCATGCCTTTTCTTCATCATTGAGCCGTTCGTTGATCCAGCCGCGCATCAGAACGTCGGCCTCGAGCTGGTTTTCGCAGAGGATGATGTCCAGCGGCCTGCCGCTCTCGCGCATGCGCTTTTTCACGCCCTCGGCGATCACCGGCGCGATCTTGGGCAGCACGTTCACGCCCACGGCGGTGGCCATGATGTCGCAGGTGGCGATCTCTTCCAGCGCCTGCTCCGTGGAGGAGTTGACGGCGCGCACGTTCTTCACCGGCGCTTCCACCGTCTCCGCGTTGGAGACGATGCGCACGGTGTAGCCGTGGCGGCGGTTCATCTCGTCGATGAGGGGCTGCATGATGTCGAGGAAACACACCTCATAGCCGGAATCCGAAAACACTTTGCCGATAAAGCCGCGGCCGATGTTGCCGCCACCGTACATGATGGCCTTTTTCATACGTTTGTGACCTTCCTTCCGTTGCATTCAGACATGCGCCGCGCGCGGGGCATCCGCCGTCCGCGCGCGGTCTGTCGCTGTTTATATTATAGCAGAGTTGGAAAGATAGGCAATGGCCTTTCCAAAAGCTTTCTACATTCTTCCAAGTCCGTAACCATTTCCGGCATGGCCTTGAGCGCTTCCAGCGGCGCGGAGGAGAGCAGCGCGGGCAGGGCGCGGTGGGCCAGCGCCAGATCCAGCGCCTGCACGGGGCTGCGCTCGCGCAGAAGCGGCGCGGCGGCGGCGCAGAAGAGCCACACCGCGTCCAGCGTCCGCCGCGAGAGGCGCACGCCGTGGGCGGCGAGGTCGGCGCGCAGTCGCGCCATGCGTTCGCGCACTTCCTCGGTCACGGCCTCGGCATGGGGGCGGAAGATGTTTTCAAGCGCCGCGCGCGAAACGGCCAGCTCCGGCTCCACCGGCGCTTCCCGCTCCTCGTGCCAGGGCGTGTCGGCGCTCTCCGGCTCCAGCCACAGCACAAAGGCCGTGTCCAGAAGCTCGGTCGCCAGGGGCGAGCCTTCGTCGCTGGCGGTGAGCAGCAATCGCGCCGGGCAGAGGGGCCGGCTCAGCGGCTCCAGCTGCCACATGATGGAGCTGACAAAGGGCACGCGGGCGATCTCGTTGCAGTTTTCCAGCAAAATCATCGCCGGCGCGGGGTCGTTTTTGTCCTCCAGCAGCGCGCGCAGCTGCGCGTTGCGCACCTCGTAGTGGCGCGGGTCGGACAGGCAGAGGAAGCGGTTCCCCAGCCCCAGCGCCCCGGCCAGCGCCCGCGCCAGTTCGCCCTTGGGGGCAAGGGCCGGGCCGCACAGCACCGTCACCGGCGAGAGCGTCAGCGCCGCGAGCAGTTCCACCGCCTGATCGTGCGAAAGCGGCACGCCGGCGCGCTCCAGATAGGTGCGCACGTCGGAGATCAGTTCTCCGGCGCTGGGCAGGGCGCTGTCGGTGGGCACGCGCTCGGCGGGCGTCTGCAAAAAGCGCAGGGCCTTTGTCTCCATCGCCCGGGCGGCGAGGCGCTTTTCCGCCTCGGCATAGGCGCTCTCGGCCTCGGCCAGCGCCGCGCGCGCTCCCTGCGCGCGCTCCTCGCAGGCGGCGATGTCGGCCTTGAGCGCTTCCAGCCTGCGCTCGCCCTCCGCCAATTGACGGGCGTTGTCGCGGCGCACATCCTCCAAAAGCCGCTCGCGGGCGTCGGCGCGGCGGGCTTCCAGCGCGCTCACCTCGTTGAGCAGGCGCAGGCGCTGGGCTTCCAGTTCGTTGAGCCGCTGGGCGCGCGCCTCGTCCTCGCGTTTGGCCGCGCCCTTCTGGATGGCGCCGCTCATGCCCTCCAGCTCGCCGATGGCCTCGGCCAGCTTGGGCCGCGTCTCCTCGATGCGCCAGGCGGCGCGCAGGGCGTCCATGGCGCGCTCCACCGGGCTTTCCACCGGCATGCCCGTGGCTTCGCCCGGCACGGGGTGGCCGAGCTGGTCAAAGCGCGAGCGCCGCCAGCGGTCGTCGATGATCTCCTGCAGGCTGCGGCTGCGGCGGGGGTTCAGCCCCGTCTGCAAAGCCATGGCCTGCGCGCGGGCGCTCAGGCGCGGCTTTTCCCGCTCGCGCGGCGCTTCGGCGCGCCCCGGCCGTTCCGCGCGCGCAGAGGGTGTTTCGACGGGCCTCGCCGCGACGGGAGCGGGCGCTTCAACCGGTCTGGCTTCAATGGGAGTGGGCGCTTCCACGGGCCTGACCTCGACGGGCCGGGCCACGACAGGCGCGGGCGCTTCGGTCGCTTCCGCCCCCTCGGTCACCTCCGCCGCCCTGGTAAGCAAAGCCCCCGGCGCGGCCAGCATCACGCAGGTCTGCTCCCCGGCAAAGCCGGGCAGGCGCGTCTCGCCGCCAAGGCCGGGCAGTATGCGCTCCTCCTCGCGGGAAAGCTCCACCGCGCCCTCCACGCCCTCCATGGCCGCCGCCCGCCACAGCGCCGGAGCCACGCCGCCGTTTTCATCGCGGAAAAGCACGCGCGGCGTGCCCGGCAGGGGCATGGTCAGGGCCATGTGGGAAGAATCCTCCGGCGCGGCGCGGTCCAGCACCTCAAAGAGCATGCCCGCGGGCGGCTCGACGACCACGTCCGAATAGACGATATAGGCGTTGGTCTCGGCGCTGTCTACGCGATAGTTCTTGTTGGGGCGGATCTTGTCGTTCTCGCCCGGGTGGGCGCGCAGGTCGAGCAGCGCGTAGCGCCCGATGCGCCGCATGCGCGCCTTGAAGTGGCCGGATTCGTTTTTGTCCGGCACGATGCGCAGGCAGCCGTTCTCGGGAAACGCCTCCGCGCCGTCGAAGGGCAGATAGCCGCCCTCCTCCGCCACCAGCAGGGGCTTGAAGCGAAAATAGCTCTTGAGGGGGTTATCCTCCTCGAGGATGCCTACGCATAACTTGCCCGGTAACGTCATATACATTCCTCCCATGGACGGCGGTTGCTCCTGTCAGCGCGGGGCGACACGAAATGACCGTCCAGCATAAACGTTGCGTCTACTTGCAATTTTATCATTTTTAACATATATATGTCAATGGGCAAGCAAAGATTTTGCCGTGGAAAACGTGGAATTTCCCGCCCGTCCCTTGCCACGCGCGCGCGCATGCCGTATAATGGAGGCAGAAAACACACAGGAGGGAACGACGATGCGCACCTACGGTATCGGCATCATCGGATGGGGCTTCATGGGGCAGACGCACGCGCTGGCGATCCGCACGCTGCCGCTGTTTTACGCGGACGCGGACTTCCGCGCCGAGATCCGCTGCATCTGCACGCGGCGCGAGGCCGTGGCGAAAAAGGCGGCGGCGGACATGGGCGCGGACTGGACGTGCGACTACCGTGAATTGCTCGAGCGGGACGACATCGACGTCGTCAGCGTCTGCACGCCCAACGCGCAGCACGAACAGATGGCCCTCGACGCTCTGGCGGCGAAAAAGCACCTCTACATCGACAAGCCCCTCGCCGTCACCGGCGCGCAGGCCCGCCGCGTCGCCGAGGCCGCGCGGGGGGCGGGGGTCTTTACCAAGGTGGCCTTCAACCTGCGCCACTTTCCCGCCACCATGCGCTTAAAGGAGCTGGCGGACGAAGGCGCGCTGGGCGAGATCACCCAGTTCTCCGTCCGCTACCTGCACTCCGGCTCCATCGACCCAAGCCGCCCCATGGGCTGGAAGCAGGGTCTGGAGGGCGGCGTGCTGCTGGACCTCGGCTCGCACGCGCTCGATCTGCTCACCTGGATCGCCGGCTACCCCGAGGAGGGCATGTGCGCCTTCCGCACGCTCTATCCCGCCCGCCCCACGCGCGATGGCGGCGTGGAGACGCGCTTGTCCGAGGATCACGCGCTGATGACGCTGCGCCTGCCCGGCGGGGCGCTGGGCACGGTGGAGGCCAGCAAGATCGCCACCGGCGCGCTGGACGAATTGACGCTGGAAGTGCGCGGCACGCGCGGCGCGGCCATTTTCGAGACCATGCGGCCCAACTACCTGCGCTGGTTCGACCAGTCCCGCCCGGAAAAGCCGCTGGGCGGCGAGCGCGGCTTTGTGGACATCGAGTGCGCGGCGCGCTACCCGGCCCCGGGCGGCAAGTTCCTGCCGGGCAAGAACGCCATCGGCTGGGACCGCGCCCATATCGACTGCTATTTCGACTTCCTCAACTGCGTCCACCACGGCGTCCGCCCGCAGAACGGCGTGGAGGAAGCGGCGCGCCTGCAATGCCTGATGGACGCGCTGGCCGCCTCCGCCCGCGAGGGCGCGCGCTGGCTGCCCATGGAGGGCTGACCCATGGCTGAGACCCAGGCTCGGGGCGGGACGTCCGCCTCCCGCCGCCGCGTCCGCCGCTTTTTCATCGCCCTCGGGGCGCTTTGCCTGCTTGCGACGCTCTTCGCGGCGCTGGTGCTGCGCGGCACCATCCGCCTCAACACACCCTCGCGCGCGGACTTCCCCATTTGGGGCGTGGACGTTTCCCACTATCAGGGCGACATCGACTGGGAAACGCTCGCGGCGCAGGGCGTGCGCTTTGCCTACATCAAGGCCACGGAGGGCAGCGGCCATACCGACGAGCGCTTTGCGGAAAACGCCCAAAACGCGGCCTTGGCGGGCGTTCCCGCCGGCGGCTACCACTTTTTCAGCTTTGAGAGCGCCGGAAAGACGCAGGCGGAGAACTTTCTTTCCGCCCTGCGCGATCAACCGCTTTCCCTGCCCTGCGCGGTGGACTTCGAGTTCTACGGCGAGTTTTTCGACCACCCGCCGGACGTGGAAGCGACCCGCGCCGAACTGCGCGCCCTGCTCGAAGCGCTGGAGGCGGGGACGGGGCGAAAGCCCGTCCTCTACGCCACATCGCGCAGTTACCGCATGTACCTGCAAGGCGCGTTTGACGGCTATCCCCTCTGGATACGCGATGTTTACCTCTGGCCCGCGCTCACCCTGCCCGGCGGGGATTGGACCTTCTGGCAGTATTCGGACAAGGGCCTGCTGGACGGCTATCAGGGCGAGGAGCAATACATAGACCTGAACGTCTTCCACGGCGACGAAGCGGCCTTCGCGCGCTGGCTGCAAGATGTATGACAAAGGCATCGCCTTGCCCAACGGGAGGGCGATGCCAGCGTTCTGAGAAAGCCCACGGCCGAAAAATCGCCCCGATAAAAGAGATTGGGGCGATTTTCGCGGTCGCGGGCTTTGTCAACGCTCTGCCAGTCTGCCCACTTTGTCAACATCCTGCGGCCGGCAGACGCGCGCCTGCCGGCCGGGTGTCGGTTTGTCAGCAGAAGTCGATCGGCTCCGCCAGCAGGCGGCGCACGGCCTCCTTGCCCGCTTCACTGAGGGGGGCAAAGGGCGCGCGGCAGGCGCCGCAGGGCACGCCGCGCAGCGTGCAGCCGTACTTCGTCGCCGCGAAGATGCCGTGCTTCACCAGCGTCTCCACGCGGGCGTTGAGCTGGTGCTGCAGGCGCTGCGCGCGGGCCATGTCGCCGGCGCGGAACGCCTCGCGGATGCGCAGAAACAGCGGCGCGAAGAGGTTGGTCGTGGTGCTGATGGTGCCCTCCGCGCCCATGGCGAGCGCGCCGAGGAACATCTCGTCAAAGCCGTTGAGGTAGCACTTGTCCGGGTAGGCCATGGAGAGCCGCTCCAGGGCGTAGAGGTTGTGGGAAGTGTGCTTGATGCCGATGATGTTCGGATTCTCCATCAGGCGGGCGGCGTTTTCCTTGGTGAACTCCACGCCCGTGAACTGGGGGATGTTGTAGAGGATGATGGGCATGTCGGGAACGGCGCGGGCCACCGCCTCGTAATAGCCGGTGATCTCCTCCAGAGAGAAGTGGTAGTAATACGGCGGGATCATGGAGATCGCCGTGCAGCCCACCTCGCGCGCGTGGCGGGCGAGGGTGATGACATCCTGCGTGCGCACGGTGCCCACGTGGGCCACCACGCTGACGCGGCCGTTGACCGTGTTCATCACGTCCTCGACCACCTGCATGCGCTCTTCAAGGCTCATCAGCAGCCCCTCGCCGGAGGAACCGCAGCAGTAAAAGCCTTCCACGCCGTCAGAAAGCTCCATCTCCACCAAAGCGCGCAGCGCGCCGCGGTCCAGCCGTTCGCTTTCGTCCACGGGCAGCACCAGCGCGGAGAAGATGCGCGCAAGGTCTTCGCGACGCCAGTTTACCATGCCGTCCAACCTCCATCGATGACCAGATTCGAACCCGTCATGAACGAAGACGCCTGCGAGGCGAGGAAGATCAGCGCGCCGTTGTACTCATTTTCCTGAGACATGCGGCCCATGGGCATGCGGGCGCAGAAGTTGGCCTGGAAGGTCTCGTCCTGCGTGTCGCGCCAGACGCCGGCGGGGGTGAGGGTGTTGACGCGGATGCCCTTCTTGCCCCAGTAGGTGGCCAGATAGCGGGTGAGGTTGTATATGCCGGATTTCGCCGCCGAGTAGGCCACGGGCTTGATGAAGGGAACGCCCGTGCGCTCCTCCTTGTAGGCGTAGATGTCCTGAATGGGAGAGAGCATGCCGTAGATGGAGCCGATGTTGATGATGGAGCCGCCCTTGCCGTCGCGCACCATGCGCGCGCCCACGGCCTGACAGCAGAGGAAAGTGCCCACCAGATTCACGTCCACCACCTCGCGGAAGACGCTCTCGGGGAACTTCTCAAACGGGCCGGACACCTCCGGCGGCGCGCTGGGCTGCGTGTCGATGCCGGCGTTGTTGACCAGCACGTCCGGGGCGCCGGGCCAGATCTTTTCCATCTCGTCCAGAGCGGCCTCGATGGTGGCCTTGTCGTTGATGTCCACCTGATAGCAGCGCAGGCGGTCGTAGTCATATTCCGCGCTGGGGAACACTTTTTCCACGCGCTCCGGGCTGAGGTGCGCGGTGAACACGGCCACGCGCGCCTCGCGGCGGTACAGCTCCTGCACGAAGTTTTTGCCGATCTGCCCCATGCCGCCGGTGACGATGCAGATCTTGTCCTTTACACTGAAAAGAGGGTCGTTCATGTGCATTCTCCTTTGCTCACAATGTCATTCGGCCGCGTTTGCCGCGGCTGAAAAGATCAGTCCCAGTTTTCAAAAGCGCGCTCGATCTGGCGCTTTTCTTCATCAGAGAGGTGGGTGATGGGGCTGCGGCAGTATCCCGTGTCGCGCCCGAGCAGCTTGAGGGCGTACTTGAGGCGGATGGGGAACTGGTTGCCCGCGATGCACTGCCAGGGCTTGTAGAGCCTGTCCTGAATGGCGTAGGCGCGCGCAAGGTCGCCGGCGTTGAAGGCCGTCCACATCTCCACGCACTCGGCGGGGAAGGCCGCCACCACCGCGGAGATGGCTCCGCAGGCGCCCAGACTGTAACAGGTGGCCAGCATGTCATCCGTGGCGGCGTAGAGGCGGCCCTGATCGCCCACTTCCATCTTCATGGCGTAGAGAGCGGGCACGCCGCCCACGCTCTGCTTGATGCCCATGACATGCTCCGTTTCGTTCAGCAGGCGGTGGAACAGGCGGGGCGTGATGGTGTTCTGCGGGATGACGTTGTAGATGATGATCGGCGTTTCCAATTCGCGCGAAAGCGTGCTGTAAAAGTCGAACATGCCCTGCTCGTCCGGCACAAGCACATTGTAGGCGGTGGGAGTGATCATCAGCGCGTCCGCCCCTGCGTCGCGCGCCACTTTGCCGGCGCGCACCGCGTCGCGCGTGCAGCCGCGCATGACGCCGCAGATCACGGGGCGCTCGTCGCCCGCGCGTTCCCGGGCCAACTGGACCATGTCGCGCAGTTCCTCGTCGCAAAGGGTCGGGCCTTCGCCCGTGCTGCCGGCCACGCTCAGGCCCTGTACGCCCGCGCGCAGGGCAAAGTCCATTTCCGCCGCGACCAGCGGTTCGTCGATGTCGCCATTGGCCTTGAAGGCGGTGACGATCGGCGGGAACATCCCTTGGATCGCTTTCATATCTGTGCCCCTCCTTGTTTTTGATCTGTATTATGACATCATACAATATCATTATACTCCGCGGGAACGCCATCTGTCAACGGCGCACGGACATTTCTTTAACTCCATCAAATAGAAAATGATACGCGAGGATTTATGTGCAATACTACTAATTATTAAATATTGAGTTTGGTTATTGACAAAACGCAAAGACTGTGCTACATTTATGCCATGGAATGACATCATACAATCATATCAAGGAAATGAGGTCGATCCCGTGAAGTTTCAGGAAAAGTACGGACAGATACTGCTCCCGCTCATCACGCCCTATGACGAGAACGAGAACGTCGATTACGACCGCTATGCCGAACTGATCGAGTACCTTATCAAGAACGATCTGTGCGATTCGCTGATCGTCACCGGCACCACGGGCGAAGCCTCGCTGCTGACCTTTGACGAGCGCGTCAAGCTGATGGAGACGGCCCTCAAGGCCGCCGCGGGCCGCAAGCCGGTCATCGCCGGCACGGGCTGCGCCTCCACCAAGGAGACCATCGCCCTGACCAAGGCGGCGGAAAACCTGGGCATCGAGCTGTGCCTGGTGGTCTGCCCCTTCTACAATAAGCCCACGCAGGAGGGCCTCTACCTCCACTTTAAGCAGCTCGCTGAGAGTACTTCCGCGAAGATCATGCTCTACAACATCCCCATTTTCGTGGGCGTGAACATGGAGCCGGAAACGGTGGCGCGCCTGGCCGCCATCCCCAACATCGTCGGCATCAAGGACGAGGCCGGCATCAACCCCACGCAGGTGACGGACTTCTTCCTCGCCACGCAGGATGTGGATCCCGATTTCGCCGTCTACAATGGCGACGACGTCATGCTCCTGCCCACCATCGTGCAGGGCGCGATGGGCCTGGTCTCGGGCGGCGCGCACATCTTCGGCCACGAGATCCGCGCCATCTTCAAGGCCTTTGCCGAGGGCGACAACGCCCGCGCCAAGGAACTGTTCATCCCGCTGTACCGCTTCTGCAAGTCCACCGGCCAGAACGGCCGCCTGCTGCCCAACTCCATCCTGCGTCCGGCCATCGAGGCCGTCACGGGCATCAAGCTGGGGCCGCCGCGCCTGCCGCTCGCCCCTGCCACCGAGGAGGAGATGAAGGTCACGCTCTCCATCCTCAAGGAAATCGGGAAACTCTGAGGCAATGTCGCCTCAGGAAATATAGACCAACGGAGGGAAAACAATGAAAAAGTTACTGGCGATCCTCATTTCTGTGATGTTGCTCGCGGGCTCCTGCGCCTTTGCCGAAGGCGCTACGGGTGAGATCATCTTCGGTCTTACCGCTCCTGTGACCGGTTCGCAGGCCGCTGGCGGCGAACAGGCCCAGAAGGGCATGGAGCTGGCCATCGAAGAGGTCAACAACGCCGGCGGCATCACCCTTTCCGACGGCACCACCTATACCATCACCCTGCTGGTCGAAGACGATCAGG
Source organism: Candidatus Pullichristensenella excrementipullorum (assembly GCA_018713365.1). Taxonomy (GTDB): domain Bacteria; phylum Bacillota; class Clostridia; order Christensenellales; family Aristaeellaceae; genus Pullichristensenella; species Pullichristensenella excrementipullorum. The sequence continues at coordinate 18,717 of DVOU01000003.1, forward strand.
GCGACTCCACCCTCTGTGACACCACTGTTCGCCGCCTCGTCTCCAACGGCGCGTGCGTGCTGTTTGGGCCGTACTTCTCCGGCGCGACCATCGCGCTGGATGCCACCATGCGCGAACTGCAGGTCCCGATCATCAACTCCGCCACCTCCGTGCAGATCGACGATCTGCAGAACCCCTGGATCTGGCACAACCGCTGCGATGACGGCATCAACGTGCTGGCGCTGGGCAAGGCCGTGATCGACGATTACGTGGCCGCCAACGGCTCCACCGAAGGCCTGAAGGTCGGCATCGTCTGCTGCAACGACGAGACCGGCACCTCCGCCGCCGAGAGCTATCAGGAGTACTTCACCGAGAACGGCGTCGAGTTCTACGTGGACTTCCACAACAAGGAAGACGCCGACCTGACCGCCTACATCCAGAAGGCGATCGCCGCCGGCTGCAACGCCTGGGTGTCCTCCACGCATGACATCGCCGCCGTGGCGCTGGCCAAGGCCATGTACGAGGCCGGCCTGCGCGACCAGATCGTTTACATGAACCCCATCCTCGCCCAGACGCAGGTGCTGGAGATGATGGAGAACGACTGGGTCGAAGGCTGGGGCTGCGTGTGCGACTACTCCGCCACCAACGACACCAACGAGATGTCCAAGGCCTTCACCGAGGCCTGGGAAGCCAAGTACGGCAACAACCCCACCCCGGACGTCCAGGGCGCCCTCTACTACTGCCACACCATGCTGGCTGTGGAAGCCATCCGCAACGCTGATTCCATCGAGCCCGCCGCCATCCGCGACGCCATCGCCAGCATCAACGGTTTCGAGAGCATCATCGGCACCGTCTACGCCGACGAGTACACCAACCTGATCTACGAGATCGGTATCGCCAAGATCCAGGACGGCGTGCCCACCATGACGGGCAGCGTCTCTCTGGCCTCTGATTACGGCTTCGGCGAAGACGCGTAATCCATCCTCAACAACGACCATGCGCCGCTGCCCCGCTAAGGCGGCGGCGCAAGTCGTATCCAAGCCTTGGAAGGAGTGTTCGCGTGAGCATTTTGGCAGGGATAAACATTCCGCAGCTTCTCATCACCGGCATCGCGATGGGCTGTATCTACTTTCTGGTCGCCACGGAATATACGCTGATCTTCAACGCCACCGGCCTTGTGAACTTCGCCCACGAGAGCTTCATCGTGCTGGGCGCTTACATCTTCGCGGGCACGTTTGAGCGCGCGCTGGGCCTTTCCCACTGGCTGTCCATTGTTTTGACGATCGTGTGCATGATGGCCTTTGGCGTGCTGGTGGCCACCATCGTGTTAAATCCATTGCGCAATCTGCAATTTGTCACCTATGCCATGTTCGGCACGATGATGCTCAGCCGCATCGTGCTGGAGATCATCCGCCTCACCTGGGGCACGCTGCCGTTCACCGTCAAGGGCTTTTTGCGCAGCAGCGTCAACATCGGCTCCACCGTGCTGAGCGAATCGTATCTGTACATCATCGGCGTGTCCATCATCATCGTGGTCGCCCTGCAGCTGTTCTTCAAGAAGACCAAGGCCGGCAAGGCGATGATCTGCGTCTCCCAGAACAAGGACGCGGCGGCGCTGATGGGCATCAACGTCAAGGCCAGCATCAACCTCACGGTGGCGCTGTCCGCGGCGCTGTGCGGCGTCATCGGCATCCTCTGCGCGCCGCTGTACAATGTCAACACCAGCATGGTTGCCTCCGTGGCCCTCAAGGGCTTCTGCGCGGGCGTCATCGGCGGCTTTGGCAGCTACCCCGGCGCGATCATCGGCGGCATTCTCATCGGCCTTGTGGAGCAGTTCGGCATCCTCTTTTTGCCCACCGTGTACAAGGACGTACTCGCCTTCGGTCTGATGATCGTCTTCCTGCTCATCCGGCCCAGTGGCATCATCAAGGCGAAAAAGGCGTGATCGCCAACGCGCGGAAGGAGTAAGATCATGAACAAAAACACGGCCATTCGCAAGGGCATCATCGCCGCCGTGGCCACCGCGGCCGGCCTTGCGCTGCTCATCGTGTTCTTTTCTGTTTCCAATACCTATGTGCAGAGCGTCATGAACATGCTTCTGTACAACATCGTGCTTGTGCTGGGGCTGAACTTCATCACCGGCCTCACCGGGCAGATGAACCTGGCCACGGCCGGCATGCTGGCGCTGGGCGCCTACACCTACGGCGTGCTTACCACCACCGGCGGTTGGGAGCCGTGGGTGGCGCTGTTCGCGCTGTTTGCCGTCGGCCTGGCGCTGGGCCGCTGCCTGGGCTTCCCCAGCCTGCGTCTGAAGGGCTTTTTCCTCTCCCTGACCACCATCGGCTTTACGGAGATCGTGCGCCTGCTGGCGAGCAACCTTGCCGACGTCACCGGCGGCACCATGGGGCTTTCCAACATACCGCACTTGTCGTTCTTCTTTGCGTTTGCGGACAAGAACAGCTACTTCTACCTCAACCTCATCTTCACCGTCATCCTCACGCTGATCGCCATCCACATCGTCTACTCCAAGTGGGGCCGCGCCTACAAGGCGATCCGCGACAATGTCGAGGCGGCGGAGGCCGACGGCATCCACATCTCCAAACTGAAGATCCAGGCCTTCACGCTGGCCTCCATCTACGCCGTCATCGCCGGCTGCATGTACGCCGGTTACAACACCTACCTCAACCCCACCGGCTTCACCATCACCCATTCCCAGAACTACATCGCCATGCTCATGCTCGGCGGCCTGGGCAGCGTGCCGGGCAATATCATCGGCGCCACGCTGGTGACGGTGCTGCCCGAGCTTTTGCGTGAGTTTGACGATTACTACTGGCTGATGTTCTGCACGGTCTGTCTGGTCATGGCCATCTTCGTGCCGGACGGCCTGTGGCCGCTGCTGCGCAAGCTCTTCCGCAAGCTGACGCGGCGCGATACCAGGGCATTGCGCTGACGCGAAAGGAGTCTGACTATGGCAACGATGCTGAAGCTGGATCACATCACGAAAAAATTCGGCGGTCTGGTGGCGGTCAACGACCTGTGCATGGAGGTCAAGGAGCATGAGATCCACGCGCTCATCGGCCCCAACGGCGCGGGCAAGACCACCGCGACCAACATGATCGAGGGCGTCTATCCCCCCACCAGCGGCCACATCTACTTCATGGACAAAGAGATCACCAACATGCAGACCTACCAGATCGCGCGTCTGGGCATCGGCAGGACCTTCCAGAACATCAAGGTCTACAACACCATGACCGCGCTGGAAAACGTCATGGTCGGCGGCCACCAATTGACGAAGCTGGACCTCTTTCCCAGCATCCTGCGCCCCTTCAAGCTGCGTCAGGAGGAAAAGATGCTGCGGGAAAAGGCGGAACACATGCTCGATTACATCGGCCTGTATTCCATCCGCAACGAACTGGTGAAAAACCTGCCCTACGGCAACCGCAAGGTGCTGGAGATCGGCCGCGCGCTGATGACCGATCCCAAGCTCATCCTTCTGGACGAGCCGGCGGCGGGCCTGAACCCCTCCGAGCGCGCCGACTTCATCCGCCTGCTGCTGCGCATCTACGACGAGGGCAAGACGCTCTTCTTCATTGAACACAACATGGACGTGGTCATGAACGTCAGTCAGATGATCACCGTGGTCAACTTCGGCGCCAAGATCGCCGAGGGCACGCCCAGGGAGATCCAGAATGACCCAGAGGTGATCAAGGCGTATCTGGGAGAAAGGTTCAAGGTGGCCAACAATGGATAAGCAGCCCATTCTTTCCCTGCGGGATGTCGACATCTTTTACGGCGAGGTGCAGTCGCTCTTCGGCATCAGTCTGGATGTCTACGAGGAAGAGATCGTCTCCATCATCGGCTCCAACGGCGCCGGCAAGACCACGACCATGCGCAGCATCATGGGCCTGCGGCCGCCGAAGAACGGCACCATCACCTTCATGGGCGAGCGCATAGACAAACTGCCCTCCCACAACATCGTCAAGCGTGGCATCATCTATGTGCCCGAAGGCCGCCTGGTCTTCCCGGACCTCTCCGTGCAGGTCAATCTGGAGATGGGCGCCTATTCCAAAAACTACGATCGCAGGCGGATGGCCGAAAAGATGGAGGAGCAGTTCGCCATCTTCCCTCGCCTCAAGGAGCGCCGCAACCAGCTGGCCGGCTCGCTCTCCGGCGGCGAGCAGCAGATGCTGGCCATCGCCCGCGGCCTGATGGCCGAGCCGCGGCTCATCATGTTCGACGAGCCTTCGCTGGGCCTGGCGCCGGTCATCGTCGATGAGATGTTCGATGTCATCGTGCGCATCAACCGCGAAAAGCACGTTCCTGTGCTTCTGGTGGAACAGAACGCCTACATGGCGCTGTCCATTGCCCACCGCGCCTACGTGCTGGAAAACGGCTACATCACCGCCAACGGCCCCGCCAACGAACTGATCGCGTCCGACGAGATACGCAAGGCCTATCTGGGCGGCTGAGGCGGCGAGCGGGCAGAAAGGAGGAGAATGCCGCTCCTTCCGCGCGGCGTCCGCGCCGGATGGAAGTTGCGAAACATTCTTGTCAATGCAAGCAAGGCATGATATAATTAGAGCATCGTTTATTGAGCGCAAGGGCGGCTGTGCGGTCAGCGCCGGCCCTCTGCGCGGCGATGGCAGAGAGGGGGTATACCGTATGGAGCCGATCGAGAAAGTCTCCAGCGTGGAGCAGGCCGAGCGTCAGATACGCGAATATATCCTCTCTGACGAGGTCCAGATCGGCGAAAAACTGCCCACGGAAAAACAGCTCTGCCAGACGCTCTCCGTCGGCAGGGGCACGGTGCGCGAAGCCATCCGCCTTTTGCAGGCAAAGGGCCTGGTGGAACTGCGCCCCGGCAGAGGCGCGTTCATCGCCAGCAAGAGCGAGCAGGATTCCGAGGACATTGCCGACTGGTTTCGCAAAAACGAGATACAGGTCAAGGACCTCATCGACGTGCGCCTGGTCATCGAGCCTCTGGCCGCCAAGCTGGCGCTCAAGCGCTGCGACGCGAAGGACGTGGAGCATCTGCGCGAGATACTGGCCGAGTCCGAGCAGGCGGCGGCGGAGGCCGACAACGTCAAACTGGCCGTGTGCGATGAAAAGTTCCACACGTTCATCTTTGAATGCACGCGCAACAAGCTGCTCATCGACATCAACCGCAAGATCGAGCGCAGCCTCATCACCTTCCGCAACAAGACCTTCACGATCCCCAACAATGTGCAGAACTTCATCCCCGCGCACCGCGCCATCGTCAACGCCTTTGAGGCCGGCAGCCCGGAAATGGCGGAGTTTTGCATGAAGGCGCACATGGAAGCCGTGGCCGCGGACTACGATTTCAGCAAGGAAGTCATCCCCGAGCCGCGCGTCATCTGAGCGCTCTGAAACAGGACCTCCGAGGCATGCGCCCCGGAGGTCTCAGAGCGCTGATAAAGCCCGCAACCGCAAAAATCGCTCTGATATAAAAAATCAGAGGCGATTTTTGCTTCCTGCGTCAGCAAACTTGCATCCTTGGCTTGCGGGCTTTCTCAACGCTCTGCCAGTCTGCCCACTTTGTCAACATCCTGAGACCTCCGAGGCATGCGCCCCGGAGGTCTTTTGCGCCGGTCATTCTTTCGGCAGGTCTTTTTCGGTCAGCCCCAGCAGCGGCGCGAACCGCTCGTCCAGCATCGGTTGCAGGCAGCGGGGCACGTGTTCCGTGTGCGCCCGGTGGATGGCCACGCACACCTTGCAGTTGCCGTGGTACTTGCAGGCGCTGGTGCAGGGGCAGTGATCCCTGCTTTGATATTCTTCCTGAAACGCCCTGGCGAAGGCGTCCTGCAGGCGGTGCCCCTCGGCATCGTCGCCCTGATGGAACATGACCATGGCTTCCTTTTCCATGGGATTTCCGTCGATCAACAACCGGCATCCTCCGTTCGCTCTGTCCTCTGGATAGAAAACGGCCCGTCCGAAAAAGGACGGGCCGCTGTGGAAAATGGCTCTAATTGTGATACAAATGAACCCCCTTTGGCGTTAGGGGGTTCACTTTGCGCTAAGGGGGTTCAGACCTGGCTTTGCTGCTTTTGCCTGCGGCCCAATATGCCTACCAGAATCACAGAGAGGATAATTTCCACGCCGACAAGCAAAGCTACTTTTGTTAAATTGCTCCCAACAAGCATGGTGACCGCCGCTGTGTCTATAAGCATATGGGCGAGAATGCAAGGAATGGAGCCGCGCGACAATTCTTTTACTGCACCCAGGGTAAATGTGTTCCCAAGTATCATCAGGAAAAAGATGAGGTAATTGGAGGAACCAGCCGTGATCCACGGCAGACGATAGATGGGGAAATGCCATACAAACCAGATGACGGATATAACGAGCATTTTCAGCACAAAACTTTTCTTTATGGATATATGGGTTTGCAGATACCATCGCCACCCCACCTCTTCCAGTCCGCCCTGCAAAAGCGTCCAGGGGAAATAGGCAATCATGGCCGAAAATGGGGAACCGGTAAAAGTCACATTTCCCAGTAAAACTGATATTCCGTAATAGATAAGCGGCACCGCCAGAGCGGTGACATAGGCATACCGGCGTTCGTGCGGTGAAAACGCCGCTTTAAGAATTTGCCCTATTCCAGACATTTCACCGGACATCCGCACGAAACCAAAGGCAACCAGCATCGGCAGCAGATTCATGAAAATGAACAGCACAGAAGCCCAGATATTCGTGTTGTCCGGTACAAACCACAGGATAAGCTGACCTACCAGGAAGGTACAGACAATGGTGATAAGGGCGTATAAATAGGGCAATAAAACGCGTTGATTTTTCATATCCGTCTCCTGAATACCAGATTTACTTTATACTATCAGATTATTCTGAAAAGAGCAAGAAAAAGCACCGCAACCCTGATACCCATTGTATCAAAATTGCAGTGCTTCTTTGGCGGAAGCGGTGGGATTCGAACCCACGTGCCCTCTCGGACAACCGCATTTCGAGTGCGGCTCGTTACGACCACTTCGATACGCTTCCAAACAAAATGTTGTGGACTGAAAGCCACGTCTATTATTATAGCTGTTTTCGCATCAGAAATCAAGGGGTTTTTATGGGTTGCGCTTGTTAATATTCAGATTCTTACAAGCGTCGGATTGGCTGGGCATTCCCACGACCCCGCACTGCTGGCCTTCTTGCAAAGCGCAACGCCGATTGAACAAGCCGGCGGAGGTTTCAAACCTGCACAACCACAAGATACGCGCTGGAACCGATTCGCC
>DVOU01000004.1:0-51816 GCA_018713365.1 Candidatus Pullichristensenella excrementipullorum
GCTCCCGGATCTTCTCCCGTCGCGCCTTTTCTTCCGGGGTGCGGTTCTTTCTGGCCATGTGTTTTACCTCCTGTGTGATGCTTCTATTCTACACCTCATGGGAGGTTTACACAAAGTTTGGGACGGTCTCATATCTGCTGATGCTTTTTGCGTCTTGCTTCTTTCTCCATCGTTTCGCCGTGCCGGTGAGCCGCCCAGACCCCACCGCGCTGAAAGGCCTTTGTTTGCCCCGTGAAGCCGTTCTGCCTGCCAGTCGCCGCTCGCTCCGTCGCTGTACCCAACTGGGCATCCCCACGGCAAACCGCCTCGAAATGCGCGAAGAAATCTTCGAGGCATCCGCGGGGATACCTGCCGGGCTTGCCGCTGGGCTTGCCGCGGGGCTTGCCGCTGCGCTTGCCGCGGGGCTTGCCGCTGCGCTTGCCGCTGCGCTTGCCGCGGGGCTTGCTGCTGCGCTTGCCGCGGGGCTTGCTGCTGCGCTTGCCATTTTTCGCGTCACGCCTCGCCCCTGCGGGGCAAGGCGCGCCGCCCGGCATGGAAAATGCCGGCTTCCATACTTCGCCATCCCCTTTCCCGCCGCTCCCCTGCCTCGACCGGGTCTTCCGCTCCCGCGCCCCTGTCCCGCCGCCTTTGCAACTTGACGCTTCCGGTCTGACGCCTTTCCTCCCTCACCGCCTCCCGGTCTGGATGGACGCCCGGACAAGTCGAAAAAAGTCCGCGGGTCATCGCCCTCCCGCGTCTCCGGCGGGCGCGAAAGGCGCGCCGGAAGCGCCGCATGCGGGCAAAGATGAACGGCGGGGCCGCGTTCGTTCGCAGCCTCGCCGTCAGGATGTTTGGGAAATGGGCTGGCAGGGTGGTAAGCCCGCGAGCCGGTTTTTGTGCGTCAGGGCGTCCGTTGTCCGCGCGCAGCGTCTGTTCGGGCACGGGGAAAATGGATGGATCATCCCTACCCCCTTTCAGCCGCAAAAAGCGCCTATACGGACACGGGGGTGCAAATGGATGGATCATTCCCCTTTCAGCCGCAAAAAGCGCTTGTTCGGACACGGGGGCAAATGGATGGATCATCCCCACCCCCTTTCAGCCGCAAAAATCGCCTGCTCGGACACGGGGGCAAATGGATGGATCATCCCTACCTTTCAGCCGCAAAGAGCGCCTATGCGGACACGGGGCGCAGGTGGATGAGGCGGATGGGGGCGGGCGCCTCTTCCCCGTCCTCGGGCGCGAAGGAGAGCGTGAAGGATGCTTCCCCGTCCTCGATCGCGCAGGGCAGAGCGCTCTCCGCGCCGTCCGCGTCCAGCAGCGAGAGCGTATAGCCCTCCAGCAGCGCGGCGGGGATGGTGATCTTCACCTCGCCCGTGGGCTGGGTCAGTTTGCCGCTGTACTCAAAGCCCACGCTGAGGATGGTCTCGCCGTTCGCCAGTTCGCCCATGCGCAGGACGAGTTCGCCGCGGGGCAGTGTTTCCGTCAGCGCCTCGGCTTTGGCTGCCTCGACCAGCGACAGACACGCGCCGTCGCTGACCTCGCCGCACACGGGGCAGAAGGTGAAGGCATACGCCTCGTCCGCCTGCTGCATGAGCAACTGCCCGTCAAACCAGGCGCAGGCGGTCGTGCCGGTATGTTTGCAGCCGTTCCTGCGGCAGAGGGCGCTGTGGGTATCATCGCCGTTTGCCGACCATTCGCCGAACCAGTGGCCGCGCGGGGAGGTCTCGTTTGCCGTATAGCGGTCCCCGCAATTTATGCAGGTGTAGATGGTATAGCCGCCCTCCGTGCAGGCGGGAGCTTTGGTGGCGGACCTGTAGTTGTGGCCGGTCATGGGAACGATCTGCTGCGCCACGAGGACGTCCCCGCAGACCTCGCAATGCGTCCCCTCCGTCAGGCCCGTAGCCGTGCAGGTCGGCGCGACGGCGGCGTCGGTAACGGGGGTATGGCCTTTCGCGCTGTCCAGCACTGCGCCGCAGCCCTCGCGGGCGCAGATCTGCGGCTCTGTACAGGTGGCGGGCGCGCCGCTGTAATCGTGGCCCATCGGGTCGCCAACGGAGACCGTCTCCGTCTCGCTCACCGCGCCGCAGCGGTCGCACTGCACGTAGTACTTCGCGGCCTCGGTGCAGGTGGCGGCGCTGGCCAATTCGTCGGAGGGCTTGCTGGTAAAGCTGTGGTTGTACGGGTCGAGATACGGCTTGCGGCAATACTGGCAGGTGCCGTATTCCGTGCAATTCGCGCTGTCGTCGCCGGAGCAGGCGCCCTCATGGCTGAACACGGCATAGAGCGTCGCCGTGGGATTTCCCGCCGTCAGGGTATACTCGTCGCCAGCCCTGTACTGCCCGCTTCCATCCGTCCAGTGGTCGAACGTGCCGCCGGAGCAGGTCGGAACGGACGTGGTGATGCTGATGTCGCAGCTCTCTTTCGCGGAATACTCCGTGCTTCCCCACTGGGGGTTGCCAAAGCCGGAGATGAAGGTCAGCTTGTACCTGTACGCTCCGCATTTTGTACACTGCGTCTGCTCCGCGTTGAGAACATGGCTTTCCGTGGTCTCATATCCGCAGCGGTCGCAAGTCGCCTTGTGCTGCTGGAAATAGGGGGTGTAGGTGAAAAGATGGCCGTACTTGTCGCACTCGGTCTCGATCTTCTCATACACGGCCCGCACCCAGATATCCGTGCTGGCGCTGGTCAGGGTGATGCTGTCCCCGGAGGTATAGCGGTTTCCGGCATCATCCTGCCAATAGAGGAAGGTGTGGCCCGCGTAGGCCGGGACATTGCTTAGGATGGACAGCGTACAGGTATCTTCCTTGCTGTACTTTTGCGCAGACCAGAGCCCGCCGCCATCGCCGCCGCTGTGGATGATGCGGTAAAGGCGGTAGCCGCCGTCCCTCGCCGTGCAGCCGGCGTTCTGGCAGGCGCGGTAATAGGTCCCGTCCCCGGCGCTCTTGTAGCTGTTGGCGTACTTGTGCCCCGCCGGGTCGCCCACGGACACCGTGACCGTATCGCTCACCGCGTCGCAGTTGTCGCACTGCGCATAATACTTCGCGGCCTCGGTGCAGGTGGCGGCGCTGGCCAGTTGGCCGGAGGCCCTGGTCGTGAAACTGTGCGGCGCAAAATCGCCGTATTCTCTTTTGCAGCCGTCGCACACGGCTTTCTGCGTGCAGGTCGCCGTGCCGCCGGAATGAGGAGTTTGATCGTTCCTCCGAGCGCTACAACCTTCACAGGCGAATATCACTTCGTGCTGGTCATCATCAATGTATGTTATGCTTTGAACTCGAAATAGCTTCCAATCTCCACAAACTTCACAATAGCCTTTATAATCCGCCAGCGCCGCGCCGCCCAGCAGCAGCATCAGCGCGACGGCCAGCAGCGCCGTCAGCCAAAATTTCTTTTTCATATTCCGCCTCCTTCAGACATTTCCTTTGAGCATACAAAAAGCCGCCGCGCAGAGGCCCGTTGCGGCCCCTGTGCGGTGGCTTTCTCTTTCCGGAAACGCCGAAAGGGCAGACCCATCCTGCCTGCCTGCCTGCCTGCCTGCCTGCCTGATTTATGCGCGATCGCGTTCACTGTCAAGCCCTCCGGCGTCCTTTCCGGTAAATTTTGTAATGCCATTATAGCAGAATTTTCCCTCCGGCGCAAGAGCGCCGCGCGGCGGACGCACGCCCGCGCTCATCGCCCGCAAAGCGCGGCCCGCCGCAAAGCAAAACGCGCCGGGAGATGTTCCCGGCGCGCTGCGCTGCGATAAAATCACACCAGCTCGAGGATGACCATCTCGGCGCCATCGCCGCGACGGGGACCCTTCTTGACGATGCGGGTGTAGCCGCCGCCCTGGCCCTTTTCCTCGGCGCGCTTCTTGTACTTGGGCGCGATCTCGCGGAAGAGCTTTTCCACGACGGGGTGCTTGACGTTCTTGACGCGCTCCTTGAAGTCCTCCTTATCCTCGTCCTTGCCCTGCACGGCGGGGATCTCGTAGAGGTAGCGCATCACATAGCGGCGGGCCGCCAGACGCGCGGGGCTGTCGTTGACGACGTCCAAGACGACGATCTGCTGCTTGTCGTTCCTGGTCTCTTTCTTGAGTTCAATGGTATTGTCGCACTGGCGCAGGGCGACGGTGATGAGGCGCTCCGCCAGCGAGCGCACTTCCTTGGCGCGCGTCAGCGTGGTCTCGATGCGGCCATACCAGATCAGGTTGGTCACCTGATTGCGCAGAAGCGCCATGCGCTGATCGGTCGGCCGGCCCAGCTTGCGATTGGCCATAACGGGTTCCTCCCTTGAAAATGTGTTATTCGTCCGAGGACTTGAGGGCCAGCCCCAGTCCGATGAGCTTCTGCTCGACTTCCTCGAGGGACTTCTTGCCCAGGTTGCGCACCTTCATCATGTCCTCCTGATTGCGCTGGACGAGCTCGGCGACGGTGTTGATGCCCGCGCGCTTCAGGCAGTTGAAGGCGCGCACGGAGAGGTCGAGTTCCTCAATGGTCATCTCCAGCACCTTTTCCTTGCTGTTGTCCTCCGGCTCGTTGTAGTCCACGCGCACCACATTGACCGTCAGGTCGATGAACAGGCGCATGTTGTTGGTGATGATCTGCGCGGCGCTGGCCAGCGCCTCCTTGGGCAGGATGGTGCCGTTGGTCCACACCTCGATGGTGAGCTTGTCATAGTCGGTGACCTGACCCACGCGGGTGTCTTCCACGGAATAGCTGACCTTGCGGATGGGGGTAAAGATGGAGTCCACCGGGATCACGCCGATGGGCATGCCGCCGACCTTGTTGCGCTCCATGGCGAGCTGCTTGTTGCGCTCGGCGGAGACATAGCCGCGGCCCTTTTCCAGAGTGATCTGCATTTGCAGATGGCCGCCCTCGGAGAGCGTGGCGATGTGCAGGTCGGGGTTGATAAGCTCCACCTCGTCGTCGATGCGGATATCGCCGGCCTTGACTTCGCAGGGACCCACCGCGTCGATGGTGACGATCTTGGGCAGATCGGTAAACAGCTTGGCCGCGAGCAGCTTGACGTTGAGGATCAGCTCCGCGACGTCCTCCTTGACGCCGGGAACGGTCGAAAACTCATGCTGCACGCCCTCTATGCGCACGCTGGTGGCGGCCACGCCCGGCAGGGAATTGAGAAGCACCCTGCGCAGGGAGTTGCCCAGCGTCTGTCCGAAACCGCGCTCCAAAGGGTTGACGACGAATTTTCCATAGCGGTCGTTATCGCCGATCTCTACCCGTTCGATCTTCGGCTTTTCGATCTGATCTATCATTCAGCGTTTCCTCCTCTCCTATCGCGGCGCACACTTGCGCTGCAACCGCGGAGTCTGCCCCGCGCGGGCTGCGCGGAGCGTTCCATGCGCTGATCTTTCAGCAATTAGCGGGAGTAAAGCTCGACGATCAGGTTCTCAGAGACCTCGTAGTCGATGTCCTCACGGGCGGGCAGGGCGACGATCTTCGCCTCGAAGGACTCGGGCTCGCGCTCGATCCACTGCGGCGTCGCCTTTTTGCCGTATTCCTCGATCAGGCTCTTGAACTTGGCCGAAGCGCGGCTCTTTTCGCACACGGAGACAACATCGCCCACCTTGACCTGCGCGGAGGGGATGTTGCAACGCTTGCCGTTGATGGCGAAATGGCCGTGGTTGACCAGCTGACGGGCCTCGCGGCGGGTCGCGGCCAGACCCATGCGGAACACCACGTTGTCAAGGCGGCGCTCCAGCTCCTGAAGCATGATCTCGCCGGTGATGCCCTTTTTGCGCTCGGCCTTCTCATAATAGCTGTGGAACTGCTTTTCCAAGACGCCGTAGATGAACTTGACCTTCTGCTTTTCGTTCAGCTGGCGGCCGTACTCGGACTGCTTGCGGCGCACATGCGCCTTGGGATTGCGCTTGGTCTCCTTGGAGTAGCCAAGCACCGCGGGAGACAAGCCCAGGGTCTTGCACCTTTTGAGAACGGGCTGTGTATTCTTGGCCATGTTTGGTTTCCTCCCTAATTACACTCTTCTGCGCTTGGGCGGACGGCATCCGTTGTGGGGGATGGGCGTGACGTCCTTGATCATGGTGACCTCAAGGCCGGCGGCCTGCAAGGAGCGGATGGCGGCCTCGCGCCCGGAGCCGGGACCCTTGACGTAGACGTCCACGGTCTTGAGGCCATACTCCTTGGCGTGGGTGGCGGCGGTCTCCGCGGCCGACTGGGCGGCGAACGGCGTGGACTTCTTGCTGCCGCGGAAACCAAGCCCGCCGGCGGAAGCCCAGGACAGGGCGTTGCCGTTTGTGTCGGTGATGGTCACGATGGTGTTGTTGAAAGAAGAGCGGATATGGGCCGCGCCGCGCTCGACGAGCTTGCGTTCACGACGCTTGCGAGTGACCCTTTTCAGCTTCGGCTTTGCCATAGCGATGTTTCCTCCCTAAATTTCTCGCGTCTAAGGTTACTTGGCCTTCTTCTTGCCGGCGGCCTGCTTCTTGGGGCCCTTGCGGGTGCGGGCGTTCTGCTTGGTGTTCTGCCCGCGCACAGGGAGACCGCGGCGATGGCGAAGGCCGCGGTAGCAGCCGATCTCCATCAGGCGCTTGATGTTCATGGAGACCTCGCGGCGCAGATCGCCCTCCACCTTCAGGTGATGGTCGATGTAATCGCGCAGGGCGCTGATCTCGTTTTCGGAAAGGTCCTTGACGCGCGTATCGGGGTTGATGCCGGTCGAGGCGATGATCTCGTCCGCGGTCGTGCGGCCGATGCCGTAGATATAGGTCAGGGCGATCTCAATGCGTTTTTCCCTGGGAAGGTCTACGCCTGCGATTCGTGCCATTGGTTCAATGCACCTCCAAATTGGTTGGCTTCATGGTCCGCCGGAAAAGCCCGGCGCTGTCCGCGCGTCTGGCGACACGCGCGGCGCGGAAATATCGAAAGGCCCCGAGACCCGCTTGGCGGGCAGCCGCTCCGGGCGCCGATCTGTCTGTCCCTCTGCCCGGTACGTGCCCCGGACATGGCGAGGCTCCCCGCCCCAAAAAGCGGGGAGACGCGCGTGTTAGCCCTGCTTCTGCTTGTGCTTGGGATTTTCGCAAATGATCATCACGTGACCCTTGCGCTTGATGACCTTGCACTTTTCGCAAATGGGCTTCACCGAAGGCCTTACTTTCATGGTGGTTTCCTCCTTCAAGTCGGGCTTGGAAGCCCTTAGTTCTTGCTGCGCCAGGTGATGCGGCCGCGGGTGAGGTCGTAGGGCGAAAGCTCTATCGTCACCTTGTCGCCGGGGTAGATGCGGATGTAGTTCATGCGCATCTTGCCGGAAACGTGGGCCAGTATCTTGTGGCCGTTGGGCAGCTCTACTTCAAACATGGCGTTGGGGAAGGATTCCGTGACAACGCCCTCGACTTCGATCACATCAGACTTGGACAAGTTTTTCCTCCTCCTCGCATATCCACGAGCGCAGCGCGTGATCCTCGACCGTGCGCCCGGCGGCGATGTCCTCGTTGCGGGCGCTCAGCGGCGCAAGGTGCTTTTTGCGCTTCTTCTTCGGACGGTCCAGCGTGCGCAGGCGGCCATCCCGGGTCAGCACGAAGTTTTCGTCCAGCACCTCGGTCACCACGCACAGCCTTCCTTTGTCCCTTCCGGCTTTGGAGCGGGCCAGGCGGCCCCTCTCTACGGCGGGGGCGCTCATCGCGCCATCTCCCGGACGGACGCGCCGGGGCAGGAAAGCACCTCGGGTTCGCCGTCGGTCACCAGCACGGTATGCTCATAGTGCGAACAGATGCTTCCGTCGCGCGTGGCAACCGTCCAGTCGTTGTCGTAGAGGTACACGTGCCAGTCGCCCATGCAGATCATCGGCTCGATGGCCAGCGTCATGCCCGGTTGCAGGCGCACGCCGCGGCCGGGGCGGCCGAAGTTGGGGATGGACGGGTCCTCGTGCATCTCTTCGCCGATGCCGTGACCGCACAGGTCGCGGATGACGCCGTAGCCCTGCGCCTCGGCGTATGCCTGCACCGCGTGGGAGATGTCGCCCAGGCGGTTGCCGGCGCGGGCCTGGTCGGCGCCGAGCCAGAAGCACTTTTCCGTATCGCGGATCAGCTTTGCCGCCCTGTCGTCGATCGTTCCCACCGGCACGGTCAGGGCGCTGTCGGACTGCCAGCCGTTTAAGATCACGCCGCAGTCGATGGACAGCACCTGTCCCTCGCGCAGGCGGTCTTTGGTGGCAAAGCCGTGTACGACCTGATCGTCCACGGAGGCGCAAATGGAGAAGGGGAACCCTTCAAAGCCCTTGAACGAGGGGATGGCGCCGCCCTCGCGGATGAGCCTTTCGGCCAGACGGTCCAGTTCCAGCGTGGTCACGCCGGGCTGCACCGCGGCTTTGAGCGCTTGCAGCACATCGTGCAGCAGGGCGCCGGCGGCGCGCATCTTCTCGATCTGAGGCGCGGATTTGATGGTGATCATTGCGCTACTCCAGAGCGGCGAGGATGCTTGCCAGCACTTCCTCGGGCGCACAGTCGCCATCGACGGTCCTGAGCTTGCCCTTGCCCTCGTAGTAGCCGATGAGGGGCGCGGTCTGCTCGTGGTAGACCTTGAGGCGCTGGCGGATGGTGACGGGCTGGTCGTCGTCCCGATGGGTGAGCGTCCAGCCGCACACCGGGCAGATGCGCTCATCCGTCAGCTTGGAAATGTGAAACGTGCCGCTGCACTTGCCGCAGACGCGGCGGCCGGTGAGCCGGTCGAGCAGCCGCTCGTCGGGAACGGAGATGTTGATGACGCAGTCGGGGGAAGCGATCGCTTCAAGCGCCTCGGCCTGCTCCACCGTGCGGGGGAACCCGTCCAGCAGATAGCCGTTTGTGCAGTCGGTCATCGTCAGGCGCTCGCGCACCATCTCGATGAGTACCGAGTCGGGTACGAGCTTGCCCGCGTCCATGAACTTCTTGGCGGCGAGGCCCATCGGGGTCTCGTTGCGCACGGCCGCGCGCAGCATGTTGCCGGTGGAGATGTGCGGCACGTTCAGGCGCGAGGAGACCCCCAGCGCCTGCGTGCCCTTGCCCGCGCCGGGCGGGCCGAGAAAGATCAGCTTCATAAGCCCTTACCTCCCGGTCAGTTCAGGAAGCCCTTGTAGTGCCGCATGGTCATCTGGCTCTCGAGCTGGCGCATGGTCTCCATGGCGACCGACACGGCAATGAGCAGCGACGAAGCCGCGAACGGCAGGCTGATGCCGGCGATGGCGTAGATGACCGTGGGCAGCACCGCGAGCAGCGCCAGGAACAGGGCGCCAAAGAGCGTGATGCGGCGAGAGATCTTGAGAATGAAGTCGGAGGTCGGCTTGCCCTGACGGATGCCGGGGATCATGCCGCCGTTCTGCTGCAGGTTCTTGGCGATCTCCACGGGGTTGAAGGAGATCGACGAGTAGAAGAACGTGAAGGCGATGATCAAAAGCGCGAAGATGACCTGATAGACCCAGCTCATGGCATGCACGTTGTCATTCCACCACAGCGAGACCTGCGAGTTCGGGAAGAACGCGAAGATCGTGGCCGGGAACTGCATGATGGCGGAGGCGAAGATCAGCGGAAGCACGCCGCTGGCGTTGATCTTCAGCGGGATGTGGGTGGACTGGCCACCGTACATCTTGCGACCCACCACGCGCTTGGCGTACTGCACCGGCACGCGGCGCTCGCCAAGGTCGATGAAGGTGACGCCGACGATCAAAATCAGGAAGACGATGATGATGCCGAGGAAATTGCCCAGCGGGAACTGGGAAATATCGACAAACAGCGTGTAGATGTAGCCGCGGATGGTGCCGGCAAAGTTGGAGATGATGCCGGCGAAGATCAGGAGGCTTATGCCGTTGCCGATGCCGTTTTCGGTGATGCGCTCGCCGATCCACATGGCCAGCGCCGTGCCGGCGGCAAGGCAGAAGCCGATGGTGATCAGGCCGAGCGGGCCCTGCGTGGATGCGCCAAGACCCGCGGTGAGCGCCACGGCCTGCACAAAGCCGAGGCCGACGGTGACGTAGCGGGTGATCTGCGCGATCTTCTTGCGGCCCTCTTCGCCCTGCTTGTTCAGCTCCTCCAATTTGGGGATGGCGACGGTGAGCAGCTGCATGATGATCGAGGCGTTGATGTAGGGCGTGATGCCCATGGCCATGATCGAGTAGTTGGCAAGGTCCGCGCCGGTCATCTGGTTGATGAAGCCCAGAAGCGAGAAGCGTTTGATCGCGTCCTGAATCACGGCGGTGTCAACGCCCGGGGTGGGGATGAAGCACAGCACGCGGTAGATCAGCAGCATGAACAGCGTGTAGAGGATCTTCTTGCGCAGCTCGGTGATCTTCCAGGCATTTTTCAGCGTCTGAAACATATCAGATCACCTCGGCCTTCCCGCCTGCCGCCTCGATCTTTTCCTTCGCGGTGGCGGTGAACTTGTTCGCCTGCACGGTGAGCTTCTTGTTCAGTTCGCCATCGCCCATGATCTTGATGCCATCGCCGATCTTCTTGATGATGCCCATCTCGATCAGCTCGACCGGGCCGACGGTGGCGCCGTCCTCGAACACGTCGAGGCGGGAGACATTGATGGCGACGTATTCCTTGCGGAAGTTGTTGGTGAAGCCGCGCTTGGGCAGGCGCATGGTCAGGGGCATCTGGCCGCCTTCAAATCCGGGCCGCTTGCCGCCGCCGGAACGCGCCTTGGCGCCCTTGTGGCCCTTGCCGGAAGTCTTGCCAAGGCCCGAGCCGATGCCTCGGCCCAGACGCTTGCGGGCGCTGGTCGCGCCTTCCGCGGGTTTGAGTTCGTGAAGTTTCATCTCGGGCCCTCCTTAGTCTTCGATCTCCTCGACCTTGACCATGTGCTTGACCTTGAAGATCATGCCGCGAATGGCAGGGTCGTCGTTCTTGATGACCGTGTGGCCGATCCTGTGCAGGCCCAGCGCCTTGATGGTGGCGATCTGGTCCTTGAGGCAGGCGATGGTGGAGCGGGTCTGGGTGATCTTCAGCTTCATGTTCGCTTACCTCCTTAACCCAGAATCTCTTCCACGGTCTTGCCGCGCAGGCGGGCGACTTCCTCGGCGCTGCGAAGCTGCTTGAGGCCCTCGAGCGTAGCCTTGACCATGTTGATCTTGTTGTTGGAGCCGATGGACTTGGTGACGATGTCCTTGATGCCCGCGGCTTCGAGGACGGCGCGCACCGGGCCGCCGGCGATGACGCCGGTACCTTCGGGAGCCGGCAGGAGCTTGACCTTGCCGGTGCCGAACACGCCGGTCACCTCGTGGGGAATGGTGGTGCCGGAAATGGGGATGGTGCGCATCTCCTTCTTCGCGGCGTCGAGGCCCTTGCGGATGGCCTCGGGAATTTCGGCGGCCTTGCCCATGCCGCAGCCGACGCGGCCCTTTTCATCGCCCACGACCATCAGGGCGCTGAAGCGCATGTTGCGGCCGCCCTTGACGGTCTTGGAAACGCGGTTGACCGCGACCAGTTTTTCTTTGAACTCGCTGATCTGCTCGTTATTGCGCTGCATTGAGCGTTTCCCTCCTTATTTAGAAGTCCAGTCCGCCCTCGCGAGCGCCCTCTGCCAGCTTGGCCACACGGCCGGTGTAGATGTAGCCGCCGCGGTCGAAGACGACCTCCTTGATGCCCTTGGCCAGGGCGCGCTCGGCCACGGTCTTGCCCACGAGCTTGCTGGCGCCCTTCTTGTCCATTTCGCCGATCTGGGCGGCGATGTCCTTCTCCACGGTGGAGGCGGCGGCAAGGGTGTTGCCGGCCTCGTCGTCGATCACCTGGGCGTAGATGTGCGCGTTGCTGCGATACACGCACAGGCGGGGGCGGGTGGGCGTCCCGCTGATCTTTTTGCGCACGCGCTCGTGGCGGATCCGCCGCACTTCGTTGCGGTCACGCTTGTTAAACATTTGCGGTTACCTCCCTTTCTTACTTGCCGGTCTTGCCTTCCTTGCGGCGGATATGCTCATCCTCGTAGCGGATGCCCTTGCCCAGATACGGCTCCGGCTTGCGCACGGCGCGGATGTCGGCGGCAATGGCGCCGACCTGCTGACGGTCGATGCCCTTGACGACGATGCGGGTGGGGGCGGGCGCCTCGAAGGAGATAAACTCCGGCGCGTCGAAGGTGACGGGGTGGGAGTAGCCGACGTTCAGGGTCAGCTGCTTGCCGGCGACCTGCGCGCGGTAGCCGACGCCTTCCATGACCAGCACTTTTTCAAAGCCCTTGGTCACGCCGACCACCATGTTGTGAATCAGCGCGCGGTAGAGGCCGTGCATGGACTTGTGGGGCTTGGAATCGCTGGGACGGGCGACGATGATCTCGCCGTTTTCCTGCGACACCTTGATGTCCTTGTTGACTTTCTGGGAAAGCGTGCCCTTGGGGCCTTTCACGGTAACGAGGTTGTCCTCATCGACCGTCACAGTGACGCCGGCCGGGACCGGAATCGGAAGTTTGCCGATACGAGACATTTTCTTACACCTCCATTACCACACGTAGGCCAGCACTTCGCCGCCGATGCCGGCAGCGCGGGCGCTTTTGTCGCTCATCACGCCCTTGGACGTGGAGACGATGGCCACGCCCAGACCGCCCAGCACGCGGGGGATCTCGTCGTTCTTGGCGTAGACGCGCAGGCCCGGCTTGGAGATGCGCTTGAGGCCCTTGATGACGGATTCCTTGCCCTGGGCGTACTTCAGCACGATCTTGATCTGGCCCTGCAGGCCGTCGTCGATATAATCAACGCTCTTGATGTAGCCCTCGTCAAGCAGAATGTTGGCGATGGCCTTTTTCATGTTCGAGGCGGGCATCGTCACGGTGTCATGCCTGGCGATAAGGGCGTTGCGGATCCTGGTGAGCATATCCGCGATGGGATCGTTTACAAGCATTTGAAAACCTCCTTGCTTCGGTCACCAGCTGGCCTTGCGCACGCCGGGGATCTGGCCCTTGTAGGCAAGTTCCCTGAAGCAGATGCGGCAAACGCCATACTTGCGCAGCACCGAGTGGGGCCGGCCGCAGATGCGGCAACGGGTGTAGGCGCGGGTGGAGAACTTCGGCGCCCTCTGCTGCTTGATCTTCATACTGGTCTTAGCCACGCTTATGTCCTCCTTCCTTATGCCTGGAACGGCATGCCCAGGAGCCTGAGAAGCTCGCGGGCTTCCTCGTCGGTCTTGGCGGTGGTGACAAACACCATCTCCATGCCGCGGATCTTCTCGACCTTGTCGTACTCGATCTCGGGGAAGATCAGCTGCTCGCGCACGCCCAGGGAGTAGTTTCCACGGCCGTCGAAGGCCTTGTTGGAAACGCCGCGGAAGTCGCGCACGCGGGGGAGGACGATGGAGACCAGTTTGTCGGCGAACTCATACATGCGCTCGCCGCGCAGGGTCACCTTGGCGCCGACGTTCATGCCGGAACGGACCTTGAAGTTGGCGATGGACTTTTTGGCCTTGGTCACCAGCGGCTTCTGGCCGGAGATGGTGGAAAGCTCGGTCACGGCGAGTTCCAAAGCCTTGGAGTTGTCCTTGCAGTCGCCCAGACCCATGTTGATGACGATCTTCTCAAGCCGGGGGATCTGCATGACGTTCTTGTAACCGAAGTGTTCTTTCAGCGCGGGGGCCACTTCGGCGCGGTACTTATCCTTTAATCTGGCCACAGCGTATATCCTCCTTCATCAATTGTCAAGGACGGCGCTGCACTTTTTGCAGACGCGCACCTTGCGGCGGGAGAGCTTGCCGTCGCCTTCGTTGACTTTGTGTCCAACGCGGGTGGGCTTGCCGCACTTGGGGCAGACGATCATCACGTTGCTTACGTTGATGGCCGCCTCGCGCTCGACGATGCCGCCGGGCACGCCCTGTCCGCGGGGCTTCTGATGCTTTTTGACGATGTTGACGCCTTCGACAATGATGCGCCCGGTCTCCGGGAAGACCTTCTGCACCTTGCCCTTCTTCGCCGGCTTATCCTTTTGCTTTCTGCCTTCGCCGGAGATGACGATGACGGTATCGCCGGTCTTGACATTCATCTTGCTCATTTGTCGCGTCCTCCCTTACAGCACTTCGGGCGCCAGCGAGACGATCTTCATATAGTCCTTCTCGCGGAGCTCACGCGCCACGGGCCCAAAGATGCGGGTGCCGCGGGGCTGCTTCTGGTCGTTGATGATGACGGCCGCGTTGTCGTCGAAGCGGATATAGGTGCCGTCCACGCGGCGATACTGCTTCTTCGTGCGCACGATGACGGCCTTGACGACGTCGCCCTTCTTGACCGCGCCGCCGGGGGTCGCGCTCTTGACGGAAGCGACGATCACGTCGCCCACGCTGCCGGAGCGGCGGAAGGAGCCGCCCAGCACGCGGAAGCACATGATCTCCTTGGCGCCGGAGTTATCGGCGACCTTTAATCTGGTTTGAGGCTGAATCATTGCTGCGTTCCTCCTTGCTCGCGGTTACTTCGCCTTTTCGATGATCTGGGTGAGGCGCCAGCGCTTGTCCTTGGACAGCGGGCGGGTCTCCATGACCATCACGCGATCGCCGACGCCGCAGGCGTTTTCTTCGTCGTGCGCCTTGAGGCGGGTGGTGCGGTTCATGATCTTGCCATAGAGCGGGTGCTTGACGCGGGTGCGGATCTCGACCACAATGGTCTTGTCCATCTTGTCGGAGACCACAACGCCGGTACGGGTCTTGCGATTGCCTCTTTCGGCCATTTTTTATGTGCCTCCTTTACTTACGCCTTGCCGCTCATTTCGAGCTGACGGATGACGGTCTTGACGCGGGCGATGTCCTTCTTGCACTGCTTGAGCGCCGCGGTGTTCTGAAGCTGCCCGGTCGCAAGCTGGAAGCGCAGGTTGAAAAGCTCGCTCTTCTTGTCCTTAAGATCGGTGTCGAGCTCGGCCAGGGTCTTCTGGCTGAGCGCCTTCATCTGTTCCTTGGTCTTCACTGCTCGTCACCACCTATCGTTTCGGTCTCGGCCTCGGCCTTGGCGGCCTCTTCCTTCTTGATGAACTTGGTGCGGATGGGGAGCTTGTGGGCGGCCAGGCGCAGCGCCTCGCGGCCCAGTTCCTCCGTAACGCCGCCGATCTCGAACAGCACGCGGCCGGGCTTAACCACCGCGACCCAGTACTCGGGCGCGCCCTTGCCGGAACCCATGCGGGTCTCGGCCGGCTTGGCGGTCACGGGCTTGTCGGGGAAGATCTTGATCCAGACCTGGCCGCCGCGCTTGGTGCGGCGGGTCATGGCCTGACGGGCGGCCTCGATCTGGTTGGAGGTGATCCAACCGGGCTGGGTGGCGACGATACCGTACTCACCGTAGGCCAGGAAATTGCCGCGCTGGGCCTTGCCCTTCATGCGGCCGCGCTGGACCTTGCGGTGTTTGACTCTCTTGGGCATCAGCATGACTTATTTCCCTCCTTCAGACCTTCTGGGAGCGGCAGCGGCCGGGGCCCTCTTGGCCTTGGGCAGCACCTGTCCCTTGTAGATCCACACCTTGACGCCGATGCGGCCATAGGTGGTCTTGGCCTCGGCAAAGCCGTAGTCGATGTTGGCGCGCAGCGTCTGCAGCGGGATGGAACCCTCGTGGTAGCCCTCGCTGCGGGCGATGTCCGCGCCGCCCAGACGGCCGGAGACCGAGGTCTTGATGCCCTTGGCGCCCGCCTTCATGGCGCGGCCGATGGTCTGCTTCATGGCGCGGCGGAAGGAGATGCGCTTTTCGAGCTGCTGGGCGATGTTCTCGGCCACCAGCTGGGCGTTGGTGTCGGGATGCTTGATCTCCATGATGTCGAGCTGCACGGTGTTGACCGGCTTGCCCGTCAACTTGGCGATGTCGTTTTTGATCGCTTCCGCGCCCGCGCCGCCGCGACCGATGACGATGCCCGGCTTGGCGGTGAAGATGGTCACATGCAGGCGGGTGTTGGTGCGGGCGATGTCGATGTGGGAGATGCCGGCCTGATAGAGCTTCTCCTTGAGCATCAGCCGCAGCTTGTGATCCTCGATCAGGTTATTGGAAAAATCCTTTTTTCCAGCGTACCACTTGGTGCTCCAGTCCAGAATGACACCGACGCGAGCGCCGTGGGGATTGACTTTCTGACCCATTTTCTTTCCTCCCTCTAGTTCTTCTGGTCAAGCACGATGGTGATGTGGCTGGTGTGCTTCTTGATCAGATCCGCGCGGCCGTGGGAACGCGCCCAGTAGCGCTTGAGCGTGGGGCCCTGGTTGGCGTACACCTCGGCGACATAGAGGCTGTCGCGGCTCATTTCCAGATTGTTCTCCGCGTTGGCGATGGCAGAGGCAAGGAGCTTCTCAACCACCGGGGCGGCGGACTTGGGGGTATACATGAGGATGGCCAAAGCGTCGTCTACCTGCTTGCCACGGATGAGGTCGATGACGATCTGCACCTTGCGGGGCGAGACGCGCACATACTTGGCCACGGCGCGCGGCCGCTTGTCGGCATTCGCCTTGCGGGCGGCGGCCTTCTGCTTTACACGAGTTGCCATTTTCTTACTCTCCTTCCGTCACTTGCGGGCCGATGCTTTTTCTCCGGCGTGTCCCCGGAAGGTGCGGGTGGGGGCGAACTCGCCGAACTTGTGGCCGACCATGTCCTCGGTCACATAGACCGGAACGTGCTTGCGCCCGTCATGGACGGCAACCGTATGGCCAATGAAATCCGGGAAGATGGTGCTCGACCGCGACCAGGTCTTGAGGACCTTCTTGTCGCCGGTCTTGTTCATCTCCTGCACGCGCTTAAGCAGCGCTTCCTGAATGAAAGGACCCTTTTTGACTGATCTGCTCATGGATGGTTTGCCTCCTTTCGGGCTTAGTTATTTCTTGGACGGACGGGAAACGATCATCTTGTCGGAATACTTGCGATGCTTGCGGGTCTTGACGCCCTGCGTCTTCTTGCCCCACGGAGACATCGGAGCGGGCATGCCGACCGGGGAACGGCCTTCGCCGCCGCCGTGCGGATGGTCCACCGGGTTCATGACCACGCCGCGCACGGTGGGACGGACGCCCATGTGGCGCTTGCGGCCGGCCTTGCCGATGCGCACGTTGGAGTGGTCGGTGTTGCCGACCTGACCGACGGTGGCGCGGGCCGTCATCGGCACCTTGCGCACCTCGCCGGAGGGCAGGCGCACCTGCGCGAACGCGCCTTCCTTGGCCATGACCTGCGCAGCCACGCCCGCGGAGCGCACCATCTGGCCGCCCTTGCCGGGCTTGATCTCCACATTGTGGATCAGCGTGCCCAGCGGGATGTTGGCGATGGGCAGGCAGTTGCCGGGCTGGATGTCGGCGGTGGGGCCGCTCATCACCGTGTCGCCCACCTTCAGGCCCAGAGGCGCGAGGATGTAGCGCTTCTCGCCATCGGCGTAGAACAGAAGGGCGATGAAGCAGGTGCGGTTGGGATCGTACTCGATCGCCTTGACGGTGGCGGGGATGCCATCCTTCTGGCGCTTGAAGTCGATGATGCGGTACTTGCGCCGCGCGCCGCCGCCCTGGTGGCGGACGGTGATCTTGCCCTGGTTGTTGCGACCGGCGCGGTGGCGCAGGTCGGTGGTCAGGGACTTTTCAGGAGTCTTCTTGGTGATCTCCTCGAACGTCAGCACCGACATGAAGCGCCGCGCGGGCGAAGTCGGCTTGTACACTCGAATGGCCATAACTTGGGTTCTCCCTTTCTGAGCTTATTGGGCTGCTTATCGGCCAGCCGGACCATTGTCTGCGCGCAGAGGCGCTGGGGGAGAGGCTCTGCCTCGGGGCTTTAGGCCTCGGTCTCAGCCATGCCCTCGAAGAACTCGATGCCCTTGGAATCCTTCTTCAGGGTGACGATGGCCTTTTTGCGCTCCGGGCGGCGGCCCTGCGTGCGGCCCTGGCGCTTGACCTTGCCCTTGACGTGCATGGTGTTGACGCTTGCGACCTTCACGCCTTCGAACGCCTGCTCGACGGCCATTTTGATCTCGGTCTTGCCGGCGTCCACGGCCACTTCAAAGGTGTACTTCTTCTCGGCCATGGCGTCGTAGGACTTTTCGGTAAGCACCGGGCGGAGGATGATGTCATAGGGGCTCTTCATTTATTCCGCCTCCTCTTGCATGCTGTAAATGGACTCGACCTTCTTCACGGCGTCCTGGGAGATGATGAACTTGTCGCAGTTCAGAATGTCCAGAACGTTGAGGCAGCCGACGTGGGCGACCTTGACGCCGGGGATGTTGCCGGCGGCGCGCACCACGGCCTGGTCGGCGTTCTCGGTGACGATCAGGGCCTTCTTTTCAGAGCCGAGGGCCTTGAGCATCTGCGCGACCAATTTGGTCTTGGGCTGGGCAAGCTCGATCTTGTCAAGCACGATCATCTCATCGCCCGTGACCTTGCAGGAGAGCGCGCTCTTCATCGCCAGACGGCGGATGGCCTTGGGCACATTGATGCGGTAGGAACGGGGCTTGGGGGCGAAGACCACGCCGCCGTGGGTGAACTGGGGGGCGCGGCGGCCATGATGACGCGCGTTGCCGGTGCCCTTCTGGCGGTAGATCTTGCGGCCGCCGCCGCGCACTTCCGTGCGGGTGCGGGCGGACTGGGTGCCCTGGCGCTGCGCGTTCAAAATGGCGCGCACCACGGTGTGCATGGCGCTCACATGCGCCTCGACGCCGAAGACGTCGTCCGCGAGGGCGATCTCGCCGACGGCGGCGCCCTGCATATTCAAAACTTTCACGTTAGGCATCGTAGTTGTCCTCCTTAACCCTTGACCGCATTGCGGATCGTAACCAGGCTCTCGTTGGCGCCGGGGATCGCGCCCTTGATCATGAGCAGGTTGCGCTCGGCGTCCACCTTGACGATCTCGAGGTTCTGCACGGTCACGCGCTCGCAGCCGTACTGGCCGGGCATGTGCTTGTTCTTGAACACGCGGGACGGATCGGAGTTCGCGCCCATGGAGCCGACGCCGCGGTGATACTTGGAGCCGTGGGCCATGGGGCCGGTGTGCTGGTTCCAGCGCTGGATGACGCCGGAATAGCCGTGGCCCTTGGAGATGCCGATGGCGTCCACTTTGTCGCCTTCGGCAAAGACGTCGCACTTGATGACGTCGCCCACTTTATAGGAAGAAATGTCCTCAAAGCGGAACTCGCGCAGATAGCGGGTGGGAGCGACCTCCGCCTTCTTGAAATGACCGAGCTCGGGCTTGTTGAGCAGCTTCTTCGCCCTCTGCTCCGAGAGCTCGCCGAAGCCGACCTGGATCGCTTCATAGCCGTCGGTCTTCGCGGTCTTGACCTGCGTGACGACGCAGGGGCCCGCTTCGACGACCGTGACCGGCACCAGACGACCGTCCGCGAGGAAGATCTGGGTCATGCCGATCTTTTTGCCGAGAATTGCCTTCTTCATTGTTGCACCTCTTTCTTGGTTGGGAAAAGCCAGTATCTCACAGCTTGATCTCGATCTCGACGCCGGCCGGCAGGTCGAGCTTGGTCAGGGCGTCGACGGTGCGCGGCGTGGGCTGCAGGATGTCGATGAGGCGCTTGTGCGTCCTCATTTCAAACTGCTCGCGCGAGTCCTTGTGCTTGTGCGGCGAACGCAGGATCGTCACGATCTCCTTCTCCGTGGGGAGGGGGATGGGGCCGGACACGCGGCTGCCGTTGCGCTTGGCGGTCTCCACGATGCGCGCGGCAGACTGGTCGATGATGGAGTGCTCATAGGCTTTGAGCTTGATACGGATCTTCTGGCTTGCCATAGTTGACCTCCTGTCGAACTCATGCACACGCATCCGGGCGTGTGCGTTTCTTTTTTTCCGCCGGCTCCCGCCCTGGAGCCGGCGCGCCCGACGGACGACGCTCGCCCGATCTTCGGACTGGTCTGCGGAAATTCCCGGCGGCGACTGGCGATCTCCGCCGCAACCTCCCGCTTCATCCCTTGCCTGCCGGGGCTTCGCACGCGCTTTTGCGCATACCTCGCCCACACGCAAGCCTATTTATTATACACCATCGCGGCCCGCAATGCAACGAAAAAGCCGCTCCGGGCGTGATTTTTCTGTTAAAACTTGTATTTTGCGCGGCAGAAGCGCGGCGGAAGGGCAAAAAGCGTTCGCGCGGCGGCGGGCTCGCGCAGGGCGAAAATGCCCGCGTCCATGGAGAGGTCTTTTGCGCGGAGGGCGGCAAAAAGCGCTCATACAGCGGAAAGCGCAGAGCGTTGAGCGGCCCTTGTCCATGGGAGATGCCTTGGAGCCGCGGGTCCGGAATGCAAAAATACCCCCGTGGCAAAAGGACGCAAAAAGCGCCCCCACAGTGGAAGGCGCGCGCCGAAGCTCATCCCATTCCCCGATCGCGGATATACATCTTCGGCGTATTTTAATTATACATCATCACTTCATGTTTTGCAACCTCTTTCTTCCGTATGATACATAAGAGAAGAAAGCGGGTGTTTGCGATGACCTATTCCTACGACCGCGCCCGCACCGGGCGGCGCATACAGGCGCGGCGCATGGCGCTGGAGCTTACGCAGGAGCAGCTGGCCGAGCGCATGGACTGCTCCCTGCGCTTCGTGGCTGACGTGGAGCGCGGGGCGGTGGGCATGTCCATCGACTCGCTGGTGCGCGCCTGCGCGGCGCTGCACACCTCGCCGGACGCGCTGCTGCGCGATGCCGGAACGAACGAGGCTGAAAGCGGCGAAGCGGCGCTGATGGAGGCGCTCTCAAACCTGCCCGCGCGGCGGCGGGAGACGGCGCTGGACATACTGCGCGCCTATCTGCGCGGCGAATAATTGCGAAAAGCGCCCCCGGATGGCCCGGAGGCGTTTTTTCGCGCGCCGGCAAAGCCCGCAGGCGCATAAACCGCCCTGAC
This sequence comes from Candidatus Pullichristensenella excrementipullorum, assembly GCA_018713365.1. Taxonomy (GTDB): domain Bacteria; phylum Bacillota; class Clostridia; order Christensenellales; family Aristaeellaceae; genus Pullichristensenella; species Pullichristensenella excrementipullorum. The sequence goes on from DVOU01000004.1 coordinate 20,701, forward strand.
AAAGTAAAGATCAGAAGCAATCTCGCTTGCGGCATCCGCCGGCTCGCGGGCTTTTCGCCGCTGTGGCCGTCTGCCCGCTTTGTCCGCATATCAAAACGCCCCCGGATGGCCCGGAGGCGTTTTTTCGCGCGCTTTTCTACTTCTCCACCGCCTGCATGACCAGCGCGGCCATCTCCTCGGCGGTCTCGCCCTCGCGCAGGGAGCGCGACATGACGATGAGGCGGCCGTTGTCGTCATCGTAGCTGCAGGTGACCAGAGAGAGGATGTGGTCGCCGCGCTCGACGTCCACGGGGATGTCGAAGATGGAGCGGTCCTTGGCCTCAAAGGCGAAGTTCAAAAAATCCTCGTCGCTCTCAAAGTTGAACACGCGCATGTCCACATAGTGCTGATCGCCGGGGGTGGCGGACATGTCGAATACGGCGAAGGGCACATAGAGGTCGTTTTCATAGAGCGTATTGAAGGTGATGATGGAGTTCTCCTGCAAAAACTCCAGGTCTCGGAAATTGCCGAGATCGCCGAACACGGAGCCGTCGCGCATATTGTGGCCGTGGACGAGGATGTGTTCGTCCAGCGGCCAGATGCTGTTGCCCTCGTCCAGAAAGGCGGTGCCCTCCGGGGTGTCCTCGCCGAAGAAGTTGTGGGTGAGGTAGTATTCGTTGTCGCGCTGGACGACGGCGAACTCGATGTTGTCCGCGGCGTCGAGGTAGGCGACGGTCTCCGGGTTGGCATCAAGCAGCTGCGAAAAGGCGGCCTGCGGCTCGGGCAGGGCCTCCTCGGCGCTGGCGGCGGGGTCGTAGAGCTGGCGCATGGCCTCGTTGGCCGCCTCGCCCTGTTTGCGCACGCCGTACTGCCAGCACAGCAGCGTCACGCAGGCGAAGGCGACGAGCAGGCATACCACCCGCAGAATGAAGTTGACGGCGCGCTTTCGCTGAGTCATGACGTTTCCTCCGTGGCCGGGCGCGGCCCTTCCCGGCATGGTCCTGCGCGCGCGGGCCGCCCGCGCGGTATGTTCGCGGCCGCCCCCTTGCCTTGCGGGGGCGGCCATCATGGATCGGCGTTTATCCGCGCACAGATTTGCGCTTGAGGACGGCGTAACCCGTCAGCGACAGCGCCAGCGCGGCAACGAGCCACGCGGTGGGCACGGTGAACACGCCCGTCTTGGGCATGTCGCCCTTGTACTGCACTTCGCGGGTCTGCGTCGCGCCGCAGACCTGACAGGTGCGCTCCTGCTCGCCGTTCTGTTCCTCGGTGGCCTGACGCAGCGTCACCCACTCGCCCCAGTCATGCCCCTCGGCGGGGATGGCCTCGTCCAGATGCTTGCCGCAGACTAAGCAAGTGTAGGTCTTCACGCCGTCCACGGTGCAGGTCGGCTCCTTGGTGACCTTGCCCGCGTCGGGCTTGTGGCCGGTGGCAGGGAGGACCTCGGTCTTGGTGTCGTCGCAGACCGTGCAGGTGAACGTCTTCACGCCCTCGGTCTCGCAGGTGGGCGCGGTGGTCTCAACGCCCGCGTCCCATGCGTGGCCCGGGGCGGGGATGGCCACTTCCTGCGTCGCGTTGCACAGCTTGCAGGTGTAGACGACCTTGCCGTCCACGGTGCAGGTGGCCGGCGTCTCCACGCCATTATCGAAGGCATGGGCGACGGGGTCGATGGGGATGGCCTGTTCCACGGTCTGACCGCAGACGTCGCAGACGCCTTTCTCCTTGCCCTCGGCGGAGCAGGTGGCCTTTTCGACCAGCTCCCACGTGGTCACGGTGTGGCCGGTGGCGGGGATGGTCTCGCCGCCCTCGGTCGCCTCGCAGCGGGAGCATTTCATCACGGCGGTGGTGCCGTCGGCGGTGCAGGTGGCGGGCACTTCCGGCGTCACTTCCACGCTGAAATCGTGGTCGAGCGCGGGGATGGTCTCGCCGCCCTGCCGCTCGGTGCAGCGGGAGCATTGCATCACGGCGGTGGCGCCCTCCGTCGTGCAGGTGGCGGGCGCTTCCGCTTCCAGCACGACGCTGAAATCGTGGTCCAGCGCGGGGATCTCCCCGGTCTTGGTCTCGCTGCAGACGGTGCATGTAAAGGTCTTCACGCCGGCAGTCGTGCAGGTGGGCGCGGTGGTTTCAACGCCCGCATCCCAGCTGTGGCCGGTGGCGGGGATGGATTCGGTCTTCGTCTTGTCGTTGCACATGATGCAGGTGTAGGTCTTCACGCCCTCGGTCTCGCAGGTGGGCGCGGTGGTCACCTCGCCCTCGTCCCAGACGTGTACGTTGTTGGCGGGGATGACCTCGTTGTAGACCATGCCGCAGGCGGTGCAGAGGCCCTTGCGCAGGCCGACCATGCAGCTGGGTTCCACAGAGATGACCCATGCGTCATCGGCGATCTGATGCTCGCCGGTCGCGCTCTTGCCGCAGTGCGCCTCCGACGTCTCGTTCGTCGGGTCGCCGGGGAGCGTTCCTTCCGTCCCTTCGGCCAGCGCCGGCAGGGCCAGCAGCAGGGCCGCCAAAAGCGCCAGCGCGCATATCCAGCGCATATGTTTCATATTTATTACCTCCTTCACATTCCCGTCACGTTTTTTGGAACATCGGGCCATACCCGACCCCCTGCGCATCCCTCGCGCAGGGCAAGTATAACACCAAAACGCCCGTGTGTCAAGCAGTTTCCAGGTATTTCCACGAAAAAGCCGCCCTTTCGGACGGCGCTTGAAATGTGACGAAAGTTTGCGTTCATGACGGAAGCATTGCGAAAACGCGCGGCTTCCAGAGGGCAGAAAACCGCGCGCGGCGGGAAAAACGCCTGTCAGGCCTCCCTGTCCGGGCGCAGGCGTTTGGGCAGTTTGGCCACGGTCAGCGCGTGGGCGCGGCTGCACATATCGCGCAAAAGCGCCTCGGGCAGTTCGCCCTCCGCGTCCGAGGCGGCGTCGCGGATGCGGGAAGTGACTTCCGCCCAGTCCGCGCCGGGGTCGCACAGGTAAACGCTGTTCCAGCAGTGCTTGGTGCAGTAATATCCGGGAAACACGCGCCAGAAGGAGGCCCGCTGAAGCTGCGCCTCCACGGGATCGGCCTTGAGGGTGAGCAAAAACTCCTCGCCGCGCTCATTCTGGCAGACGGCGGCGAACATGCGCCCGCCGACCTTGTAGCGCGTCCAGCCCCACTCGGCCTTGAAGTCGCTCTCCACGCCGGGCAGGGCGGCGAGGAAGCCGTGCAGCCACAAAAAGCGGTTGGTCACTTGCGGTACTCCTCGAGGATGAACTTGGGGCGGCGCTTGGTTTCCATATAAATTTTGCCCACGTACTCGCCGATGAGGCCGAGGGCGATGAGCTGTATGCCGCCCAGCAGCCAGATGGACATGATCGTCGACGCCCAACCGGCGACGCTGTGCCCGGCGATGAGCGTGACGAGGACGTACACCGCCATGGCCACGCCCAGCAGCGCGAAGAGGAAGCCCAGCAGGGTCACAAAGCGGATGGGCTTGTTGGAAAAGGAGGTGATACCCTCGATGGCGAAGGCGACCATCTTTTTCAGCGGATACTTGGATTCGCCCGCCACGCGCTCGCCGCGCTCGTAGCAGACCTCGGCGGTCTTGAAGCCCAAGAGCGGCACCATGCCGCGCAAAAACATGTTCACCTCGCCAAACTGCATCAGCGCCTCCACCGCGCGGCGGGAGAGCAGGCGGTAATCGGCGGCGTTGTAGACCATCTCCACGCCGAGCTTGTGCATGAGCCTGTAAAAGCCCTGCGCCGTGGAGCGCTTGAAGGCGGTATCGCTGCTTCTGTCGTTGCGCACGCCGTAGACCACGTCGCAGCCCTCGCGGTACTTTTCCAGAAAGCCGTAGATGGCGTTGACATCGTCCTGCAGGTCGGCGTCGATGGTCACCAGCGCGTCGCAGGCGTCGCAGACCATGCGCATGCCGGCCCAGAGGGCGTTCATGTGGCCGGCGTTGTGGGCCAGCTTCACGCCCTCGAAGCGCTTGTCCTGCTTATTGAGGGAGCAGATGACCTCCCATGTCCTGTCGCGGCTGCCGTCGTCCACCAGCGTCACGCGGCTGTTTGCGTCGATGAGGCCCTTCTGTGTCAGGTCGTCGAGCAGCTCCGCCATGCGCTTTGCCGTGATGGGCAGGGCTTCTTCCTCGTTGTAGCAGGGGATGACGATGTAGAGCACCGGGGTCTTCATGCTTTTTCCTCCTCCGTATGTCTATTGACAGATGACGTTTTTTTCGCCCAGCAGGGCGGTGAGGCGGGGCCGGTCGTAGCCCTCGTCCACCCAGTACTTCTGCGGCGCGCGCTGGGCGCGGCCCGTTTCGGCGCTGACGAGGATGACGGGGATGTTGCCCGGCGTCTGCCGCAGGATGGCCAGCGCCTCCTCGCGCAGCGCGTCCGGGCACTTGATGAAGAGCTTGTGGACGGCCTCCTTCGCGCGCGGCGCTTCGGCGCTCTCCCCGTCCAGCGGGCGCACCGAATCCAGGAGCAGCTTGGGCGATTCCTCCTCGCGCACGGAGAGGCGGCCGGTCAAAAGCACCGGCGCGTCCTGCGTGAGCAGGTGTCCCACGCGGTCGTACACCTTGGGAAAGACCAGCACTTCGGTCAGGCCGTACATGTCCTCCAACTGCACAAAGGCCATCATCGTGCCGGACTTGGTGGCCTTGACCTTGCGCTCGGCGACGATGCCGCCCATGGTGACCAGTTTCTGATCCCAGCTCATGCCGCCGTCGGCCGCCTCGGAAAGGCTTTGCAGGGCCTGCGAATCGACCTCCAGTTTGGAAAGCACGGCCTCGTATTCGTCCAGCGGGTGGCCGGTGATGTACACGCCGGTGACCTCGCGCTCCATGCGCAATTGCTCCTGCCGGGAAAAGTCCGGCACGTCCGGCAGCGGCGGCGGGGCGATCTGTACATCCTCCACGGCGTCGAACAGCGAAAGCTGGCCCTGCACAGCGGTCTTCTGGCGGCGGCCGGCGGCGTCCATGGCGCGCTCGAACACGCACAGCTTCTGCGAGCGGCTGCCAGGCAGGCCGTCCATGGCCCCGGCGCGGATCAGGCTTTCCACGCACTTTTTGTTCACCGCCGCGCAGGCCACGCGCTCGCAGAGGTCGAAAATGTCCCGGTACGGCCCGCCCGCCCCGCGCTCGGAGACGATGGCCTGTATGGCCCCGTGGCCGAGGTTTTTCACCCCGGCAAAGCCAAAGCGGATGGCGCCCTCTTCCACGGAGAACTTTTCCTGCGATTTGTTCACGTCCGGCGGCAGCACGCGGATGCCGCGCTTTCTGCAGGTCTGGATATAGTAGCCCACCTTGTCGGAATTGCCGGAGAGGCTGTTCATCAGCGCGGCCATGAGCTGCACGGGAAAGTGCAGTTTCAGCCACGCCGTCTGCACGGCGACGAGGGCGTAGGCGGCGGCGTGGGACTTGTTGAAGGCGTAGCTGGCGAAGGCGGTCATTTCGTCGAAGATATGCTCGGCCACATCCTCCGGCACGCCGTTGCGCACCGCGCCGGGCACGGTCACCTTGCCGCTTTCCACCTGCCCGTGGATGAAAATTTCCTTTTCTTTGGCCATGACGTCGTGCTTTTTCTTGGCCATGGCGCGGCGCACCAGATCGCTGCGGCCATAGGAATAGCCGGCCAGATCGCGCACGATCTGCATCACCTGTTCCTGATAGACCATGCAGCCGTAGGTGACGTCGAGGATGGGTTTCAAAAGCGGCGTCTCGTAGCGCACGCTGGAGGGGTCGTGCTTGCCCTGTATGTAGCGGGGGATGGACTCCATCGGCCCCGGGCGGTAGAGGGAGATGGCGGCGATGACGTCCTCGAAGTTCTCCGGCTTCATGTTGGTCAGAAACTGCTTCATGCCCGCCGATTCGAGCTGGAACACGCCGTCCGTGTCGCCATCGGAGATCAGTTTGTAAACGCCGGGGTCGTCTAAGGGGATGTCCTCGCTTTTGAACGGCTCCGCGCCCGCCTCCACGGCCAGCGCGATCGTGTCCATGATGACGTTGAGCGTGCGCAGGCCGAGAAAGTCCATTTTCAGAAGCCCCAGCGCTTCGAGCGTGCCCATGGGGAACTGGGTGGTCACAACATCGTCGTTGGTCTGCAAGGGCACGTAGTTGACCACCGGCTCGCTGGTGATGAGTACGCCGGCGGCGTGGGTGGAGGCGTTGCGCGGCATGCCTTCGAGCTTTTTCGCCGTGTCGATGACCTCGCGCACGCGCTCGTCGCCCTCGTAGATGCGGCGCAGCTCCGTGGAGAGGGAGAGGGCGCGCTCCAGCGTCATGCCCAGTTCAAAGGGCACCAGCTTGGCCAGACGGTCCGTCTCCTGATAGGACAGGTCCATCACCCGGCCCACGTCGCGGATGACGGCGCGGGCGGCCATGGTGCCAAAGGTGATGATCTGCGCCACGTGGTCCTGCCCGTAGCGGCGGCGCACGTAGTCGATCACCTGCCCGCGGCGCTCGTAGTCGAAGTCCACGTCGATATCCGGCATGGAAACGCGCTCGGGATTGAGGAAGCGCTCAAAAAGCAAATTGTACTGGATGGGGTCGATGGAGGTGATGCCCAGACAGTAGGCGACGATGGAACCCGCGCCGCTGCCGCGCCCCGGCCCCACGCCCACGCCATGGGTGCGCGCGTAGTGGATAAAATCCCAGACGATGAGGAAGTAATCCACGTAGCCCATGCCGGAGATGACGCCCAGTTCGTATTCCATGCGCTCGCGCGCGTCCTCGCGGCCCTCGCCGTAGCGCTCCTTGAGGCCCTTTTCGCACAGGGCGCGCAGATAGGCAAGCGCGTCCGTCTCGCCCTCGGGCAGGGGAAATTTCGGCAGGTGCGTGGTGGAGAAGTCGAACTCCACGTTGCAGCGCGCGGCGATCTTCGCCGTGTTTTCAATGGCGTCCGGGAAGTTGGGGAAGAGGGCGCGCATCTCCTCCTCGCTCTTGACGTAGAGCTGGCGCGTGGTCATCTTCATGCGATTGGGGTCGGAGAGCGTCTTGCCCGTCTGGATGCACATCAGCACTTCCTGCGCCTCGGCGTCGTCGGCGGTCAGGTAGTGGCAGTCGTTGGTGACGACGAGGGGGATGTCCATCTCCCGCGCCAGTTTGACAAGGCGCGGCAGCACCTGCTTTTCCTCGGGGATGCCGTGATCCTGCAATTCGACGAAGAAATTGCCACGTCCGAAGATGTCCAGATACTTCTGCGCCACCTGCCGGGCCTCGTTGTCGCGCCCGTCGAGCAAAAGTTTGGGCAGGTCGCCGGAGAGGCAGGCCGAGAGGGCGATGAGGCCGCCGGAGTATTTTTTAAGCATCTTGTAGTCCACGCGCGGGCGGTAGTAAAAGCCGCGCGTGAAGCCCTCGGAGACGAGGCGGGAGAGGTTTTTGTAGCCCTCGTTGTTCTCGCAGAGCAAAACGAGGTGGGAATACTCGCGAAAGGCGGACTGCTTTTCGTCCATGTCCGGGCAGACATACACCTCGCAGCCGATGACGGGATGGATGCCCGCGTCCTTGCAGGCGCGGTAAAAGTCCACCACGCCGTACATCACGCCGTGGTCGGTAACGGCGCAGGCGTCCATGCCCAGCTCCCTGAGGCGGGAGACGAGGGGCTTGATGGAGCAGGCGCCGTCCAAGAGGCTGTATTCCGTGTGCAGGTGCAGGTGTGTAAACATTTGTCCTCCCGGTATGTAGGCGGGGGAGGGGCCTCCCCCGAAAGCGGCGCGATTCAGCGCAGCGTCGAAGGCTCGCGGACGATGCGGTCGATGTCGGCGGCCATGTCCGCGGCGTTTTCCCCGGCGCGGATGCGGTCGGAGAGGGCGTAGACCTCGGTGACGGCATCTTCATCGCTGGTCACGGCCACGGTCTGGATGGTGGGGTCGACCTCGCGCACCACGCCGGCCACCATCTCGCGGATGCGCTCGGTGGTCTGACCCTGATAGGCGTCTGTGTAGCGCACGGCTACCAGCGCCGTGGTGCCGGAAACGACCACGCGGCTGTCGGAAATTTCCGAGATCTGGTTGATGGCCGTCTCCACCTGCGCGGCGTTGTGCGCCCAGTCAAAGGGCGTGGCCGCGCCCGTGCCCGCGCCGTTTTGCAGGCCGGACTGGCTCGTGCCCTCCGCGTCGCCCACGCTGCCCGTGCCGGCGGTGGCGCCCGCCGAGGGCGAGGGCGCGGCGCCCCGGTCGCCCGCGTTCATGCAGCCGGTGAGGGAAAGCGCGGCGGTGAGCAGCAGCGCGCAAAACAGCGTCCACTTGGAAAGTCTCATATCTGCATTCCTCCTTGCGCCCTTATCTTGCGCACTTGGAGTGCAAATAAACCCAGCATGGCCGCCGCAGAAATTGGAAATCGCCTCAGTCCTCCTCGCGGTAGAAGCAGCAGCCGCCGATGAACTCGCGCAATATGGAGTTGAGCGGCACCTCGTCCTCCGCGTCGGAGGCGCGGATGTAGTTGAGGAATTTCACCAGCCGCCGCGCCATGGTGTAGCAGGGGCTTTGCGGCTCGACGCGGCAGAGCATCGGGTAGACCAACGGTTTCAGGATCGGCAATTCATACGGCAGCGCCGAATTGAACATGGCGTCCGCCTGCTCCTGATAGGGGAAGATGTACTTTTCCTCCCCGCGCCGCACGCTTGGCCACATGGCGATGGTGCCCTCCGGCTCGGTGCCACGGAACTGATAGTCGCGCACGATGCGCCTAAGCAGCCGCGCGTCCGTGGTGTGGATGCGGTTGTGGTCGTCGAGGTTGAGCATGGTCAGGGCGCTGACGTAAATTTTGAATTTCAGCTCCCGTGGCACGGACTCGGTCAGTTCGTCGTTGAGCCCGTGGATGCCCTCGATGACGATGGGCTGGTCGGCGGCTACCTTGATGGTGTGCGTCTTTTCCGCGCGCATGCCGCGCACGAAGTCGAACTCCGGGGCCTCCACGGCCTCGCCCTGCAAAAGCCGCACCAGATGCTCGTCCAAAAGCGGCACGTCCAGCGTGTCCAGCCGCTCCAGGTCGGGGCGGCCGTCCTCCTCCAGCGGCAGGTCGGCGCGGTCGCGGTAATAGTCGTCCAGAGAGAGCTTCATCGGCCTTAGCCCCAGCGCCCGCAGCGCGATGATCAGCCGGTGGGCAAAGGTGGTCTTGCCCGAGGAAGAGGGCCCGGCGATCAGCACCACGCGCGCGCCGGAGCGCACCGTCTGCTCGGCGATCTGCTCGATGTTGCGCTCGTGGATGGCCTCGCTGACGCGGATGAGGTCGCGGAAGTCGCCCCGCTCGATGCTCTCATTGAGGTCGGCGGCGTTCTCGCAGCTGAGCATGCCGTTTACGCGCCCGGTGTCGCCGAAGGTCTTCATCAGCTTTGGCAGGTCCGAAAACGGCGACATGCGCATGCCGTCCGTCCCCTTGCCCGGCCAGCGCAGGAGCAGCCCCGGCAGGTAGAGCCTGAGTTGGAAGACCCTGGCGCAGCCCGTGGACGGGGCCATCTCGCCGTAAAAGTATTCCTTGACGCCCTCCAGCTCGTAGAAGTGGAAGGTGTCTATCTGGCGGTACTGGAACAGGCGCAGCTTGTCCGTCTGCCCGGTGGCGGCGAAGTAGGCGTTGGCCTCCTCCTTGGTGCATTTGGTGTAGGCAATGGGTTCGTCGCGTTCCGCCATGTCGCGCATCTCGCGCTCGATGCGCCCGGCCAGCGCGCGCGTCACCGTGGTCTTGGGCAGGCGCACGAACACGCCGTCGCCAAACGAATGCTCAAAGCGCACGCGGCGGCCGGGGATGACCTTCTGCGCCGCGGCGAGGAACATCAGCTGCAGCGTGCGCTCGTAGATGCGCCGCCCCTCCTCGTCGGCATAGGTGAGCGTATGCGCCTGCGCGCCGTCCTGCGCCGGGGCGTTCAGAGAGAGCGTGCTGCCGCCGACGCTGACGCCCAGCGCGCCGGTCTGCCGGATCAGCGCTTTCCACGCCGTTCCTTTGTCAAATTCCACCGCTTTTCCGTCGATGATGGCGCGCATGGCCGCACCTCCTCGTGTAAAGTTCTCGCGCTTTCTATTATAGCACCGGGGCGGCGGCAAAACAACTCCCCGGCGCTTTTGGCGAAAAATAAACTTATGTTCGATAGCATTTCCCCTGACCGCGTGCTATAATGAGCAAAAAACAGGGGCTTTTCCCCCTTTTCTGCGGAGGCATTTATGGCAGATAAAAAGAGCGCCAAGGGCGCGGTGAGCCGCCTTACCGGCGACGAGCGCAAGCGCGCTTTGGAAGTGGCGCTGGGCAAGATCGAAAAGGACTTTGGCAAGGGCTCGGTGATGCGGCTGGGCGATCAGGCCGACCGCATGCAGGTGGAGGTCATCCCCACGGGCTGCCTCAATCTGGACTTCGCGCTGGGCGTGGGCGGGCTGCCCAAGGGGCGCATCATCGAGGTCTACGGCCCGGAATCCTCGGGCAAGACCACGTTGGCTCTGCACGCCGTGGCGCAGGCGCAGAAGGCCGGCGGCACGGCGGCGTTCATCGACGCGGAACACGCGCTGGACCCCGTCTACGCCAAAAAGCTGGGCGTGGACATCGACGAACTCTACGTCTCCCAGCCGGACAACGGCGAACAGGCGCTGGACATCTGCGAGGCGCTGGTGCGCTCCGGCGCCATCGACATCGTGGTCATCGACTCGGTGGCGGCGCTGGTGCCCAAGGCCGAGATCGAGGGCGACATGGGCGACAGCCACGTGGGTCTGCAGGCGCGGCTGATGTCCCAGGCGCTGCGCAAGTTGGCCGGCGTCATCAGCAAGACCAACGCCATCGCCATCTTCATCAACCAGTTGCGCGAGAAGGTGGGCGTGGTCTACGGCAACCCCGAAGTCACCACCGGCGGCAAGGCGCTGAAGTTCTACGCCTCCGTGCGCATCGACATCCGCAAGAGCGAATCCATCAAGGACGGCACCGAGATCGTCGGCAACCGCGTGAAGATCAAGATCGTCAAAAACAAGGTCGCCCCGCCGTTCAAGAGCTGTCAGGTGGACATGCTCTACGGCGAGGGCATCTCCCGCGAGGGCGAGGTGCTGGACCTGGCCGTGGAGCGCGAGCTGATCAAAAAGAGCGGCTCGTTCTACTCCTACAACGGCGAGCGCATCGCCCAGGGCCGCGACGCGGCGCGCAAGTACCTAAAGGAACACCCCGAGGTGTTCGACGCGCTGGAAGAAAAGATACGCGCGGCGTTTTTCAGCGGCAGCGCCGCCGGCAACGTGGTGGACGAGCCCGCCGAGCCGGAGGAGGCCGGGGAGAACGAGGACGACCTCGATCTGGACGAGATCTAGGGAGAAGTTCGGGGAAACAGCCCCGCCCGCAGGGAGAGACCTACGCGGCGGGGTTTTTTGCGTTTTGCTTGCCTTTGGGTACAAGTCATGGTATAATCATTAAGAACTAAACAGTACAGTGCTAAACTTTTAAGGGATGGTGCCGCCAATGCGTGCCTCCACGGACGATCTTCTTCATTCCCTGTTTCTGCTCAAAAGCCTGCTCGGCGCGGAGTTCGGCAAAAAGAGCGCTCCCGATGACTTGAACATGCCGGAATACGCGCTGCTGCGCTGCCTTGCCCGGGGGCGCGGCGCGGACGGTCTCACCTCCGTTTGCGAATATCTGGCCGTGACAAAATCGTCGGTGTCGCAGACGCTCGCCGCGCTGGAAAAGCGCGCCCTGCTCGTGCGCTCGACCGACCCCGCCGACCGGCGCAACCTCATCGTGACGCTGACGCCGGAGGGAAGCAAGCGCCTGCGGAGCAAGGAAGCGCAGGTGGAGCGGCGGCTTCATGCGCTGCTGGGAACGCTGGGGGAGGCGAACGCGCGGGCCTTCATCGCCCTGATCGACAAAATGAATGCAGCCCTGTCCGCAAACAAGGAGGAAGCGTAAATGACCATTCAGGAAGCCATGCAAGCGCGGCACACAGTGCGCAAATACCTGCAAAAGCCCATCCCCGCGGAGGTCGCCGACCGCCTGCGGTCGCGGCTGGAGGCGGATAACTCTTTGAGCGGCCTGCACCTGACGCTGGTCTGCGAAAACAGCGACGGCCTGGGGGCAATGGCCAAACTCATCAGCAAAAACGCGCGCAACTACATCATCCTCGCCGGGCCGTACGGCCCTGCCTTGGACGAGGCGCTCGGCTACTGGGGCGCGGACGCCATGCTCTTTGCCCAGACGCTGGGGCTGAACAGCTGGTGGGTCGGCGGCATGTTCAGCGCCAAGGGAGCGGAAAAGCACCTCGACGGGAGCGGCCTGCGCGTGAACGGCGTCATCGCCGTGGGCTATGGGGCGACGCAGGGCGTTCCCCACAGATCCAAAGCGGCAGCGGACATCAGCGCCTATGACGGCGAAGCCCCCCAGTGGTTTGACCGCGGCGTAAACGCGCTCCTGCTCGCCCCCACGGCGCTGAACAAGCAGGCGTATCGCGTCCGCGGGGAGGGAGAGCATGTCTCCATCGCCTGCGACAACGGCCATTTCGCCGCTATCGACCTGGGCATCGGAAAGTACCACTTCGAGGCGGGCGCGGGCAAGGAGAACTTTATCTGGGCGTGAGCCGCGCGACCACGCGAAAAAGTGCGCCGGGCGGGAGAGCGTTCCTCCGTCCGGCGCATCTTGCATAAAGCACTTATAATTATGCGCTCAGTGCCGCGCGGCGCGGGCCATCTTCTCCATCATCAGAAGCTCGTAGTCCTCGGGCGCTTCCAGAATTTTCGCAAGCCCTGCTCCGGCGCAGGCAAGCGGCGCGTCCGCCACGCGCACGGGGATGCCCAGTTGGTCGCCCAGGCGCTTGTCCAGCCCGGAGATCAGCGCCCCGCCGCCGGCCAGCACGCAGACGGCGTCGTTCAGGTCCGCCGCCAGCTCCTCCGGGGCGTTGTCCACCACCGAGGCCACCATGCCCACAAGTTCCGTCAAAACGCCCTCGGCGGCGCGCCATACCATCTCCGGCTCCACGTCGAAGAGCATGGGCAGGCGCGTCTGCAAATTCAGCCCCGCCGCGCGCATGGGCACCGGGGCGGCTCCGTGCGCCGAGGCGAGGGCGTTTTTCACCTCTTCCGCCGTGCGCGGGCCGATGAGAAAGCCGCGCTCTGTGCGCAAAAGGCGGATGAGCCGCTCGTCTATGCGTGAAACGCCGTAGGGCAGCCAGGCGTAGGCGGCCACCATGCCGCGCGTGAAGAGCGTGGCCGAGAGCTTGCCCGCGCCCACGTCCACCAGCAGCGAAGCCGCCGGCTCGAGAATGGACAGCCCCGCGCCCACCGCCGTGGCCGCGTCCGAGCGCACCAGCCCCGCCTCCACGGCCCCCGCGTCCAGCGCCGCGCGCAGAAGCGCGTCCTGCTGCACGGGGCGGGCAAAGGGCGCGCAGGTGATCAGCGCGCGCAGCCGCCGCGTCCGCGAAGCCTCGCCCGCGCGGCCGTAGAGCCAGGAAAACAGCGCCTTGGCATGCTCGGCGTTGCGCAGCGTGCCGTCGGCCAGCGGGAAACACACCTCCAGCCCCGCGCCGTCGCGGCCATGCAGCATCGCCGCCGCGTCGCCGCAGTACAGGGGCGTCTCCTCGCCCGCGCGCAGCGCCAGCGCCGCCGACTGCGCGAACGCCTCCTTCGCGCCCTCCGTCACCATGCGCACATTGCGCGTGCCCAGGTCTATGCCGATGTCCCAGCGCATGAACTGTCCCCTCCAAATGCCTTGTCTCCGGCGCGCAGGCCGCCCAAGCCATTATACCATACCCGCGCGCGCTTTGGGGCGTTGGCAAAAATATTTCCGCAAAATTGCCAAAATCGTATATTGCCGTCACCGCTTGCGCATACTCTGTATAGCAGACAAGACCAAGCGCATCTGGAGGGGAATGTATGGAACAGGCAATCTTGCGCGGACGGCGCAGCGGTTGGAGCGACGAGGAGAGCAAGCTGCTCTGGGAGACGGCGGACGAGGCGCAGCAGCAGGGGCTGCCCCTGAAGGCGGTGTTTGAGCGCATCGCCGAGAAGACCGGGCGGCGGCCCAACAGCATCCGCAACTACTACTACGCGCAGGTGCAAAAGCGCGAGGGCGTGGCGGAGCGGCCGGCGCGCTTCGTGCCCTTTACACAGCAGGAAGTGGACTGGCTGATGGAGCAGGTGCTTACCGCCCGCGCCCAGGGGCAGAGCGTGCGCTCCTGTTTGCAATCGCTCGCCGGGGGCGACCACAGCCTGATGCTGCGCTACCAGAACAAGTACCGCGCCGTCATCAAAAACCGGCCCGAGTACGTGCAGAAGATGGTGGAGGCTCTCAACGCGCGCGGCGTGGCCTGCGAAACGCCGCAGGTCAACCACCGCGCCCGGCCGGACGTGGGCGCGGCCTGTCAGGCGATGGTGGACGAAGCCCGGCGCGCCGGAGACGCCGAACTGGCCCGCGCCTGCGAAACGCTGACCCGCCGCCTGCTGCACAGCCGCGAGGCGCGATACGGGGAGTTGAGCGAGGCGGCGCAGGCGATGGTGGGGGAATTGAAGGACTTCCTCGCCGCCCCGGAAGCGGAGCGCGGCGAAATGCTGCCGGCGTTCTGCGCGCGGATGGCGGAGCGCGTGGGCGAAGTGGAGGCGCTGCTGCCGGTGGAGTGATTGGATATTTATGCGCGATCGTGCATATATGGGCGGGGACGGAACGTGTCCCCGCCCGTTTTGTGCTGTCGGGGGCTATCAGAACATATGTTCGGAATCGGTCGCGGTGGGGCGCTGGACCCGCTTTTCGGGGTGGCAGGGGCGCGGGAATGAGGACGGATGGGGTCAAGGGAGTGATGGCTGGGGGGCTGGGCTTGGGGTTTCGGAACTTGGAGGGGCATGCGTTCGGGAATGCGGATTTGAGGTTTGCGTCTATGCGGTGAGGCGGGCGGGATGATATTCGGGCTGTTCGGGATGCTGCCCTGTTGGATTCCGGGAAGCCTTATGGGAAGTCCTGCGGAAGCCGCCTCGGAATGCGCCGGGGAGGCTTCCGGGAAAAGCCACCGGCTAACCTCCACCGCTCGCTCCGCCCGCAATGCCCGGCTGGGCGCCCTATGGCAAATTGCCCCGAAATGCGCCGGGAAGTCTTCGGGGAAATCCGTGCGCGGCTTCCCTTCCCGGCTTCCCTTCCCGGCTTCCCTTCCTCTCGATCCCCGTCTCCGGCAGGTTCCCCCTCCCTGCGCTTCCCTGCCTCCCGCCGGAATGCCCGTCAAAGCCGCAACACGCGCTCTGAGCTGCCGGAAAACGCCGCCCGGAATGCTGCCGGAAAGCCGAAAACCTCCGGGAGCAGCCCCCTGCGACAGCCCCCCGGGCGGCGGCATCTTGAGCCATGCTCCATAAAGCAGCGCCTGCTTTGCTCTCAAAACGCCATTTCCGTCCACAAAAAGCGCCCCGCGATGCGGGGCGAATGGCTTCCGAGCCTCATGTCAGACCCGCGCGGGCTTGCGGCGCGCGGCGCGGCGGCGCAGGAGCGCTTCGCGCATATCCGGCAGCAGCGCGGCGAGTGCCAACAGCGCGCAGAGCGGGGCGGCAAGGGGGGCAGCGGCGGGCAGCAGCCGCGTCAGCAGGCAGGCGGCCAGCAGCAGAAGCCCCGACAGCAGCGTGCGCGCCGTGAAGGCGGCGCAGACAGCCAGACCCGTGAGGGCGGCGAACGCCGTCAGCGCCGCGAGCGGACGCGCGAAGGCGGCGAAGGGTGCGAGCATGCAAAAGACAGCGGCGGGAACGGCGAACAGCAGCCGCGCGGGCGCGCTCTCGCGCTCATCGCGGCGGAAGGGCGTGGCGGCGCAGGCATAGAGCGCCGTCGCCAGCAGATAGCCGCTCACGGCCCACGGCGAACCATGGCGCTTAAGACCCGCCAGCAGGAGCAGCGCCGGCACGGGGCAGAGCAGCGCGCGCAGCGTGGCGACGGGCATCCGCGCGACGGCGGCGGCGTTGGGGACGGCGAAGGGCCGTCCAGCCACGGCGCAGGCAAGCGTCAGCGCCAGCAGCGCGCAGAGCGCCGCCGCGCCCGCCATCCACGCAGGGCCGCAGAAGGCGCTCGCCGCCAGCAGAACGGCGCGCAAAAAGGCGCTCAACGCCGCCGTTTCCCCCTGTCCGGCGGCGCGGAGGTGTTCGTCGGCGAGGCGGGCGAGGGGCAGGGCCGCGCCCACGCACCACAGCGCCGTCCACGTCCCCTGCTGCGGAGGCTCGGCGAACAGCCATGTCCACACCGCCGGGCCGTAGAGATACGCGGCCAGCGCCAGCAGCAGCGATGCCAGCAGTGCCCCCGTCCACGCGCCGCGCACGCGCGAGGGCGAGACTTCCTGCGCGGCGGCGCGGCGAAAGCTCTCCGCCCCGCACAGCGTACACAGCCGCCCCAGCGCGCAGGCGGCAGACAGCGCGGTCGCCTCCCACTCCCGTCCCGCCAGCGCGGGGATGAGCAGCGCCAGAGGCGTCAACAGTTCCGAACGGCGCGCGAGGCGCATCCGCATCATATCCATCATCCTTTCCCTATCCGGGCTGCACGCCCGGCAAAGCTCTTCGCGGCGCGCGGCTTCTGTGCCGCAGCCGCCCGGAGAGCGCATTCGGCGCGCCGCCAGGCTGTTCGCGACGCAAAAAACTCTATCGCGGTGCAATGCCGCTTTTCTCTCCCCTTGCATGCCCCGCGCGGCGCTGCCCACCATTCGAGACACCGCCTGTTCCGCCGCTCAGAACGTCCGCAGCGCGCGGACCCCCCTCCAGCGGCAGATGCCGCGCTTCGCATCCCTTCCAACGCCACACACGGCGCGACCCATCCGTTACAGTCGAAGCCTGTCCATGTCGTCAAGCCGTCCGCGCCGCGCGGAAACTCCGGCCTCCGACGAAACGGCGCTACTGCATCTTTTCGCGCGCACGCGCGGCGCATCCACATCGCCCCGAACTTCGCTTTTCCGCGCCGTCAGACCCTCCGCGAGGCGCGAGGTTCCCGTCTCCAGCGCGATCCGCCCATCCCGCGCAGGTCGTTCTGCCGGATCTCTACATATATATACGCCCCCGCGCGCGGGCGTATCCGGCTTTGTTTCACGTGAAACGACCGGCCTGCCGTCAGAACCCGGCGCGCACGGCGAACATGCCGGTGAGGCCGTCGCGCTCGGCCACGCAGAGGGAGGCGTCCTCGCCGAGGCGCACGCCCGCGCTCTCCAGCGCCAGCGCGCAGCACTTCTCCGCCAGCGCCGGAAAGTTGTTTTCCTTGCTGAGGTGGCCGAGGACGATCTGCCGCGCCCCATCGCGCACCAGCGAGACGGCGGCGCGCCCGGCGTCGTCGTTGGCGAGGTGGCCGCGGCGGCTGAGGATGCGCTGCTTGAGCGCGTAGGGGTACGGCCCGGCGCGCAGCATATCCGGGTCGTAGTTGGATTCCAGCACCACGGCGTCCGCGCCGGAGGCGACGTTCAGCCAACTGTCGCGCACACAGCCGATGTCCGTGGCCACGCAGAGGCGCGCCGCCCCGAGCGAAAGGCTGTAGCCCACGGGCTGGGCGGCGTCGTGGGGGATGTCGAAGGCCATGACGCTCATGCCGCCGAGGAAAAAGTCCTGCATCGGCTCGATCACGCGCACGTTCTTCGCCGCCACGCCGCCGAGCTTTTCCTCCATGGCCACCCACGTGCCCTCCGTGGCGTAAATGGGCAGGTCGAAGCGGCGCGACAGCACGCCCACGCCGCGAATGTGGTCGATGTGTTCATGGGTGACGAGCAGGCCGGAGAGCTGCCCCGGCTCGATGCCGATCCTGCGCAGTTCGGCGACTACGCGCGCGCAGGAAACGCCCGCGTCGATGAGCAGATGCCCGCCGTCGCAACCCGCGTAGATGCTGTTGCCGCTGGAGCCGCTGAAGAGCGGCGAAAAGCGAAGTTCCAATGAAAGTCCTCCCGGCGGCGCGCAGCCGCCCTGCGTTTTTGTATCTTTCGCGGCGCTTCCCCGTGTGGGTGCCGCGTTTCGGCGTTATGTTTCACGTGAAACAGCGCCGCTTGCCCTGTGTAAATGCCGCGCCGGTTTGGTCCTTTGGACCCGTTCTTGCGGCAGACGGGGCGTTCCTCCGGCGCGTCCAGCGTGACGGAAGATCGACGATAACGGAATGCCAAACCACGCCGCGCTGTTTCACGTGAAACAGCGTCACCTTCCCCGCACAAATGCCGCGCCGCGCCGGTTTGTTCCTTCGCGGTATGTAGGACATTCCTACGCCGCGCCCGACGAGACGATGGAACGTCGAAATGGAAATTCCCGACACCGCCGCGCTGTTTCACGTGAAACAGCGCTGCCTTCCCCGCGCGAATGCCATGTCCCCGACGGTCTGCCAACTTGACCCAGCATGCGGCGTAGGCGCCCCTCCTTCACGCTGAATGGGACAAAAGGCATCGAAAGCAAAATTTGGCCCTTGCTTCACGGCGGCGGGGCTGTCTCTCGCATGCTTCCCCGTCTTCGCATTGTTCCACGTGAAACAGCGTCATCTTCCCGTGCAAATGCCGCGCCACGTCGGTTTGTTCCTTCGCGGCATGTCGGGCGTCCCTGCGGCGCGCCTGACAGGCTGGGTAAGCGGTAAAGTGGAATTTCAAACCGCCACGCTATGTTCCACGTGAAACAGCGCTACCTTCCCGCGCAAATGGCGCGCACCGCCGGTCTGTTTCCCTGAACGCATCCTCGCGGCGGGCGGGGCATTCTCCTGACGCGCTGCGCAGGTCAGGAGCGCGGAAAAGGTGAAGTCCCGAGCCAAGTCTCCCCGGTGCGGGGCCGGTCTGCCCCCTTTGTCCCGCGCAGTGTTTCCGCATCCCCACTGCCCTGCGGAAAACAGCGCCATCCCTCGCGCGCCAATGCCACGCCTGTGTTTCACGTGAAACACCGTCCCGCGCGCGGTTGGACTTACGTCTGCCGTCCGTCCGCCCGCTCCTCCGGCACGCCGGTCAGGTCGAAGGCGGGAATGTACTTTTCCTCCGCCGAGGAAAGCTCCTGCACGAAGCCGTCCTCCAGACCGAGGGCGAAGAGATGGTCCACCACCTCGTCGTACTCCTCCTGCGCGAGGCGTCGCTCGAGCTGATCCACGCCGCGCACATTGCCCATCGGCACGTACTGCGCCATCAGGCTCACCCACGCGCCGGGCAGTTCGGCGGCGATCCAGTCCAGCACGGCCTTGCTCTCCGCCACGCGCCCGGGGAGGATCAGGTGGCGGACGATGACGCCGGAAACGATCACGCCCTCGTCGTCGAGCCGCACCGGGCCCGTCTGCCTGAGCATCTCGCGCAGGGCGGCGGAGGCGTGGGCGAAGTAGTCCCTGGCGCCGGAATAGCGGGCGGCGGCGTCCACGAAGCGGTACTTGAGGTCCGGCAGGAACACGCGCACGCGGCCTTCGAGGCGGCGGATGCTCTCCACGCGCTCGTAGCCGCCCGTGTTCCACACCACGGGCACGGGCAATCCGTCCTCCAGAGAGGCGAGAATGGGCTCGAGGAAATGCGTGGGGTTGACGAGGTTGATGTTGTGGACGCCCTGGGCGATAAGGTCTGCATAAATATGCTTGAGTCCCTCGACGCTGATGCGGCGGCCGAAGCCCCCGTGGGAGATGCCGTAGTTCTGGCAGAAGCGGCAGCGCAGCGAGCAGCCGGAGAAGAACACCGCCCCCGAGCCGCGCGTGCCGCTGACGACCGGCTCCTCGTCAAAGTGCGGCGCGGCGCGGGCTACCACGGCGTCCGCGCCCATGCGGCAGACGCCCGACCCGCTCTCGCCGCGCAAAGCGCCGCACATGCGCGGGCAAACATTGCAAAGATACTCCATGGAAACTCCTTTCGCGGCGCGTCCCCGCGCCCGGCTTCCGAGAGCCGCTGTCGCAGTTCGCGGGATACGCGCACATCTTAGCCCCTCGACCGCAAACCGCCCTGACGGTATGAGAACGCGCCTTTCTCCCGCAGTCGCGGGCTTTCTCTACGCCCGCGCCCGACCCCGGAGAGCGGCTTTGCTCCGCAGTCGCATGCTTTCTCCGCACCCCCACGGCGCAGCCCCCGCGCCCAACCTCCGAAAGCGCCCTCCCGATTCGCGGGATACACCCCGCCCGTCAACGTCCCGACCGCAAACCGCCCTCACGGTATGAGAACGCGCCTTTCTCCCGCAGTCGCGGGCTTTCTCAACACCCGCGCCCGACCCCCGGCGAGAAGCCCTCGCGGTTCGCGGGATACGCCCCGTCCGCCAAAGCCCCTGCAACAAAGCCGTCCAGAGGATATGAAGGGCGGTTCTTGCCTCTCTGCGCGGCTCACGGGGCGATTCTCCGATGGTCCGTCGTGCATAATATTACATATTACACACCAAATCAGGCATAATTATGCTCCACCAGCTCCCGCGTCCGCCTGCGCGGCGCGGCGCAGGGTGATGAGATGGACCTCGGCGGCGGTGCCCAGGCGCAGCGGAACGCCCTCGCAGCCCACGCCCTGCGACGTGAGCAAAAAGACGCCGTTTTCCTTGCGCCAACCGCTGATGTAGCGGCGCTCCTGTTCGTCAAGCGGCAGCAGGGTGCGCTCGCCCACGCGCATCTGTCCGCCGTGGGTGCCGCCGGCGAGAATCATATCCGCCCAGGGTCCGCCGTCCGCGGCCTCGGCGGTGAGGGCGGCGGGGAAGCGCGCGGGCGAATGGGTGAACGCCACCACGCAGTCCGCCCCGCGCACGCTGGCGGCAGGGCCGGAAAGGTCGCCATCGGGGCCGATGCCGGCCAGCGTCAGCGCCTGTCCGTCGCGGGTCAGGGAAACGCTCTCGCCGTTCAGCAGCCGCACGCCGCCCACGGCCATGGCCTGCATGAGCTGCTCGGGCAGCGCGTCCTCCTCCGCGAGGGCGGCATACTTGCCCAGCGGGGCGGGAAAATCGCGCAGCGCGGAGAAAAACAGGTAGCGGTCCGAGGCGGCGCGCGCGGCGACGGCGGCGTTTTCCATGTCCATGCCGTTGAGGCTCTCCCAGAGGCCGGGGCTGGCGTAGTCCCCGCCCAGCAGCAGCACGTCCGGCTGCAGGGCGGCGAGCGCGTCCATCATCCCAGCGGCGGCGCGGGCGTCGTCCTCGGAGCGGATGTCCAGATCGGAGACGAAGAGGATTGTCGCGCCCTCGAAGGCGGGCGGCAGGTCGCGCAGCCAAGCGGTGGCGTAGCGCACATGCACCACGCGGGAAGCGCCGTAGAGCCCGGCAAGGCCGAGGGCGAGCAGCAGGATAAGCGCCAGAGCCACTTTCCAGCCCCAGCGACGGCGCTTTTTGCCCGCGCCTTTTTTCGCGGCCATGGGCGCTCCCTCCTCGCGTTGCTTCTCAAAATGCCTTTTCGGCGGCAAATTCGGCTCTGATACCCCCGCAAAGTCCGGCAGAACCGCCGCCGCCCGATTTATCCGCGCGATTTCCTGCGCGCGCAGCCTTGCCCGCGCTCCGAACCCTGCCGGAGACAAATCCGGCTCCGACGTCCCCGCAAAGTCCGGCAGAACCGCCGCACGACGGCAAAAACCGCCGCCGCTGCTCTTTTATCAGAGCGGCACTTGCGCGCGCAGTCTTGTCGATGCTCGGAAGGCCTGCAGCGTCAAAATCCCGCCGCCGTCCGATTTATCAGGGCGTTTCTTTGCGCATGCAGGCCTTGGCGACGCTCTGAAACCCTGTCGGAAATAAATCCGACTCCGACGTCCCCGCAAAGTCCGACAGACCGCCGCCGCCCGATTTATCAGGGCGATTCTTTGCGCATGCAGGCCTTGGCGACGCTCTGAAACCCTGTCGGAAATAAATCCGGCTCCGACGTCCCCGCAAAGTCCGGCAGAACCGCCGCACGACGGCAAAAACCGCCGCCGCTGCTCTTTTATCAGAGCGGCACTTGCGCGCGCAGTCTTGTCGATGCTCGGAAGCCCTGCCAGCGTCAAAATCCCGCCGCCGCCCGATTTATCAGGGCGATTTCCTGCGCG
Source organism: Candidatus Pullichristensenella excrementipullorum (assembly GCA_018713365.1). Taxonomy (GTDB): domain Bacteria; phylum Bacillota; class Clostridia; order Christensenellales; family Aristaeellaceae; genus Pullichristensenella; species Pullichristensenella excrementipullorum. The sequence goes on from DVOU01000004.1 coordinate 42,519, forward strand.
CAGCCTTGCCCGCGCTCCGAACCCTGTCGGCGGCAAATCCGGCTCCGACGTCCCCGCAAAGTCCGACATATCCGCCGCCGCAGGCGCCTCGCGGGCGGCCTGTGAAACCTTTGCGACATTTCTCCGGGAAATATCGTTCTTTTGTCCGATTTCCAACGCGGCAGACGTTGAAACGCGGGCCGCTATCTATTATAATAGGAATAGTTTCTACCTTCAAGGGCTTTTGTGAAAAGCCGGGGGCGCGCGTCTTCCGGCAGGCCCTCGGCGATGGATATTTTTTGGGGTGAACCAATGGAAACGAGGCGAACGGGCCGTCTCCCCTGGGGGCTGGCGGCGCTCATCGCCACGGCGATCTGCGCGCTTTCGGTGCTGGGGGCGTATCTGATCCGTCAGGCGTTCGGCGCGCCGGGCTACGGCGCGGCCACGGCGGTGACGCTCACCGGCAATCAGGGCGTGCAGGTGGCCGGCGATGGCTTTATCTATTACAACGGCAGCACGCTTGCCAGCGTGTCCTCCAAAGGCGCGCAGGAGTGGAGCTATTCGGTGGGGGCGAACGCCTCCTTCTCGGCCAGCGACAGCGGCGTGGCTGTGTGGACGGACAAGCGGCTGGTGGTCATCGACCGCGAGGACGCCGACACCATCTACACCGGGCAGATGGAGGAGAGCATCCTTTCGGCCAGGACCGGCGCGGTCTACACGGCGGTGCTGCTCGCGCCGGAACATGACAGCACCATCGTGCTTTTGCAAAACGGCGGCCGCGAGGTGGACCGCCTGACCTTTGCCGACCAGACGGTGCTGGACTACGGCTTTTTCTCCGGCGATTCGCTCTTTTGGGTGATGACGCTGGACACCAGCGGCACCGTGCCGACCACGGCCATTTCCAACTACCGGCCCGGGCGGATGATGGTCGGCTCCATCACCGACGCGCAGCAGCTGATGTATCAGGTGATGTTCCAGTCCTCGCAGGTGGTCTGCGCGGGCACGACGCACCTGAAGGTGTACGACTACACCGGGCGCGAGGACACAAGCCGGCGCACGCTGGTCTACGGCTGGTATCTGGCGGCGGTGGACGAGGGCGTGGACGACCCGATGATGGCCTTTGTGCCGGACGCGCAATACGGCGCGGGCGGGGAACTGCGCGATGTGCGCATGATCCGCTCCAACGTGGATGAGATCGTGCGCATGCCCTACCCCTGCACGATGCTGGTGGCCAAGGGCGACCGCGTGTACGGCTTTTCCACCGATGGCCACGTGATGGTGGCGCGCGCGGGCGTGCAGAAGGTGGACGCCTACCTGCTGGACGTGGCCCCCGGTCAGGTCTACGGCGTCACCGACGACCGCGTGGCCGTGATGGGCACGGGCAATACCGTCTATCTCGTCACTTTGCCGTAAAAACGCGCAACCTTCTTTGGCGGCGCGTCGTCCAAGAAATGGCATGGGAAAACAGCATCGTCAGGCGGCGGTCAAACCGCCATGGAGGATCCCGCAACAAAGATAAGGAAAGCAGGTCGTATAGAAAGGAAGCGTTCCATAAGGAGAATGAATGAACAGGAACGATTTTTGGTGGCTATTGTTTTTTGGCGGCACAGACCTGCTGGCAGCGCTGATTTGGCCTTATAAGGGAGGCATCAAAACCGCCCCCAAATATGGCCGATCACGAAATGACAGAATTCCGCCATCGTACAAGCAGGGCGTAGCCATCGGCGCGACGGTATTCGCCATTGAGGCGCTCTTAACATTCGTCGGCGTCGTTTTCTTCGACATGCTTTCGCACAGGGCGCAACAGACCATTCTTGATATCGGTATGATCGCGGCTTGCATCGGGATTGTTGCTCTGGCTGTTGTAATCGGCATCCACGAGCACCTGGAAAAACGCTGGAAGCGGATCACAAAGGGAAAGAAACACTTTACGCAAAGAGAACTGCGGGAATATGAGGATCTGCTGTATCACCGAAAGCCAAAGAAAGAAACCGGGATGAAAAAACGGTAAAACTGGGAATACGCGGCAGGAAAACAGGAAAGGCTGTTTACGCAAAGAAAATCGGAGGTACTTCGACGTGAATATCATCGACATACTGGTTCTGCTGGTGCTGGCGTTCAGCCTCTTTGCCGGCATGTACAAGGGCTTCATCGCCTCAGGGCTTTCGCTGCTGGGGTTGGTGGGCTCGTGGTTCGGCGCGCTGCGGCTCTACCCCACCGTGGCGCGGCTGGTGCTGGAAAATCAGACGCTGATGGGCGTACTCAGCAACTATCTGGAGCCGGCCACCTTCTTTGAGGACATGGCCATTTCCGGCGTCAGCGCCCAGACCTCGGTCTCGGAACTGGTGGCGCGCGGCGGCGACGCCGTCAACGCCGTGGCAGACTACATCGGCGGCAAGATCCCCTTCCTGCGCGACGCCTTTGCGTCGAACATGAGTTCGGAAGCCTTCTCGGCGCTCAACATCCACACCATCGCCGACTATTTCGACCAGACGCTGTGGCAGGCGGTGTTCGGCGTGGTGGCGTTCATCCTCTGCTTCATCGCCCTGTACTTTCTGGCGACGCTGCTGGTGAATCTGCTCAACAGCGTGCTGCGCTTCCCGCTTCTGCGCAAGATCGACTGGCTGCTGGGCGGCCTGCTGGGCCTTGGCCGCGGGCTAGTGATCGCGGCGCTGATTTTGAGCGTGGCGGAGCCGGTGCTGACCGCTTTCTCCGTGGACCTGATGAACACCCTGAAAGACGGCTCGGCCACCTACGGCCTGCTGATGGGGCAAAACGCCATGGACTTCCTCGGCGTGCGCGCCGCCATCAACGGGATCGTCAACAGCGCCAGCCAGTTGCTGACGTAGGAAACAGGAGGGAAGCCGCCTGCGCGTGTGCGCGGGCGGTTTTTTCGTGGGCGGCGGGGGATGGGGATATTGGGGAACGGCGGGGGACTTCGGGAGGTCGCCGGAAAGTATGTTGTGGGCTTGGGGGGCCGGGCGAAGCGCATGAGGGGTGGCTCCGCGCGGGGATGGACGGTGGATGGGTGATTGTTGGGGAATGTTTGGGGGCTGTTGAGAAGGTTGGGCGTTTGGGAGGAACCGGCGGGCTTTCCGGCGGGCTTTCCGGCGGGCTTTCCGGCGGGCATAGCCATTTTTCGCGTCACGCCTCGCCCCTGCGGGGCAAGGCGCGCCGCTCCGGCATTGAAAATGCCGGCCCCTTCCTTATCTCTGCCGTTGCTTTTTTGCCTCTTGCTTCTCTCCATCACTTCTCCCTGTTCCCGCCACACTGAACGGCCTTTGTTTGCCGACAAAGGCGTTCCACCGGCCAACGCCCGCCGCTCGCTCCACCCGCAATGCCCGGCTGGGCAGTCCATGGCAAAATGCCTCAAAATGCGCCAGGGAGTCTTCGGGGAAATCCGTGTGGGGCACCCTTTGGGGCACCCTCATAATTTTTCGCGCCACGCCTCGCCCCTGCGGGGCAAGGCGCGCCGCCCGGCATTGAAAATGCCGGCTTCGTTTCTGTATCCCCATGCGACAAACGCCCCGGCGGGAACAGCACGCCGGTTGCCGCTTTCAACTCCCGCCCATGCGGCAAACGCCCCGGCGGCGGGGACGACGCGCCCCGGCGGCGCTGCAGACCGCGCACAAAAACGGCGCCCCGCGCACTGGCGGGACGCCGCTTTGCCGTTGGAGGGCCGCTCAAAACGCCGCGGCCGGGACAAGGCCGCCGGAATAGACCGAAAGCCCCAGCAAAGCGCCGATGTAGCCGCTGAACGAGAGGTTGTACCACTTCCCGCCATAGCAGGCGACGTCCATGCACTGGTACCATTCCTCGCCGCCGATGTCCAATTTGGCGACCACGCTCACGATCTCGTCGCAGCCATGGCTCGCCGCCTGCCGGGCGCGGCTCTCCGCTCCATCCGAATACTGGGTGGACATCAACTCGGGCTCGACGAAGCCCACGACCTCCATCTCCTGCCACCGCGCGGCGGCGTCGTTTTCCGCCAGCTCGGTAAGGAACGCCTCCGCATCGCCGTCTTCCTGAAAAGTGATCGACTCGTCGCCAAACGCCTCATACCCCTCCGGCCAGGAAAACAGCATCCACTGGTAAGCGAGGCTCTTCGCCAACTGCCCGTAGCGCGCCGCCACCGCTACCTGCCGCTGATACTCCCCGCCCAGCGGCATGCGTATCCCGACCGTGGGCTGAAAGGCCCCCATCCGCGCAAGGTCCACCTGCGCGTCCATCTCCGACACATACGTCTCGATGGCGAAGGTGGAGAGCATGCCCCGCGCGTCGCCCTTCTTCATCGCTTCCAGATATGCCGTCACCGCTTCCTCGGGGCTGTCATAGCCGGGGCCTTCCAAACTGCCCTCGTATATGGGGTGATAGCCCTCCAGCGCCACGCTCTGCCGCACGGCCTCCCCCTCCACGGTGAGCGTCATCGCCAGCCCCTCGGGCGCGGCCTCGGCCACCAGCGAGGGGATGCGGAACACCAGCGCGCCGTCGATGCGCGCCAGCTGCTCCAGTTCCTCCACGGGGAAGTCCAGCTCCGCCGCGAAGGTGTAAATGCCCGCGTAGGTCAGCTCCGCGCCCAGCGCGTCCGCGAGGCGCACCGTCTGCGTGTGCCAGTTGGTCAGCGAGGCGTAGACGGCGAGGTAAACATGCGTAAGGTCCGTCTGCCCCTGATATTCGTCGATCAGCTCCATGCCCGTCACGTCCACCTGCAGGCCCGCCGTCGCCACGTCCATCGCCAGCGCCGGAAATGCCGCCAGCATAAGCGCCAGCAGGCAGATGAGCAACTTCTTCATACAGTTTCCTCCCCTGTTTTTCCTTATTGTAACACAGGCGCATGGGTGTGTCAACAGAGCGGCAGGGCGCCGGGAAAGCCCGCGAGCCGGGGCTTTTCAACGCTCTGCCGCTCTGTCAATATCCTGCGAAACTATCATTGTATCAGCCGGTCGATCCGCTCTGCATAATTTCGCGCGGGTTTCAAAGGCTCCATGCGATCGCCTCCCCGGGGCAGAAAAAGTCCCACCGTGGTCCGCAGTGCGTCTTGCGACGCCCGAGGCGTGGTGGGCTCTCCCGTTTACATTATAGCATCGAAACGGCGGGAAAAATTTCTCGCTCAACGCCCGTTTGCAGGGCAAGCGCCATTGTTCACCCCTCCGGCAATTCCCCAAAGAAGCTGATCTCCGCCGGACCGCTGACGATGACGTGGCCGCTCTTGCCGAACTTGAACAACAGCCGTCCGCCGGGCAGGTTCACTTCCGCCTTCTCGCGCAAGTGGCCCAGATGCACGCCCGCCGCGAAGGCCGCCGAGGCGCCGGTGCCGCAGGCCAGCGTCGGCCCCGCGCCGCGCTCCCAGACGCGCACCTCCGCCCGCGTGGGCGTTTGCGCGCGGCAGAACTCCACGTTCGTGCGGTTGGGAAAGTGGGGGTGGCGCTCCACGCAGGGGCCGAAGTGTTCAAACTCCACATCTCCGGGGAAGAGGTCGTAGGTGACGGCGTGGGGGTTGCCCATGTCCACGGTGAGGAAGGACGTCTCGCGGCCGCCCAGGTCGATCTTCACCGTTTCGCCGAGCTTTGCCTCGCCCATGTCCGCGGCCACGGAGGCGACGCGGCCATGCTCGACGCTGACGCGCAGGGGCTTGATGCCGCCGAGCGTCTCCACGCTCATGCAGTCGCTCTGCACCGCGCCGGTCTCGTAGAGGTACTTGCCCACGCAGCGCAGGGCGTTGCCGCACATCTCCGCCTCGCTGCCGTCGGGGTTGAAGATGCGCATGCGCGCGTCGCAGCTCGCGGAGGGCAAAATCAGCACCAGACCATCGGCGCAAACGCCGAAGTGCTTGCGGCAGAGCTTTTGCGCCAGCGCCGCGGGGTCGTTTGCCTCCACGCGCCGGGCGTCCTCGCCGCCGAAAAAGACAAAGTCATTGCCAAGGCCGTGCATTTTGACGAATTTCATCCGAGCATCTCCCGCTTCTTTCCTTCCCTTCATTATACCAAAAGGCGGGCGCTTTGCCAAGGCGCGGCGCACAAAAGTTGTTTTCCGGGCGGCCGCGACCGCAAAAGGCCTTGGCGACAAGTTTTGCCGCCCGGCAGCGTGGTGGTCAGAAATTTACAGGCGAAGGCATATCCCCCGTTTTCTCGCACAGGATCGACCATCCAGTGGCAAAATTCCCTTGCCTTGCCGGCTTTCCCGAAGCTCCGCCCGTCTTCCGCCTGGTCAACATCCCGATATTTTCCTTGCCCTCCTCCGGCCCGGGCGATATAATAATGGAAGAAACGCGCAAAAAACGGAGGCGGAACGCGATGGAAGAACGGGGAACGTGGTGGCGGGAGGCAAAATTCGGCATGTTCATCCACTGGGGGCTGTACGCGCTGCTGGCGGGCAGCTACAAAGGGCGCGAAAGCGGCGGCAACGCCGAATGGATCATGCACGATCTGCACATACCGCCGGAGGAATACCGAACTCTCGCCGGGCGCTTTGACCCGGTGGACTTTGACGCGGACGCCCTCGTCCGCCTCTGCCGCGAGGCGGGCATGCGCTATATCGTCTTCACCGCCAAGCATCACGACGGCTTTGCCATGTACCATTCGCGCGCGAGCCGCTACAACATCGTGGACGCGACGCCCTTTGGCCGGGACGTGGCCATGGAGCTGAAACAGGCCTGCGACCGCCACGGCGTAAAAATGTGCTTTTACTATTCGCAGGCGCAGGACTGGGACCATCCCGGCGGACTGGAGGAGGGCAAAACCGTGGCCCCGGAGGCATTCGCGGGCTACCTTGAAAAAAAGTGCCTGCCGCAGGTGCGCGAACTGCTGGAGGGCTACGGCCCCCTGGGCCTTGTCTGGTACGACACGCCCATGGACATGCCGCGCGCGGACTGCCTGCGCATGCGCGACCTGGTGCGCACGTTGCAGCCAAACTGTCTGGTCAGCGGCCGCGTGGGCCACGAGCTGGGCGACTACATGACCACCGGCGACGACTTCATCCCCCTGCTGGCCTATGACGGCCCCTTCGAAGTGCCCGCCACCATGAACGGCACCTGGGGCTACGCCGCGGGGCGCAGGCGCTGGAAGCGGCCGGAGGCGATGGTGCGCGATCTGGTGCGCATCGTCAGCCGGGGCGGCAACTACCTGCTCAACGTCGGCCCGGACGCGCGCGGCAATCTCCCTCTTGAAAGCGTGGAGGCGCTGCGCGCCATCGGCCGGTTCATGCGCCTGAACGGGGAGAGCATCTACGCAACGCGCCCCGTGCCCACCTATCCCTACGACATCGAGTGGGGCTACTTCACCGCCAGGCCGGGCAAGCTGTACATCCACGTATTTGAGGACATGCCCGAGATCTACCTCATCAACATGGGCAACACGCCGCTGCGTGCCTACCTGCTCGCGGACGGCACGCCGCTGACCGTGGTGGAACGGGAGACCTGCGAACACGTACATTCCTGGCGCATCGCCCTGCCGGAGGGGCATGAACATGAGATCGACACGGTGATCTGCGTGGAGGTGGCGGAGGCGGAGATACGCTTCGAGCCGCTGGGGAAATGACTGCGCGGGGGGCTGCTACTGTCCCTTGACAGCGTTCCTTTTCATAATTATAACGTGGACATAACGTGCGATTCTGGAGGGGATGAAGAATGACCTGTGGCGACTACACCTACATGCCTCTCGAAGACGGCAGCGCACGCATCACTCGCTATAAAGGCACGGACGAGGACTTGACCGTTCCCGCAGAGCTGGACGGCCATCCTGTGCGGGAGATCGGGCATAAGGTCTTCTACGAATGCGGCGCCCTGACCACCGTCGCGCTGCCAGACAGCCTGACCTCCATCGGCGATAGAGCATTCTCCTGGTGCGACTCCCTGACCACCATCACGCTGCCGGACAGCCTGACCTCCATCGGCAATTCCGCCTTCGCCTTCTGCAAATCCCTGACCACCATCACGCTGCCGGACAACTTGGCCTCCATCGGCGATTTAGCCTTCGCCTTCTGCGGCTCCTTGACCACCATCACGCTGCCGGAGGGCCTGGATTCCATCGGCGATGGTACCTTCTCCGGCTGCTCCTCCCTGACCTCCGTCACGCTGCCGGACAGCCTGACCTCCATTGGCGCAAATCCGTTCACTTACTGTCCTTTGCTGGAGAAAATCAGCGTTTCTCCCGACCACCCCGTATTTGAACAGTTTGACGGCGTGCTGTATGAGAAGGCCACCAGAACGCTCATCTGCTGTCCGGCAGGAAAAGCAGGCGATACCTTCGCCGTGCCGGACGGCACCCTCACCATCGGCGATTACGCCTTCGCATGCTGCAACTCCCTGACCACCGTCACGCTGCCGGAGGGCCTTGCCTCCATCGGTGATTCCGCCTTCTCTTTCTGCGAATCCCTGACCGCCGTCACGCTACCGAACAGTCTGACCTCCATCGGCAAAAATCCGTTCAGTAGTTGTTCTTCGCTGGCAAAGATCGACATCTCCCCCGACCACCCCGTATTTGCGCAGATCGACGGCGTGCTGTATGAAAAGGAATCCAAGACCCTCATCTGCTGTCCGGCGAGAAAAGAGGGCGATTCTTTCGCCGTGCCGGACGGCATTCTTGCCATTGGCGATCGCGCTTTCTACGGTTGCGAAACCCTGACCACCATCACGCTGCCGAAGGGCCTGACCTCCATCGGCGATTCCGCCTTCTCCGGCTGCACATCCCTGACCTCCGTCACGCTGCCGAACAGCTTGACTTCCATCGGCGATGGAGCCTTCTTCCGCTGCGACGCCCTGACCTCCGTCTCGATGCCGAAGGGCCTCACCGCCATCGGTGATCGCGCCTTCGCATGCTGCGAATCCCTGACCTCCGTCACGCTGCCGGACAGTCTGGTCTCCATCGGCGAGGGTGCTTTCAAGAATTGCCCGGACGACCTCACCCTCACCGTGCCGCGGGATTCCTACGCCCGCCAGTACGCCATCGACAACGGCCTTACCTACACCTACCCCGACGCCAACGACTGGCTCTACGCCTAAGGCGGCAGTGCCGCCAGCCAGTGCCTTCGGGGCGGCAGTGCCGCCGGCCAGTGCCTTCGGCGGCGTATTCACGCACCCAAGCCCCATGAGCAGGGGGGCGGCAGTGCCGCCGGCCAGTGCCTTCGGCGGCGTGTTCACGCGCCCAAGCCCCATGAGCAGGGGGCTTGGGCGCTGCGTTTCGTTTCTGATGCGGCGGCAGAGCGCATACACGGCGGACGGCCCACGAGCAGGGGCTGTCCGCCTGCGGCGGTTTTGGGGGATGGGAGACGGGGAGATGGGGGCGGCTTCCCCCAAAGGGATTCTCAAGGGGTTGCTTAAGTT
>DVOU01000076.1:0-31356 GCA_018713365.1 Candidatus Pullichristensenella excrementipullorum
GTGGTGGATTTGATGATTACCACCGTTGCCGCCACAAGCGACAGCTTGAACATTACATGGAAAATCTGACGGGCGGTAATCCTCCCGTCAGACCGTTACCCTGTGTAGTCCCTTGTAAACTGTACTTTGCCAAAATGTAAATATTATTTAATTGATCAAAATGCAGCAAACTCCAATATGCTCTATTTGTTCTGTGTAAATTTAGAAAATATGCATTGACATTTTGATAAAATCGGCATATTCTATTTATATGTATATTTCGAGGGGGCGCTTTGAATATGAATACTTCGACAAAAGCAATTATTGCTACACTGATTAGTGCATTCATTTTAGCTTTATTTGTTGCACCTTTCTCGAGTTCTTCTGCGATAGCCATATTCTTTCTCGGTATTTTAGGCGCATTTGCTGCCGGTTTTATTGCAACAAAAGCAAGCGACAAGACGGCTAAAAATGATGTTTTAATGCGCGCTTACGATATAAAAAAACAACACCCAGAGTTTTCAAGATATAAAGTATTTGAATACTCTCCTGTAGAGGGTTATAACTCCACAGTTTTTGTTCCCCCCTCCGATTTGTTGGCTCATGAAAACGTTTTTTTGTATACGATTTGGGCTTGGACAAATGGTAGCGGAGGAAGCAACCAACATGAAATTAATTATAAAGATATGATACAGTGTGATATTATTGTTGGGGACAGTGTAATAAACACATATAGTATACATTCTTTAGTTTTACCAGTATCAACGTCTGTATCGACAACAAGTAGTGAAATTACCGTGCGATTTATTTCCAATAATGGACAATCTATTTCCTTTACGTGCGCTCGTCATACGGCGGATGCAGTTTTTGCTTCTTATACGGCATATGCAAAAATACATTCTCAAGCAAACGAACGAATTGAAGACAGAAGTGCATCTTCAAATAACAAAACAGCATCTGAGAGGATGAAAGAGCTTAACCTATTGCTCGATGAAGGGCTCATCACCAAAGAAGAATTTGATAGTAAGCGCAAGAACATCATCGAGGAAATGTAATACGAGGGAATAGCTGTTATAGGGCATTTAGATACCGTCTATTCAGCCAGTGAAACATGCCCTGCCCCAAAAAACACCGCCCTGCCGGAAAGGGTTTATGATTTGTTCACAGGCAGTCCACAGGCAAGCGGTACAATAAGACCATCGAAGGTCCCCCCTTCTTTCCACATAGATCACTGTCCCGCCTCGCGCCGAAAAACGCGCAGGCGGGACAGACAATTTTGGGGGAGACGCCGCCTCACGGCCGGTTTTCGATCCCCCACGTACAGAGCTGGTCGAGTACGCGCATCAGCGAACGCCCGCGTTCGGTCAGCGTGTATTCCACCTTCGGCGGTATCTCCGGGTACATCTCGCGGTGGATAAGGCCGTCCCGCTCCAATTCCTTCAACGTCGCACTCAGGGTCTTGTCGGCGATTTTCCCCAGGTAGCGCTGCATCTGGTTGAAGCGCACCGGCTCGTATTCCATCAGGCAGTAGAGGATGACCGGCTTGTATTTCCCCGCGATGAGCGATAGCGTGTAGCTGTACCCCGTCTGCGAAAAGTCCGCGTCTTCGATGCGCTTATTTTCCATACTTTCCTCCAGGTAAGTACCTTACAAAAATGTTGGTACTTGTTTTTGCTTCCCCTCTATGGTATCATAGGGTTGCCGGAAAGGCAAGTCCAAAATCACTGGAGGGCAAACACCATGAAAAAAGATCTCGGCGTCGTGCAGGCGGTCTATCCCATGCCCGTGCTGATCGTGGCGGCATACGACGAAGACGGCAAGGTCAACGCCATGAACGCGGCGTGGGGCATGATCTGCAACAGCGACCGCATCGCCCTGTTCATCGACGAGGACCACAAGACCACGCAGAACATCTTAAAGACCAAGGCGTTCACCGTCAGCCTCGCCGACCGCGCGCACATGGACGCAGCGGACTTTTTCGGCATCGCCAGCGGCAACAAGATGGCGGACAAGTTCGAGCGCACCGGCTACCACGCGGCAAAGAGCGCCCACGTCAACGCCCCCATCATCGAGGAATTTCCCGTGGTGATGGAGTGCGAACTGGCGGAAGTGAGCCAGACGGAGAGCTTCTACGCCATCGTCGGCAAGATCGTCAACACCGCCGCCGAGGAGCGCGTACTCTCCGAAAACGGCAAGGTAGACCCCCAGAAGCTGGACGCCCTCATCTTCGACCAGTTCCAGCATGGTTACTACGTAACCGGCGAACAGGCCGGCAAGGCATGGAACGCCGGCGCGGGGCTGATGAAAAAATAGAGCTGTCCATCGGCGCAGGCGCCCCTTCCCGCCACGGGAAGGGGCCTTGTCGTTCACCTCTCCAGCGCGCGTATGTGGCGGTCGCGGCGGAAAAGCAGGCAGACGGCCACGCCGGCGAAGGCGAGGATCAAAAACAGCAGCGCCGCGCCCGCGCCGCCGCCCGTGCCCAGCAGGCGGGCGAGGGGGCTCGCGGGACCCTGCGCGGCCATCAGCGGCGTGCAGACACCGTCCACCAGCCAGCCGCCCAGCAGATAGCCCACGGGGATGGTGCAGAATTGCAGCGTGTTGCGCGCCGCGTAGACGCGTGCCTGCATGGGCAGCGGTATCTTCAGCCGCAAAAGCGCGTCCATGTTGGCGTTCATCGCCGGTATGCACACCCAGCCCAGCAGCGCGCCCAGACACCAGATGAGCGGCGTGCGCCCCAGCGCCAGCAGCAGGTTTTCCGTACTCATGGCAAAGAGCAGCGAATCGTGGATGACGCGCACGCGGCTGCGGGGCGCGCCGCGCAGCGAGGTGAACACGCCGCCCAGCAGCGTGGCGACGCCAGTGCAGGCGTTGACCCAGCCCAGAGCCGCCTCGCCCCCGCCGGGGCGGGAGATCGCCATGGCCGGCAGCGCGGCGTTGTACATGGAGGCGATGAGGTTGATGGCGGAAAGAAAGAGGATCAGGTGCAGAACGCCCTTCTCTTTGCGCAGAAAGCGCAGCCCGGCGCGCGCCGCCTGCATGGGCGTTTCCGCGCTCCCCTTCGCCCGCTGCGCGGGGATGCGCACAAAGCCAGCCAGCGCAACGACGGCCACAAAGCAGGTGCCCAGGTCAAAAAAGATGACCATCTCCAGCCCGGCGAAGGCGTAGAGCATGGAGGCCAGCACCGGCGCAAGCACCGTGGTCAGAGCGTTGCCCAGCGCCTGCATGCCGGCGGCGCGCTGATAGCGCTCGCGGGGCACGAGCAGGCTCACCGTCACGTCGGCGGCGGGCTTTTGCAGCGTATTCATCAGGCCGTTGAGGGCGTTGAGGATGTAGAGATGGGCGATGTGCAGCCGCCCCGCGCGGGCAAGCAGCAGCACGCAAAAGGTGGTCAGCGCCGCGAAGATGTCGCACAAGAGCATCGTGCGCTTCTTGTCCCAGCGGTCGCACAGCGCGCCGGCGAAGATGCTCATCATCACATAGGGCGCGTAGGAACAGACGGACAAAAGCGCCGTGGTCACGGCGGAGCCGGACTGTCGATAGGCCCAGAGCACCAGCGCGAAGCTGGTCATGGCGCTGCCCAGCGCCGAAAATGTCTGCGTTGACCAGAGGATGGCGAAATCGCGCATCCCGGAAAAATGGGATTTGAACTTGTACATCGAGACTTTGCTCCCTTCTGATTTGAACATCGGAAGTGCAAAGCCCGCCGGACGGTATTCTGCAAAACAGCTCCATGCGTCCCGCCCGGGATCAGACTTTGCACGGAGCAGCGGCAATGCAGAGTTTCACAAAAAACACCTCCCGCAAAAGAATCGCCCCCATTATACCACGCCTGCTCCACCTCCGCAAGCGCAAAAAGGACCGCCCCCGAACGGGAGCGGCCCGGTCTTTTCCCTAGAACTCGATCTCGAACGCCTGCTCGTCGGTGAGGTCCACCACGGTGCAGTCGTTGGCGTAGGTGCATTCGGGCAGGATGATGAGGGCGCGCAGGCTTTCCACGTTAGCCGGCAGCGGGCAGAGGTGCCACACGCCGGGCTTCAGTTGCACCATCGTCCCTTTGGGCACGAGGAAGGCATGCGTCTCCTCCGGGGCGGGCACGCCGTTCGTCGCCGGGGCCACGTGGAGGACGATGTCGTCGTTGAGGGGGAGGATGATCTCCGAAGTGCGGGTGTGGTACTCCACGGCGCGGACAATCATCCGCTCCGGTTTTTGCACGGCGATGCCGGAAAAGCCGACGTGGCCGGTGTAGGCGTCGCGCAGGCGGTCGGGGTAGAAGCGGTGAATTTCGCCGGTGAGGGCATATCCCTCCGGCTCAACAAAGTCATAATACATGCCAAAGGCGTTGAAGGCGTCGCGGGTGAGTTTTTCGACCCTGATCTTGCGCATTTGCGGAACCTCCCTGTATTTTCCCGGCCATGCGGCGGGGCTTTTCCCTATCATAACACAGCGGCGCGGGAACGTCAATCGCGGCGCGCAAAGAGCCGCCCCCAACCGGGAGCGGCTTGACACAATATGCGATCTTACGCAGGAAAATCCACGCGGATGCTGGTGCCGTTGCCGACCTTGCTATCCAAGGACACCTTCGCCCCATGCGCGAGCGCCGCGTGCTTGACGATGGAGAGGCCCAGCCCCGTGCCGCCCTCGCTGGAACGGCTGCGGTCGCCGCGGAAGAAGCGCTCGAACACATGCTCCTGGTCGGCGGGGTCGATGCCCACGCCGCTGTCGGAAACGGTGAGGCTGCGGCTGCCGTCGGCGTTCTCTTCCAGCAGGGCGACGACGGAGCCGTTTTCGCGGTTGTACTTGACGGCGTTGTCCAAAAGGTTGTAGACCAGTTCGCCCAGCATCGAGGGCGAGCCCTCCATGGCGCACTCGCCGCCCTCCACCTTGATGGATACGCCGCGCTTCTCCGCCTCGGGCGCGAGGCGCGAGGCAGCCTCCTCGCACAAGCCCTTGAGCGACACGCGGCGGCGGTCGGCGGGCAGGCGGTTTTCATCGAGGCGGGAGAGCTTCAGAATGTCCTCCACCAGTTGGATCAGCCGCGTAGCCTCGGCGTGGATGAGGCCGGCGAACTGGCGCAATTTGTCCTCGCCGGCGACGCCGTTCTGCATGATCTCGGCATAGCCGAGGATGGAGGTGAGCGGCGTTTTCAGCTCGTGGGAGACGTTGGCGGTGAACTCGCGGCGCGCCTTTTCGGCGAGGAAGCGGTCGGTGACGTCGGGAATGAGCATCACCGCGCCGCTGACGCGCCCCTCGTCCTTGACGGGGCTGGCCACGCAGCGGTAGTGGCGGCCGTTCATCTCCATCTCCTGCTCGGCGTTTTCGCCGCGCAGGGCGGCTTCCATGGCCTCGGAGAGCTGGAAATTGCGGTTGAGCGCCAGCAGATACTTGCCCTCGCAGACGGAGCGGGGCAGGCCCAGCAGCTTTTCCGCCGCGCGGTTGACGGACAACACCTCGCCGCGCGCGTTGAGCAGCACCAAGGCCTCGGCCATGTTGCTGGTGACGGCGGCGAACTCGTTGCGCTGCGCGGTGAGCGCGGACACCGTCTCGTCGATGCGCTTGCGCTGGTCGTCCATGCGCTTGAGCAGCGGGGAAAGCTCCTCGTAGACGTCGTTGTCCAGCGGGTGGTCGAGGTCGAGGGCGTTCACCGGGGCGACGATGCGCCTGGTCGCCTGCCGCGAAGCCAGCGCCGAGATGATGACGGTCACGACGATCAGCGCCAGAAACGCCGGGATGAGCTGCAACACCATGCCCAGCACGTTCTTCTGCGTGCCGGAGACGCGCAGCACCGTGCCGTCGTTCAGGCGGATGGCGCGGTAGATGGTCATCTCGCCCAGCGTGTCGGACTGGCGGGTGCTGCTGCCCACGCCGCTTGTGAGCGCCTGCTGTATCTCCGGGCGCTCCAGATGGTTCTCCATCTCGCCGGCCTCGGCGTCGCTGTCAAAGAGCACGCTGCCGTCTTGGGCGATGTGGGTCATGCGGCCGTCCGGGTGGGTGGCGGCAAGCGCGGAAAGCTCCGCGCCGCCCTCCATGGCCGCGGCGACCATGTTGGCCTCGTGGTCCAGCTCGCGCTCCGTTCGCGAAGTAAAAAAGCTGTACAGAAGCGCCATGGACAGTATGGCAAAGAGCAGCACCGCCAATACGGCGGTCAGCGCCATGGAGCGCCATATCTTACTGCGCATGAACATTCCCCTCTCCGATCTTGTAGCCGAGGCCGTAGATGGTCTCGATCTGCGAAGCGCACCGGCCGAGCTTTTTGCGGATGGTCTGCACGTGCATATCCACCGTGCGCGGCCCGCCCTCGTATTCCGCGCCCCAGACCTCGTCCAGCAGCCGGTCGCGGTCGAAGGCCTTTTCCGGATGCTCCATCAGGTAGCGCAGAAGCTCGAACTCGCGGAAGGTCAGCACGACCTCTTTCCCGTCCGCCTCCACGGTGTGCTTCTCGCGGTCGAGGCGGATGCCGCCCAGCGTCAACACGCCCTCGCCGCGCCCGGCGCAGCGGCGGATGACCGCCTTGACGCGGGCGATCAGTTCCATCATGCCGAAGGGCTTGGTCACGTAGTCGTCCGCGCCGCACTCCAGCCCCTCGACCTTGTCGGCCTCCTCGCCCTTGGCGGTGATCATGATGACGGGGATGGCGCCAAAGCGCGGATCGCGGCGCAAACGGCCCAGAATGGTCACGCCGTCCTCGCCCGGCAGCATCACGTCCAGCAGGATCAGTTCCGGGCGCGCCGTTTCCATGGCTTGAAAGAACGACTCGCCCTCCGAAAAGCCCTGCGCCTCAAAGCCAGTCATGTTGAGCGTATAGGTGACGAGGTTGCGAATGCCCTCGTTGTCCTCCACATAGTAGATCATTCGTCCCTCCTCCGGCGGGCGTGCCGCCGCGCGGGAAGCGTCAGTTGTTGTCCTTGTGGACGCCGGTGATGGCGAACACCACCCATTCGGCGATGTTCACCGCGTGGTCGCCAATGCGCTCCAGATATTTGGAGATCATCAGAAGGTCCAGCGCCAGTTCGCCCGCGCCGGCGTCGCGGCGCAGAAGCTCGATGAGCGCGTCCTTGGCGGCGACGAAGAGGCCGTCCACCTTGTCGTCCATGTCGATGACCCACTCGGCCAGCGTAAGATCCCGGCGCACAAAGGCGTCGATGGCGCCGCGCACCATCTTCACCGTCTCGGTGCCCATCTCCTGGATCTGGGGAAGCTCGCCCTCGTGGCCGCCGGTGAGCATGGTGACGATCTCGGCCACGTCTGCGGCCTGATCGCCGATGCGCTCCATGTCCGTGATCATTTTCAGCGCCGCAGAGATCAGGCGCAGGTCGCGCGCCACGGGCTGCTGCTGCAAAAGGAGCTTTAAGCACTGGCTCTCGATCTCGCGCTCCTTCTGGTCGATGTCGCGGTCGAGGGCCATGACGGTGCGGGCGCGCACCACGTCGCGCGCGCCGAGCGCCTGCGTGCTTTCGACGATGGCATGCTCGATGAGCGTGCCCATGTCGATCAGTTCCGCGTTGAGGCGGGTGAGCTGTTCTTCAAAGCGGGTGCGCATTTATCCGAACCTCCCTGTGATGTAATCCTCGGTGCGCTTGTCGCGCGGCGTGGAGAAGACCGTCTGCGTGTCGCCGACCTCCACGGCTTCGCCCAGGAGGAAGAACGCCGTGCGGTCGGAGATGCGCACCGCCTGCTGCATGTTGTGGGTGACGATGACGATGGTGTACTTGTCCTTGAGTTCCAGCGCCAGTTCCTCGATCTTCGAGGTGGAGATGGGGTCAAGGGCGGAAGTCGGCTCGTCCATCAAAAGCACTTCCGGCTCCACCGCCAGCGCGCGGGCGATGCACAAGCGCTGCTGCTGGCCGCCGGAGAGGCCGAGGGCGCTCTTTTTCAGGCGGTCCTTCACCTCGTCCCAGATGGCCGCGCCGCGCAGGGACTTTTCCACGATGTCGTTCAGGCGCGCGCGGGCGTGGATGCCGTGCGTGCGCGGGCCGAAGGCGATGTTGTCATACACGCTCATCGGGAAGGGGTTGGGCTTCTGAAACACCATGCCCACGCGCTTGCGCAGGAGGTTGACGTCCATGCCCCCATATATTTCTTCGCCGTCGAGCTTGACAGACCCTTCTATTTTGATGCCCTCAATGAGATCATTCATGCGGTTGAGCGTTTTGAGCAGCGTACTTTTGCCGCAGCCCGAGGGGCCGATGAGGGCGGTGATGGCGTTGGGCTCCACGCCGAGGGAGACGTCCTTGAGGGCGTGGAAGGAACCGTAGTGCAAATTGAGGTTTTTTATATCGAACTTCAGCATGTCAGCCTCTCCTCTTTACAATGCTCTTGGCCACGGCCGCCGACAGGGCGTTGATGCCGACCACCACGATCAGCAGCACCGCCGCTGTGGCGTAAGCCTGATCGATGTGCAACCCCTCGCTGGAAAGCACATACATGTGTACCGACAGCGTGCGCACCGGGGAAAACAGGCTGTCCGCGGTCTGGGCGTAGGTGCCGGCGGTGTAGATGAGCGCCGCCGTCTCGCCAACGATGCGGCCGATGGCGAGGATGACGCCCGCCAGGATGCCGGGGATGGCCGTGGGCAGCACGATGCGGAAAATGGTGCGCAGCCGGCCCGCGCCGAGGGCGAAGCTGCCCTCGCGGTAGCCGTCCGGCACGGAGAGTACGGCCTCCTCCGTGGTGCGCATGATCAGCGGCAAGATCATGATCGCCAGCGTCATCGCGCCCGCCAGCAGCGAGTAGCCCCACTGCAGCTGCACCAGGAAGAACAGGTATCCAAACAGGCCGTAGACGATGGAGGGGATGCCCTGCAACGTCTCCGTGGTCAGGCGCACCACCTTGACGAGCCGGTTGCCGCGCTTGGCGTACTCCGTCAGGTAAATGGCCGAGAAGATGCCCAGCGGCACCGCCACCACCAGCGACAGAAGCGTCATGAAGATGGTGTTGAAAATGGCCGGCAGCATCGAGCAGTTGTCCGAGGTGTACTTAAGCTGGAAAAGATCCAGCGAGAGGTTGGGCACGCCTTTTATCAGGATATAGCCGACCAGCGCCACGAACACCCCCACGGTGATGATGGCCGCCAGCCAGACGATGACGCGCAGGAAGACCGAGAGCGGGTCGCGGCGCTTGCGGGCGCGGAGCGGTTTCTCACTCATTTTTCCGACCTCCTCTTCATCATCGAGAACGAGAAGTTGATGATGAGGATGAACACGAACAGCACCGCCGCAGTGGCGATGAGCGCGTCGCGGTGCATGCCGGAGGCGTAGCCCATCTCCATGACGATGTTGGTCGTCAGCGTGCGCACGCCTTCGAGGATGCCCTTGGGCATGCGCGGCTGGTTGCCCGCGACCATGATGACGGCCATCGTTTCGCCGATGGCGCGGCCCACGCCAAGGATGACGCCGGCCATGACGCCGGACTTGGCCGCCGGGAAGACCACGAAGAACACGCTGCGCTCGTGGCTGGCGCCGAGGGCCAGACTGCCCTCATAGTAGGATTCCGGCACGGCGCGGATGGAGGAAAGCGCCACGCCGATGATGGTGGGCAAGATCATCATGCCCAGCAAAAGCGAAGCCGTGAGCATGGAGTTGCCGTTGCCGCCCAGGTGTTCGCGCACCATCGGCACCATCACTGTAAGGCCGAAGAAGCCGTAGACCACGCTGGGGATGCCCGCCAGCAGGTTGACCGCCGCCGTAAGCGGCCGCAAAATGCGCTTGGGGCAAAAGCGGGCCATGAAGATGGAGGTAAGCAGCGCGATCGGCACGCCCACGACCAGCGCGCCGGCGGTGACGTAGATGGAGCCGAGGATCATCGGCAGAATGCCGTAGATGTCGTTGCCGGGCCGCCAGGTGGTGCCGCTGAGGAAGTCAAGCAAGCCGATCTCGCGCAAAGTCGGTATGGCGTTGCCAAACAGGAACACGCAGATCAGAATGACGCAGATGATCGACACGCAGGCCGCCACGGCGAACACGCCGTGCATCAGCCCCTCGCGCCGCCGGGCGAGAAAGCCCTTGAGTCCGCCGGTGGCGTCCATTTCATGGGTGTTTTTGCTCATATACATGCTCCTTGCGCGGGGCGGAAAGCCGCCCCGCGCTTTGATGAGTACCTATTGCCCTGTCAGAGTGGGGCAGCTTACGCGGCCAGCTCGCTCCAATCGGTGGTGGCGCCGGTGTAGATGTTCATGATCTGCTCGGTGGTGAGGTTCTCGGTGTCGTTCTCGAGGTTGACGATCACGGCGATGCCGTCCATGGCGATGGTGGTGCCGACGACGCCCTGCTCCTCTTCCTCAGCCTTGAGGGCGCGGGAGGCCATGCCCAGGTCCACGGTGCCTTCGATGGTGCCGGTGACGCCGGTGGTGGAGTCAGACTGCTGCACGACCACGGTCACGTCGGGGTTGAGGGCCATGTAAGCCTCGGCCAGCTTCTCCATGACGGGGGTCACGGAAGAGGAGCCGCCCACGGTGATCTCGCCGGACACGCCAGCGGCGGTGTAAGCCTCGGCGGCGTCGTCGATGGCGATGTAGCCTTCCTCGTTGATGATGGCCTGACCTTCAGCGGACATGATGTAGTTGAGCAGGTCCTGGGCGATCTCGCCGACCTCGCCGTAGGTGGTCACGACGAAGGGACGGGCCAGCGTGTAGGAGCCGTCCTTGATGCCTTCGACGGTGGCGGCGTTGCCATCGACGGAGACGGCCTTGACGGTCTCATTCAGGGAGCCCATGGAGACGTAGCCGATGGCGGCGGGGTCGCCGGCCACGGAGGTGAGCATGACGGCGGTGGAGTTGGTGATGACCGCGTCCACGGTGGTCATGTCAACATCGTCCTGCTCGACGCCGGTCAGCTCGACGAACGCGCCGCGCGTGCCGGAACCGTCCTCGCGGGACATGACGGTGATGGTGCCCTCAGCCGCGAACGCGACCGCGCAGGTGAGCGCCAGAGCCAGAACGATGGCAAACAGCTTCTTCATTTTGATTCACCAAACCTTTCTTTGTTGGGGCAATTTGTTCTTTCCTTGCCACGGCGAAAGAATAGCATGCCAACGTTGGAAGGTTGTCGGTGAATTGTCTTGAACAGGTTAAATCTATTGAAAACAGGGCCCTCCCGGCGAAAGTTTACCGGCGCGAAACCCGCCTGTCACAAGTGAAAAGTGCGGGCAAATTTCAGGTTGCAAACAGCAGCGCCCAGCGCGTGAACAGCCGTTTCAGCGCGCTTGCAAGGCCGCGGCTTTCCACATCCTCCCCCGCCAGCAGCGCCGTTTGCGCCGCGGGCGTTCCTTCTATATATAGCGTCGCCGTGCCGATCGCTTCCCCTTTTACGACAGGCGCGCGCACACCGCCGGGGAAGTCGTACTCCACGCGCCATGCCTCGCCCTCGCCCACGGCAGCGGCGAGATCGCCTTCCGCCACCGCCGTCACCGCGTTCGCCATGCCGCCCTCCACGGCGGCTTCGCACGCGACTTCCCCAGTGGAAAGCGGCGTTTCCAAATGGTAGTTTTCAAAGCCCCAGTCCAGCATGCGCTCCGCCTCTTCAAACCAGTTGGGGCAGGAAAGCACCGCGCCGATCAGCTCCATGCCCTCGCGCTCGGCGGAAAACACGAGGCAGCGCCCCGCGTCCGAGGTATAGCCGGTCTTGCCGCCGGTCGCGCCCGCATAGGTCGTGAGCAGACGGTTTTTGCTTACCAGCACGCGGGAAAAGTCGTTGCCCACCCAGGGGATGGTGGTCCTCTGCGTGCCGGTGATGCGGCGGAAGTCCCCGTTCTGCATCGCCTGCCGGAAGATGCGGGCGAGGGCGAGGGCGCTGGCCTCGTGGCCCTCGGCGTCGAGGCCGTGGGGATTGACAAAATGCGCGTCCGCGCCCAGTTCCGCCGCGCGCGCGTTCATTCGCGCCGCGAAATCCTCCGCGCTGCCGGACACATGCTCGGCGATGGCGACGGCGGCGTCGTTGCCGCTGCGCAGAAGCAGGCCGTAGAGCATCTCCTCCATGGTCAATGTCTCGCCCACGCCCAGATAGATGGACGTGCCCGGCACGCCGCTGGCGTTTTCAGAGGCCGTCACTTCCTCGTCCAGCGCGCAGTTCTCCAGCGCCAGCAGCGCGGTCATGATCTTCGTGGTCGAGGCCATGGGGAAGCGCTCGTTCTCGTTCTGGCCAAAAAGCACGCGGCCGCTCTGCGCGTCGATCAGCACCGCACCTTTGGCGGCCACGGACAGCGCCGCCGCCGCGCCCTCTCCCGCGCCCATGGGCAGAAAGAGCAGGAAAAGCAATATGCAGATGATCCTCTTCACGGCGCGTCCCTCCCCCATGCATACGCAAAAAGCATATGCGTGCGCCGTCACGCTTTTGCCCGGCTTTGCCGCGAAATTCTTCCACTTTGCCCCCCGCGCAGGCGTTGACATCGGCGCGGCGGTGCGTTAAAATGTTATTTGGATAAGCATCGCGGGCCGCTGCTCGCGGCGGCGTTTGGGAATAATTATGCGGGAGGCGTATATCCATGCGCATCGAGACCAAGTGCGTGCAGGCGGGCTACCAGCCGGAAAACGGCCAGCCGCGCATCCTGCCCATCTACCAGAGTACGACCTATAAATACGATTCCGCCGAGCATCTGGGCAAGCTCTTTGACCTGTCCGTGCCCGGCCACATGTATACGCGCATCTCCAACCCCACGGTGGAGATGGTGGAAGAAAAGATCGCCGCGCTGGAGGGCGGCGTGGGCGCCATGCTCACCTCCTCCGGGCAGGCGGCGAACCTGCTGGCGGTGCTGAACATCGCCTCGGCGGGGGACAACATCGTCTGTTCCTCGGCCATCTACGGCGGCACCATCAACCTCTTTGCCTTCACGCTCAAGCGCCTGGGCATCGAAACGCGCTTTTTCACCCCCGAGGCCACGGACGCGGAAATTTCCGCCCTCATCGACGGCCGCACGCGGCTGGTGTTTGGCGAAACGGTGGCCAACCCGGCGCTGATCGTCTGCGACATCGAGCGGCTGGCGCATATCGCCCACGCCCACGATGTGCCCCTCGTCATCGACAATACCTTCCCCACGCCGGTCCTCTGCCGCCCCATCGAGTTCGGCTGCGACATCGTCACCCACTCCACCACCAAGTACATGGACGGCCACGCCAGCGTGGTGGGCGGCTGCATCGTCGACAGCGGCAAGTTCGACTGGGAAAAGGCCGGCAAGTTCCCCGAGCTGACCGAGCCGGACGAGAGCTACCACGGCGTTGTCTACACAAAGAGCTTTGGCCGCGCCGCCTTCATCAACAAAGCCCGCGCCCAGCTGATGCGCGATTTTGGCTGCACGCCGCAGCCCATCGCCGCCTTCATGCTCAACCTCGGGCTTGAATCGCTGCCTGTGCGCATCGAGCGCCACTGCCAGAACGCGCAGGCTGTGGCCGAATATCTGGAAAAGCACCCCAAGGTCTCGTGGGTCAACTACCCCGGCCTTGCCTCCTCGCCCCAGCACGATTTGGCGCAGAAGTACCTGCCCAAAGGCGTGTGCGGCGTGGTGTCCTTTGGCGTCAAGGGCGGGCGCGAGGCGGCCATGAAATTCATGGACAGCCTGCGCCTTGCGCAGATCGTCGTCCACGTGGCCGATGCGCGCACCAGCGTTCTGCACCCGGCCAGCACCACCCACCGCCAGCTCACCGATGAACAGCTCGTGGACGCAGGCATCAGCGCCGACCTCGTGCGCCTCTCGGTGGGCATTGAGAACATCGAGGACATCCTCGAAGACCTTGAACAGGCGTTCAACAAGATCTGAGGAGGCCGCCCATGCCCATCAAGATACCCAACGCCCTGCCGGCAACGGAGACGTTGCTGGGGGAAAACATATTCGTCATCACGGAGACGCGGGCGCTGACGCAGGACATCCGCCCTTTGCAGATCGCGCTTTTAAACCTCATGCCCACGAAGATCGTCACCGAGACGCAGTTCGCGCGGCTCTTGGGCAACACGCCCTTGCAGGTGGAACTGACCCTTCTGCACACCAGCACCCACGAGGCGAAAAACGTCAGCCCCGAACACCTGCTCTCCTTCTACAAGACCTTTGAGGACGTAAAAGACGAGCGTTTCGACGGCCTCATCATCACCGGCGCGCCGGTGGAACACCTCAAATTTGAGGAAGTGGAGTACTGGGACGAACTGTGCAAAATCATGGAATGGTCGAAGACGCACGTCCACTCCACCTTCCACGTCTGCTGGGGCGCGCAGGCGGGGCTTTACTACCACTTCGGCGTGGAAAAGCACCCGCTTCCCAAAAAGCTCTTCGGCGTCTTCCCCCACCGGCGGGACTACGCCCGCTCCATCCTCCTGCGCGGCTTTGACGATGCCTTCATGGTGCCGCACTCGCGCCACACCACCGTCTTGCGCGAGGAGATCGAGCAGGTGGAGGCGCTGCGCATACTCGCCTCGTCCGAGGAAGCCGGCGTGTTCGCCGTTTCCACCCGCCACGGGCGGCAGATCTTCATCACCGGTCACCCGGAGTATGACCCGGACACGCTCAGGCGCGAATACCTGCGCGACCGCGACGCGGGCAGAGCCATCGAAGTGCCGAAAAACTACTTCCCGGACGACGACGAGCGCCGGGAACCGCTGGTGACGTGGCGGGCGCACGCGCATCTGCTGTACTCGAACTGGCTAAACTACTTCGTGTACCAGACCACGCCCTACGACATCAGTACCATCCAATGAGGCGGCTTTTGTGCGCCCTGCTCGCCCTGCTGTTGCTGCTGGGCGGCGCGGCGGCGGAGGCGGAAGGGCTTCTGTGGCTCCACGGGGACTTTGAAAGCGTGGAGACGGACGGCTACCGCCTGCAAAACGGCTTCTACGAATACGAGAAGATTGCCCACCGGGGGGACATCTCCCTCTACGCCGTGGGCTACGGGGAAGAGAGCGGCTACGCCCTCCTCACCCCGGAAGAAGCGGGCGGCGATCTGACCTACGAGCGCATGGAGGACATCGACCTCGGCGCGGCGCAGGCAAGGCGCTGGCGTTACACAGACGCGGGCAGCCAGTGGGACTTTCTCGCCGTGGAGGCGGAGGGCTTCTTCTTCAGCATCATGATCGCCGTGCCGGAAACGGGCGCGGAGCGGCTGGACGGGGAAGTGGAGGCGCTGATCGCCTCGCTGTCCCTGCGCGCGGAGCCGACGGACGATACGCCGATGCTGGGCGCAGACGCATCCGGCTTTACGCTGGTGATGGACGTGCTTTCGGAGGAGGGCGGCGCGCCGGGCCGGGCCACGGCGTATGCCGCGGCGGACGGCGGCGTGTCCGTGACCTTCCAGCGCGGGGCGGCAAGCGCCTACCCCTTCGATTCGGCGGAGCATCTGCGCGAGGCCTTTGCCGGGGAGGGCGCGGAGCGGCTGGAGGACGTCACCATCTCCGGCCACAGCGCCGAGCGCTGGCGCTTTACCTTGACCTTGGCGGACGGAAGCGAATGCGCCGCCGAGGCGGTGCTGCTGCCGGGCGGGGACTGGGCCTATGCCGCCGTCATCGGCCTTACCGGCGGTCAAACGCCGGAAAATGAAGCGATGCTCGAGCGCCTGCTCGATTCGCTGGAGCTTTCCTGAATGGAGGTGGACGCATGAAGATAAACAGCGTGAGCGTATGGGGCGATTCCATCGGCAAGTGCGTCGTCTTTGACGAGGCGCGGGGCCGCTACGCCATCTGCAAGGACAACTACGCCTCGCATCTCAAGGCTGGGGGCGTGACGGTGGAAAACCATTCGGTGATGGGTTACACCGTCTGTCAGGCGCAGCTGGCGGAAAAGGACATGCGGCCCGGCGGCGTTGCCGCCATCGAGTTCGGCGGCAACGATTGCGATCTGGACTGGAAGGCCGTCAGCGAAGACCCCGACATTTACCACGAGGCGCGCACGCCCATCGCCCTGTTCAAGGACAAACTGGCGGAGATGGTCAAAAAAGTGCGCTCCTTCGACATGCGCGCCGTGCTGGTGGTGCCGCCGCCCATCGACGCGGAGAAGTACTTCGCCTGGGTGTCGAAAAACCTCGACCCGCGCGCGATATTGAAGTACCTGGGCGATGTGCAGCGCATCTACCGCTGGCAGGAGCGCTACGCGCTGGCGGTGGCGGAGATCGGCAGCAAGCTCGGCTGCACGCTGCTCAACCTGCGCGAGGCCTTTCTGGTGGCGCGGGATTTCAAGAGCCTTTTGTGCGTGGACGGCATCCACCCCACGCCGGAGGGCCACAAGCTCATCTGGGGCGAAGTCAATCGCCTGATGGCGGGGGCGCAGGCATGAAGTACCGCTGCATCGCTTTTGACATCGACGGAACCCTGCTCGATTCCGCCTCCGCCGACGCGACGGGATTGCAGGTGGCCCTGCGGCAGGAGCTGGGCCGCGTGGAGCCGTATAACGCGCTGCTGTCCACCTTCGGCATGCCGGGGCGGGAGATCCTCGCCGCGCTGGATGTCGCGCCGGTGAACATAGAGCGCGTCATGCGCGTCTGGCAGGCGGAAAAGCGCGCCCGCGCCGGATGGATGTGCATCTTCCCCGGCATCGAAAAAACGCTGGACGGCCTGCGCGCGCGCGGCGCGACGCTCGGCATCGTCACCTCCAAGCGCCCGGAGACCTACGCGCTGGACTTTTCGCCCTTTGGGCTGGACGGGTACTTCCCCATCCGCATTACCTGCGCCGACACCGCCCTGCACAAGCCGCACCCGGAGCCGCTGCTTAAGTTTCTGGAGCGCGCCGGGGCCAAACCTTCCGAGGCGCTCTACGTGGGCGACAGCGTTTACGACCGCGATTGCGCCATCGCCGCAGGCGTGGATTTCGCCCTCGCCACCTGGGGCAGCCTCCTGCCGAAGATGGAGAACGTCACCTGGCGTCTCCAGGCGCCGGAAGACCTGCTGGAGATCATGGATACATAAAAAACGCGGGAAGGGCAATGCTCTTCCCGCGCGATTCATTTTGGCGTTACTTCTCGGCGGTATGCGCCTCGGGCGCGTTCTGCGCGTTGTTCTGGTGGTGGGTATAGGCGCCGGCGGCGGCAGCTCCGCCAGCGGCGGCGACAGCGCCATCTTCAAAGATGCAGTCGAGCGCGACCATCACGCACAGGGCGGGCACGACGTTCTTGTCCTCGGCTACATCGAGCGTGTAGCTGTCGCCAAAGGAGAACCACTTCCTGGTGACGGTGGCGATGCTCTCCTCGCCCTTCATGATGGTATATTCATGGTGCAAAAAATCGCCGCGCACTTCCCAGTCGCCGTCCGGGGTCTCCAGCGTATAGTGCGGGTGGATGATGTTGAGGTGACCCTTGAGTTCCATCTCCTCCATGCCGTCGCAGGTGATGAAGTAGCGGGGCAGCAGGGCAAGCACCTTCTGCTGGATGTGAGCCACGTGCGCGCCGCTGGCGTCCTCCACGTCGAACTGATGGCCCCAGGAGAAGAACTTGCCCTCCACGCTGTAAAGCGGCTGTTCCTGCTCGTCGGTGACGTTGAAGCGTTCCTTGAGGGTGAACACCTTTTCCTTCAGTACCAGTTTCATGCGTTTTTCTCCTTGCGCGTTGCTTTTTCCCGAGCCATCATACCACAAAAGCGCCCGCGGCGCAACAGGCGGCGGGCGTTCATTGACGATTCGTTATATCCATGCTATATTTGTACGGGGGACTTCCCCCGGCAGGAAGGAGCGATGGCGCCTGGCTTCTGCCCTCTTTTGTACGGACAACCATCTTGTACAAAGGAGGTGGTCGTAATGACAGATTACGAAATGTTGTCTCTAGTCATTATGATCTTCATGCTTGTATTGGCTGTCATGAGCTATTACAAGCATGATAAGTAGAACCTGAGCCGCCATCTCGCGCTACAAGCTGGCGGCTCACCCTTTTCGATAGAGGGGAGAAGCCCGGCAAAAGGCGTCATCCCTTCCTGCCTCTTTATTATACCACATCCTTGTCCCCTTGTCAAACGCGGACGCTTTCAGCTCTCGTCCGTCCACGCCGGTTTGGCAGCGTCATCCATCGCCGTCCTCCTCCGTTTGCAGGCGCTCCACCAGATGGCGGATGCGCTCGCGGGCCTGGCTTTCGACAAAGAGCTTTTCCGCCTGCGTCTGCTGCCGGTCGCCCATCAGGGAGACGAACTGGCTCACCTTGAGGCCGAGCGCGTCCTGCATCTCGCGGTCGCTGCCCTTGGGGGAGACGAGGTAATAGCACAGAAGCGAATCCTCCTGCCCGATGCGATGGGCGCGGTCCTCGGCCTGCGAATGCACCGCCGGAGACCAGTCCAGTTCGCCGAACACCACGCAGGTGGCGCGCTGCAGATTCAGGCCGCTGGCCGAGCGCAGCGAGAGGCAGAGAAGGTCTGTCTTTCCCTGCATGAAATCGTCGGCGGCCTTTTCCTTTTGTTTGTCTGTCTCCCGGCCGGTGATAAAGCCGGGGCGCAGCGCCTTGAGTTCCTTCTTGTAAATGTCCATCACCGCGTGGTGATGCCCCATGAGCAGCACCTTCTCCCCCGCCTCCACCAGCGCGCGCACAAAGGCGGCCACGAACGGGGCCTTGGCGACGCCCGTGGCCTGCCGCTGGCGCTGGCAGATGGCGTCCTCGATCAGCGCCCGGCGCGAGGGATCGTCCGTGGCGCGCAAGAGGCGCAATTGTTCGGCCACGGGGGCCATCAGTTCGCGGTAGACCTTGTCGTCCCAGTCGATCTCCTGCACGAGGCGGCGCTTGGGGGCCAATTCCTTCAATACATCGCGCTTGACGCGGCGCAGCATCAGCCCCTCGCGGCGCAAATGTTCACCCAGCAGCTCCGGCTTGGCCACCACGGCGGAATTGTAGCCGTAGCACCACTCGCGGGAAAAACTCTCCCAGTCGCCAAGGCAGTGAAAGTCGAGGATGTTGATAACGTTCCAGATCTCGCCGCCCTGATTGTAGATGGGCGTGCCGGACAGGCCGATGACGTTTTCGCAGGCCTGCGCAAGCAGACTGGCGGCGGAGTACTTGCCCGTGCCGTTGTGGCGCAGTTCCTGCATCTCGTCAAAAATGACGGTGCGAAAGCCCTGTTCGGGCAAGACCTCCTTCCAGCCGCGCAAAAGCAGGTAGTGGATGATGTACACATCCGCCTCCGGCAGCGCATAGGGCGTGAGGCCGCGAATGACGTGTACGCGCAAGCGCCCGTCCGGCGAGAGAAAGCGCTGAAGCTCCCGCTGCCAGTTGCGAATCAGGTGCGGCGGCACCACGAGGATGGCCGGATAGGCCGAGGTGGTGGCGAGAAACGCCAGCGCCTGCACGGTCTTGCCCAGCCCCATCTCGTCGGCCAGCAGGCAGCGGCGGGCGGCGAGCAGAAAGGCCAGCCCCTGCTTTTGAAAATCCAGCAGCTCGCCGGAAAACGAACCCGGCGGCGGCGCGGCCGTCTGCGGGCTTTCCAGCATGGCCTCGCGGCGCACGGCGTATTCGCGCGCCTCGGCAAGCGCCTCCTCCCAGCGCTGGCGGTCGCGCTCGGCGATTTCCAGCGGATAGCGCAGCATCAGCCAGTTGAGGTCGCCCACCACGCGCCGGTGCGCGGTAAAGCGCGCCACGCCCCGGCCGCGCCCGTCGCAGCCGGGAAAGAGGCGCTTGGCAAGCTCGGTGACGCAGGGCTCGGCCTTGATCGTCCACACGCGGCTCTTGCGGTTGTAGGAGAGCGTCCCGTAGATGTGCCCGTCCACGGGCGCGTCCCGCAGGTAAAAGGGATAGTTCACGGCAGCGCCACCCCCCAGAGGCGGTCGAGGGACACGCATGTCACGCGCTTGCCCAGAACGCGCGCGGGCAGCGGCGTGACCTTTTGCGTGACGACGATGATCTCGGCAAGTTCGTCGCAGGCCAGATAGCGCTCCACCTGCCGAAGCAGTTGGCGCGCGTTGGGGCGGCCCTTTTTGATCTCCACGCCCACGCCGTCGAGGAAAAAGTCGATGCGCCTGTGCGGGGCGAGGCGGTATTCGTGCGCGCAGGGCAGCCCCGCCGCTTTGAAAGCCTCCGCAACCATGCGGTGCAGGTCGTATTCCCCCGGCATGGCAGGTGCGCGCAGCGCGGTCAGCGCGCGCAGTATCTCTTGCGTATCCATAGGCGCATTATACCACGAATAGCCCTCCCTGTTCAAGCATACCTTCCTTGCAGGAAAGGGAGGGATGCGCATGAAAAGCGCGCGCTTGAAGGCGCTGTGGGCGCTGACGCGGGGGCTGCTCATGGCAGTGGCGGCGACGCTTGCGGGCATGCTGCTTCTGGCGGCGGCGGTCATCTATCTGGACGTGACGGACGGGGCGCTGGCGGCGCTCAACCAGCTCCTCAAGCTATTCAGCGTCGTGCTGGGGGCGCGCCTTGCCGTGGGCGTGGGCGGCGAGCGCGGCTTTGTCACCGGCGCGGCGGTGGGGCTTTTGTACATGGCGCTGGGCTATGTTCTCTACTGGCAACTGGGCGGGGCGCTGTTCTCGGCGGCGGCCATGCTGCTGGAGATGCTCGTGGGCCTTGCCGTCGGCGCGGCGGCGGGCGCGGTGTGCGCCAACCTGCGTCCCCGCGCGCGACGGGCCAAAGCGGCGAAACTGTGACATGAACGAGACATTTTTGCAATCTATCTGCAAAACTTTTTTCCCAGAAACCGGGAACTTCCCCCCGCGCCCCCGCGTCCAAGGAAATGAAAACAACGCAAGCGGCCCGCTGGCCGCGGGAAAACGGGAGGGTATGGATATGAAGCGTATACTTTGTCTCACTCTGATGCTGGCGCTGGTGCTTTCGGCAGTGCTTGCGCCCACGGCGGCCTTTGCCGCCAGCGACTACTCCGTGCGCACCACCGCCTCGGTGAACCTGCGCAAGGGCCCGGGTCTGGGCTACGGCAAGATCACCAGCCTGAAAAGCGGCAGGACGCTCTCCTACGCCGGCGTCAGCCAGTTCGACAGCCGCGGCATGGGCTGGCACAAGGTCTACTACAACGGCTCCACGGCATGGATCTCCTGGGCCTACTCGAACCTGCAGGCCAACGGCAAGGCCATTTCCGAAGAGCGCGCCGTGCGCGCCACGGCGGCGCTGAACGTGCGCACCGGCGCGGGCACGGGCAACGCGAAGATCACCACCGTGGCCAACGGCACGAACATGATCTATCTGGGCGAGACGGCCACCGTGGGCGGCAGCACTTGGTACAAGGTGACCACCTCGGCGGGCATCGGCTGGGTCTCGGGCGCTTACTCCCGCCTGGTATCCACGCCGGACGTCAAGCCGGTGAGCAGCTCGGGCAGTTCTTCCGGCTCCACCACGGGCACCAAGGTCTACGTCTCCGGCGGCTCTGTGTGGCTGCGCACCGGCCCGGGTCTGGGCTACAAGAGCGTGACCACCGTACACGAGGGCCAAAACCTCAACTACCGCGGCTCCAGCTCTGTGGACGATCGCGGCGTGCGCTGGTACAACGTCACCTACAACGGACAGAGCGTGTGGATCTCCTCGCGCTACGCCAAACTGTCCTGACGGTAAATTTCACGAATATCCCTTGCGTGCGCGGGCCGCGTCGTGTATAATGGATACGACAGCGGCCCGCGCCGCGATCTGATGAACGAGGTGAAACAGTATGAAGCACATCCAGACCATCCAGAAGCCCTGCCTGAGCCAGAGCGCCCAGACCGGCGGCTGCGGCGAGTGCCAGGCTTCCTGCCAGAGCGCCTGCAAGACGAGCTGCACGGTGGCGAACCAGTCCTGCCAGAAGAAGTAAACGCGCTGGACGCGGCGAAAGCCCGCGGCAAACGCCGCGGGTTTTCTGCGCTTTTCACCGACGTCAAGGATACCAAGGAGGACACCTTTTATGCTGCATTGTTTCCGGGCGCTGGGCGTGAACATCGCGCTGGATGTACTCAGCGGCGCCGTACACGTGCTGGACGACATGGCCTTCGAGGCCCTGACCGATCTGGAGGCGGGCCGCGACCCGCGCAAGGCGCTGCTTGCCAAATATTCCCCCGAAGACGTGGACGAGCTGCTTTCTGAGATCGAAGCCCTGCGCGCGCAGGGCGCGATCATGTCCGAACACGATTATTCGGGTCTCGACATCGGCAAGCCCGGCATCGTCAAGGCCATGTGCCTGCACGCGGCGCACGATTGCAACCTGCGCTGCCGCTACTGCTTTGCCTCCACCGGCGATTTCCACGGCGAGCGCTCGCTTTTGCCGCTGGAGACGGGCAAGAAGGCGCTTGACTGGCTGGTGGCCCATTCCGGCAACCGCCACCAGTTGGAAGTGGACTTCTTCGGCGGCGAACCGCTGATGAATTACGACGTGGTACACGATCTGGTGCTGTACGCCCGCGAACTGGAAAAGAAGCATAACAAGCGTTTCCAGCTCACCATCACCACCAACTGCCTGGGTCTGACCGACGAGCGCATCGAATTTTTGAACCGCGAGATGCACAACATCGTCCTCTCCATCGACGGCCGCCGCGAGGTACACGACTACATGCGCCCCATGGTCAACGGCAAGGGCTCGTTCGACGAGGCTGTCAAGCGGGCGAAGAAGCTGGTCAACCTGCGCGGCGACGGGCAGTACTACGTGCGCGGCACCTACACCGCCCGCAACCTCGACTTTGGCAACGACGTGCTGGCGCTGGCCGACGAGGGCTTTGAGCAGCTCTCCATCGAGCCGGTGGTGCTGGAGGAAAGTTCGCCCTTCGCGCTGACGAAGGAGATGCTGCCGGAAATTCTCGCCGAGTACGACCGCTTTGCCAAAGTCTACCTCGAGCGGCGCAAGCACGGCCCGTGGATGAACTTTTTCCACTTCATGGTCGATCTGGACGGCGGACCGTGCGTCAAAAAGCGCGTCAAGGGCTGCGGCGCGGGCAACGAATACGTGGCCGTCACCCCGGAGGGCGACATCTACCCCTGCCACCAGTTCGTCGGCCGCCCCGGCTACAAGATGGGCAGCGTGCTGACCGGCGAATTTGACGCGGAAATGCAAAAGCGCTTCGCCGCCAACACCGTGCTTGCCAAGGAAAAGTGCGGTCAATGCTGGGCGCGCTTCTTCTGCGGCGGCGGCTGCGCGGCCAACGCCGAGGCCTTCAACGGCGACATCTCCATGCCCTACGATATGGAATGCGAGCTGGAAAGAAAGCGCCTCGAATGCGCGCTGGCCATCTGCGCCATCGAAAAGCTCGGCGCGCAGACCGACGAGGGCTGACCGCATCGCAAATGCCTTCACTTCCTGTGGGGGCGTTTTTTGTACCCTCGCAGTTGACATCCCCGGCGCGCTGTTATACAATGATACCAGTCGCACTTTGCGCGCCGGGAGGGAAAAAACATGCCGCTGCCAAAAATCTACCGCGAAGAAGAACTGCTGTTGTCCCGCGATTGCGATCTGGGCGGCCTCTGGCGGCCCAGCGCCATCCTCACCGCCATGCAGGAAACGGCGGGCGCGCATTCGCACATCCTCGGCTGCGGCCGCGAAACGCTGGTTGAGCAGGGCATCGTCTGGGTGCTGACGCGCTGCGAGGTGCGCATGGACCGCGAGGCGCATTTGGGCGAAACGGTGTCCATCGAGACCTTTCCCATGCCGCTGCGCCGCTGGTTTTTCCCGCGCTACTTTATCTTCCGCGACGCGGCGGGCGAAGCGCTGGGTGCGGCGGGCACGCTGTGGGTGCTGTTCGATCTGGAAAAGCGCTGCATGGTGGCCCCGGGCGAGGTGGCCAAAGCCATTCCCGACAATTCCGACCTCACGCCGCCGCTGGGCGTGCCGGGGCCGGTGCCGCGCCTGACGGGCGAGGCCGTGCGCAGCGTGCGCGCGCCGGTGTATTCCGAACTGGACGTCAACGGCCACGTCAACAACGCCCGCTATGCCGACTGGCTCTGCGACGCGCTGGGGCTTGAAACCATGCGCGATCTGCGCGTGAAGGACATGCGCCTGAGCTACGCCGCCGAGATACGCCCCGGGCAGGAAATGGACCTGACCCTGGTGCGCGACGGCCTTGCCTTCCACCTCACCGGCGCGCACGGGGGCAAAGTCCACTTTGAGATCGGCGGCGAGCTGGAAAAGCGCGCCTGAAACGAACCGAAGCGAAGGAGGGGCCTTTATGAACGATTTGCAAATGCGCATCCTCGAGGTGCTGACCGACGACGCGCGCACGAGCGTTGCGCAGATCGCCATTATGCTCGGCCGCGCGGAGACCGAAGTGGCCGAAGCCATCCGCGAACTGGAAGAAAAGCGCGTCATCCTCAAATACCCGGCGCTGATCAACTGGGACAAGGTCGAATCCGGCGAAGTGGAGGCGCTGATCGAGGTGCGCGTCACCCCGCAGCGCGACCACGGCTTTGACGCCATCGCCGAGCAGATTTACCGCTTTGAGGAGGTGCGCAACGTCTACCTGATGTCCGGCGGCTACGACCTTCTGGTGATGCTCAAGGCCCCGACGCTGAAAAAGCTGGCGCTGTTCGTGGCGGAAAAGCTCTCCACCATCGAGGGCGTGCTTTCCACGGCCACCCATTTCGTCCTCAAGCGCTACAAGAACGAGGGCGTCATCACCGATGAAAAACAGGCAGACAGGAGGTTGAAGATCACGCCGTGAACTACGAAAACATCCTCTGCCGCCGCGTGGCCGACGTGCCGCCCTCCGGCATCCGCAAGTTTTTCGACGTCGTCAGCGAAATGGACGGCGTCATCTCCCTGGGCGTGGGCGAGCCGGACTTCAACACGCCCTGGACGTACACGGACGCGGCCATCTACTCCCTGCGCCGCGGCCACACCCACTACACCAGCAACTGGGGCCTCATCGAGCTGCGGCGGGCCATCAACCGCTACCTCACCGGCCGCTTTGAGACCGAATACGACCCCACGGACGAAATTCTCGTCACCGTCGGCGCCAGCGAGGGCATCGACCTTGCCCTGCGCGCGCTGGTGGAGCCGGGCGACGAGGTGATCGTGCCCGACCCCAGCTATGTCAGCTACATGCCCAACATCCGCTTTGCCGGCGGCGTGTGCGTGGCCGTGCCCACCGTGGCGGAGGAGGGCTTCCGCCTCACACCGGAGCGCCTGCGCGCGGCCATCACGCCAAAGACCAAGGCGCTGATCCTCCCCTACCCCAACAACCCCACCGGCGCGGTGATGGGGCGCGAGGACCTTGAAAAGATCGCCGAAGTGCTGCGCGGCACGGACATCATGGTCATCTCCGACGAAATTTACGCGGAACTGACCTATGAGGGCAAGCACGTCAGCTTCGCCGCCATCCCCGGCATGTGGGAGCGCACCATCACCTTGAACGGCTTTTCCAAGGCCTTCGCCATGACCGGCTGGCGCATGGGCTTTGCCTGCGGCCCGCGCGAGGTAATGGCCGTGATGTGCAAAATACACCAGTACACCATGCTCTGCGCGCCCACGCCCGGCCAGTACGCGGCGCTGGAGGCGCTTTCCTCCGGCGAACAGAACGACTATGCCGACGTGCGCCGCATGGTGGACAGCTACGACCGCCGCCGCCGCCTCATCGTCCACGGCCTGCGCGAGGCGGGGCTTGCCTGCCACGAACCGCGCGGGGCTTTCTACGCCTTCCCCGCCGTGCCCGAGGGCATGGATTCGCAGACCTTCTGCGAAAAGCTGCTGTGGGAGAAAAAGGTCGCCGCCGTGCCGGGCGACGCCTTTGGCGCGCTGGGCGACGGCTTCATCCGCTGTTCCTACGCCGCCTCGGTGGAAAACATTCAGAAGGCCGTAGAGCGCATCGCCGCCTTCGTGCGCGGCGAGTGACGAACGCGCCCGCCCCTTGCGAGAGGGACGGGCGCTTCGTTTTTGGGAACACGCCTCATGGCTGGACGTGGGCGTCCTCCGCCTGCTGGGCGTGGGCGCGCTCGAACGCCAGCCGCGCGTCCACCGGCTGGGTGGAAAAATCCGGCGCGGCGTCCGGGGCGTCCAGCGTAAAGGCCGAGACCTCGTAGGCGTTGCGGGTCAGGTATTCGCCGCTTTCCAGCAATTTCTGGTATTCGCGCGATTGCAGCCGCCCCGTGAGGCGCAATTGGTCGCCCACGTGGAAGCGCGCCGCGTACTGGGCGTTGCGCCCCCAGGCGATGCAGGGGATGTAGTCGCTCTTGCCAAAGGCGCGGCGCACGGCCAGCATCATGTCGCAAATCTCCCGCCCAAAGGGCGTGGAGCGGTAGATGGGCGGCTTGCACAGCGCCCCGGTGAGGCTGACCTTGTTGAGCGTCTCGTTTTCCGACGTCTCGCACATGCTCTGCACAAACAGCGTCACCATCAGCCGCCCCGCGCCGTCCACCACCTTGTTGTAGGAGCGCACCTGCCCCTGAAAGAGCATCAGCCTGCCCGAGGGGTCGCCCTCCGGGGGCAGGAGCTTGCCGGGAATGGTGACGGGTATCCTGTCCACCGCCCCGGAAAGGCGCTTGATGAGCAGCGTACCGGCGTAAAACGGCTCGTGCATGACCTCGTGGCTGAGCATGGGCGCGCTTTCCAGGCGCCCGGCGGCCACCATGCGGTTGTTGGGGTTGTCCATCGTATGCTTCACCTCGGCAATTGCGTGTCCTTCGCCCGAAAGGGGCGTTCCCTATAATGTATGTAGCAAGAGGGCGCTCCATGACCAGCGCAACCGCGGGGGTGGAAATTTCGTCCAAGGAAGAAAAGGGGGGCTTAAAATGCGCAGGCTTTGGGCGCTGTTGCTTTGCGCGCTGCTTTTGTGCGCCCCGGCGGGAGCGGAGACGTTCGCGGTGAACGCCGGGGAAAACGCGCTGCTGGTGACCGACGCGGGCGAGGCGCTGACCGCGTGGGGCGAGTACGCCACCGCCGCGCGCGTTTCGCCGCCGGACTGTCCGCCGGAGCGGACGCTGTTCGCCGCCGCGCCGGTGCTTTGGGAGCTGCCCGAGGGCGTGGAGGCGGGCGACCTCGCCCCCTATCGCCTGTTGAACGCGCGCGGCGAGGCGCTGAATGACGAACTGTACAGCAGCATCGACCACCGAAGCGGCGAGGGCGTGGTGCTTGTCTGGCAGGGCCAGTGGGCCGGGGCGCTGGAGGAAAGCGGCGCGGAGAAACTGCCCTGCGCCTACGGCGGCGTGCTGCCCAACGGCGAGGGCGGCTTCCTCGTCACCCCGCGCGAGTATTTCAACTGCGACGCGGACGGCTACGCCATCTCCGCGCCCCTGTGGCGCATCGACGCAAATGGCGCGGCCGAGGACACGGGGCTGACCGTGCAGCCGCAGTTCAGCGCCGAATTTGCCGATGGCCTTGCCCCCCTGTGCGTCTCCACGGCGGAGGGCTGGCGCTACGGCTATGTGAACGCGCGGGGCGAACTGGCCATCCCCGCCGCCTTCGACTACGCCGAAAACTTCCGCGATGGCTATGCCGCCGCCCGCACGCCGGAGGGCCGCGTGGGCCTTTTGCGCCCGGACGGCTCGTGGGCGCTGGAGCCTGTGTACGAGGACATCAACTGGTACTGGGGCGACGGCGACGCCTTCTACGCCCTGCGCGAGGACGGCGTGGACCTCATCGACCGCCAAACCCTCGCCGTGCGCGCCTCCCTGCCCGTGGCGGCGAAGGAATACAGCTACGCCTACGAACTGGGCGGGGCGCTGATCGTCATTGTCGCCGACGGCAAGATGCTGGCGCTGGACATGGAGGGCCGCGCGCTCTTTCGCGGCGACGTGGAGGAGATGACCCTCTCTTCCAGCTTCACCGCCTGCGAGGGCGTGCCCGACCGTCTCATCTGCACGCGCGGCGCCTGGCCGGAGCAGGAGAGCTTCCTTGCCGATCTGCGCCTGCGCCCCGTTTCCGACGCCTACCGCATGATCGAGAGCGGCCTGTGGTGGAAAAACGGCGAGGGCCGCTTCCTCGTCTGCGATTTTGAAATTTCCGAACAGACGTTCGACGGCGAGACCTACGCCTACCCCGTGGCCTCGTCGTACCGCTACGGCGTCATCGACGAGGAGGGCGCGGAGGTGCTGCCGGTGGCCTACAACGCCATACAATACCTCTCGACCGAGCGGTATTGGGCGCGGCGCGGCGATACCTGGATGATGCTCGACGAGGCGGGGAACGTCTACTTTGAAGTCAGCGAATACATGGAACTGATGGACTGAGGAGGGAACCGCATGAAGCGATGTTTGGCGCTTTTGCTGGCGCTGTGCCTTTTCTTCGCCCCGGCGCTGGGCGAGTGCCCGCAGTTTGCCCCGGAGGACTACCCGCGCGTGGACGGCTCCACCTCCATGCTGCCGTTAAGCCGCGCCTTGATGATGGCCGCCACCGGCGTGAGCGCGCAGGAGTCGGAACTGCGCGTCTCCCACACAAAGACCACGCTTTCCTTCTACGCGCTGGTGAGCGGCGAGGCCGACCTGCTGCTCGTCGCCCGCCCGGCGGAGGAGGCGTTCGCCTATGCCGACGAAATGGGCGTGGAACTGGAGATGCGGCCCATCGGCGTGGACGCGCTGGTGTTTCTGACCGGCGAGGAAAACCCGGTGGACAGCCTCACGCGGCAGCAGGCGGTGGGCATCTACACCGGCGAGATCACCAACTGGAAGGAAGTGGGCGGCGCGGACGCGGAGATCATCGCCTACCAGCGCAATAAGACCGCCGGCAGTCAGGTGATGATGGAAAACGTGGTCATGGACGGCGAGCCGATGATGGACGCGCCCATGGAGTACCGCCCCTCGGAGATGGGCGCGCTGGTGGACGAAGTGGCTTCCTACCGCAACAGCGCCAGCGCCATCGGCTATTCGGTGTACTACTACGTGACGGAGATGTACCTGCGCGAGGGCGTCAAGCTGCTCGCCATCGACGGCGTGGCCCCCTCAAACGGGACCATTGCCTCCGGGGAATACCCCTACACGCAGTACAACTACGCCGTCATCCGCAAAGACGAGAAGGAAAACTCCCCCGCGCGCCAGCTGTTTGACTTTCTCACCACGCCGGAGGGCAAGGCGCTGATGGCGGCGCAGGGATATGTTCCGGCGGCGTAAGGGAAAGGGGCTGCCTGTATGCGAGAAATGCGAATGATGCTGCATCTCCCCGCCGACGCGCCCGAATGTTCCCGGGAGATCGCGGCGCAGTTAAAGCGGATACTGGATGTGTGTACCAGCACACTGCCACAGCCGGAAGCTGAAAACTGGAATTTGTCCTTTGATGCTTCTGAGGGCGAAAGCGAATATGCTGTTTGGGGCTATTGGGGAGAAGAAGGACGCAAAGAGGGAGAATCCTTGAGCGAATGGCGGGATAGCGTAAAGGAAAAGAGATGGGCATATTTGTACGTGAACAGACATTGGTGTGTGCCGCAATACCAGATGCAACTCCCGCACATCGCAGGAGCAGCAACGCTGATCCCGTACTGCAACTTCTGCACGCATGTACAGGTGCTTCCGAGGAATTGCGGCGAGCGTTACATAACCATGAATTTCCATCCCGTCCTCTGGAAAGAGGTCGACCATGAGGCATTCATCCGCGCGGTGCAGGATGCGTGCGTGGCGCTGAAAGCGACGTATGCCTGCATCGACGAATACGCGCCGCGCGGCGGCCTCTACGAATGCTGGTTCAAATGGCTCAGCCCGAAGACAGAGGATGTGGAGGGGAAATTGCCGGGCATCTATTGGATACAGATGTTTTCGCAGGAAATGGCCGCATCGACGGGAAGCCTTGGTGAGATCGCCGGCCGCGCGCCCTGTGCGCGGGCAGAGCTGTTTGACGGCGGGCGGATGCTGATGGTGCAGCTTTCCAACAACTACGCACAGGCAACCCCAAAGAAGCGGATGGCGCTGCGCACGTTTTTTGAAGATTCACTCTACAGGCTCTCCATCAACGATAAGAATGCGCAATATGTCGTCAGTGGACTCGGTTTCAGGGACATGTCCCGCAATATGCAAAACGAGATACGGATGAAGATGAAAAAGATTCCCCTGACCGAGGCGGAGATCGAGGCCGTTCTGGAAGCGATCGACCGCCGCGACGCCGCGATTCGGGCGCGTCTGGAACAGCAGAAGGCCGCCCGCAAGGGCAGGCGCGGGCGCGGGGCGTGACCCGCGCGCAAAAGCAAAGCGGCGCGCTTTTGCAGCACACCGCCCCGTTTTGGTCGGCAGCCCGGTCTCCCGGGCTGCCAATGGTATTTTGAGAGGGAAGCGACCGCCTTAGCGGACGGTGATGCCCTCGCAGAACCAGGTCATGGCAAGGATCTCGGCGTCGGTCAGGGTCTGGCCCTCGGCGACGACGACGTTGCCCTCGTTGTCCACGATCTCGCCGGTGAAGATCTGCAACTCGCCCGTGGAGATGGCCTCGCGCGCGGCGGCGACAGCGTCCTCGGTACCCTCAGCGCAGTTCGCGGTCAGGGGGGAGATGTCCACCCAGCCCTCGTTCATGCCCTCGAGGCGGTTGACAGGCTCCCAGGTGCCGTCGATCACGGCCTGCACCTGCTCGGTCACGTAGATGCCCCAGTGCCAGATGGGGGCGGTGAGGTGGGCGTTGGGGCCGTCCTCGGTCATGTCGCAGTTGTAGCCGCAGGCCCAGATGCCGGCTTCCTCAGCGGCGGCCACGGGCATGGTGGTGTCCTGATGCTGGGCGATGACGTCGCAGCCCATGTCGATCAGGGACTGGGCGGCCTGACCCTCGATGGTGGGATCATACCAGGTGTTGGTGAAAAGCACGTCCATGGTCACGTCCGGGTTGACGCTGCGCGCGCCCAGGAAGTAGGCGTTCATGGAGTAGATGCACTCGGGGATCTGCATGGCAGCCACATAGCCCAGGTGGTTGTTCTCGGTGCGCAGGCCCGCGGCGATGCCGGCCAGATAGCGCGCTTCCCAGATGCGGCCAAAGTAGTTGGCGAAGTTGACATCGTTGGAGAGGTTGCCGGAGCAGTGCAGGAAGATGACCTCCGGGTACTCCTCCGCCAGCTCGGCCATGTAGGTGCCAAAGCCGAAGCTGTTGCCGAAGATGACGTTGCAGCCCTGCTCGATCAATTCAAGCATGGCGTTTTCGCAGGCGCTGTCCTCGGTGACGTTGGTCTTGATGAGGATCTGATCGTCGCGCAGGCCCAGAGCCTCCTGCATCTCCAGCGTGCCCTCGTGGTGCGCCAGGGTGTAGCCCTTGTCGCTGGGGTCGCCGATGTAGACGAAGCCGACCTTGATCTCATCCGCGGGAACGGGCTCGAAAGCCAGCGCCGAACCGGCAAAGGCGAACACGAGCAGCAGGGACAGCACCAGAGCAACCAGTTTCTTCATGGTCTTGTACCTCCAAACAGGCTCTTGAATGGAAAAAGGCGAACATTTCGCCACAGGATGTTGACAAAGTCAACAGACTGTCAGAGCGTTGAGAAAGCCCGCAAGCAAGGAAATTTTGCCGGCGGCAAAATTTGTCGTCAAGGCGTTTTTGCCGATCTTTGATCGTCAAAAACGGTCGCCTTCGGCGACTTGCAAGCCTTTGGGCTTGCAACCTTGCGACTGGATTTGACGATCCCGTAGGGCTCGGCAAATCCACCGCC
>DVOU01000016.1:0-5002 GCA_018713365.1 Candidatus Pullichristensenella excrementipullorum
TGCCGCCACGCGGCGTTGCCGGGCAGGCGCTTGGTCAGGTGTTCCCGTGCGACCTCGAATTCCTCGCCGATGAACCCCAGCCGCAGGAGCCAGCACCGGAAGGTGTACTTGGGGTTGTCGGTGATGGGCCGTGTCGGGCTGGCGGATTTGGAAGCCAGCGCCTGATGGGAAATGGCGAGGCAAAGCTGGATGTAGGCTTTGATTTCGCCCGCGTGGAGTGTGCCGTTGAAGGCGCGGAATTCGATGGTGTGCGCGGGCCGCTCGGTGGAAAAGGCCGCGTGCAGATTCAGGAGGTGGTAGCGGCTGGTGTCGTAGTGGGAAGCGGCGCGCCGCCGCCAGTCCTGCCCGCTGTACCCGCCGTTGGCACGGTACCAAAGCTGTGCCAGCGCCTCCATGGTGCCGGGCTTGCGGCGGTTGAGCTCGGTGAGGAACACCGGCTCCACCGGCTGGCACCAGCGCCCCCGTCGTTCCGGCGAGATTCCCAGCGCCTGTGTCAGAAGGTCCTCCTTGGCGTTGACGATGTTCACCAGCCGCCGCAGGCTCTGCGGGGTGTGTTCGCCGAGACCGACGTGGATGTGAATGCCGCAGGAGGCGTCGGCCTTCGCGCCGGCCCTGCGCAGAGCGCGGACCACCAGCTGGACCATCTCGATGTCCTCCCAGCGGCACACCGGGCTGACCACCTCGGCGGAGGGGTCGGTGACCGACCCATCGCTTTCCACTGTCCACTCCCGCCCGTCGGGCATAGGGACCTTCCAGTCGTCAAGGTGCCGCCCGACATGGCGGGCTGTGGTTCCGAAGAGCGCCGCAAGGGCGCGGGCTGTGCGTTCGCGGCCGAGACCGGTGGTTTCGATCTCAATGCCGAAGGTCTGGTTTTTCATGGGGACACACTCCTTTCGCGGGTTAGCGGCGGATTACGTGCCCGGCGCTTTCGGCGAGGGCGACAAGGTCGTCGGCCACCCCGTCGGTGTAGTCGGCAGTCCGTTCGTCGCCAAGGGCGCGGGCGGCCTGTGCGGCGGCGCGGGCGGCCCAGTAGGCGGCGTCCCCCAAAGCCCACGCGGCGGGGTCGTTGGTGAGGCGCAGGGCGTCGCGGGCGGCGCGGGCGGCGAGTTGGGTTGCGGCGGCGGCGTACGCCAGGGCGCGGCTTGCGTTTTCGTTCATGGGGTTGCTCCTTTGCCCGGCGGCTTTTCCCGCCCGCGGCGGCGGTTCCGGGGGGGCGACCTTCGCCTTTTCCGGCCCGCGACACATTCATCGCTCTTTTCGGGCAAAAAAGCAAGATAACAAACGCCGTAGTTTTTGCGTCGTTTGGGATACGCGCAAAACGGGCAAGCCCGCCTTACGCGCATATGAAGAAGCCCTTTTCGCGCCGCCCGGCCCGGCCCCGTGTGCCCCGCCGGAAGGCCGCCGCCCGGCCCGGCCCCGTGTGCCCCGGCGGAAGGCTGCCGCCCGGCGCTTTCGCGCTTTGCCGTGGAGAAGTCCCAGTGGCGAGGTCGGCTTTCGCGCTTCGCCGTGGAGAAGTCCTAGTGCCGAGGTCAGCTTTTGCGCTTTGCCATGCGAAAGGGAGGGGCGGGTCAGATTCCTGCACATCGATTCCAGGAGACCGCCGCGCCCTCTCGCGTAAATTTCCGCGAAATTGCCGACCGGGGGTATCCCGCCCAAAAACAAAAAAAACGCCAGAAAAATCTGGCGAGTTAAGAAAAGCACCTGCCCATGCGGACAGGTGCCTCAAATACTTAGATGAACTTCCTCATCACTCGG
This sequence comes from Candidatus Pullichristensenella excrementipullorum, assembly GCA_018713365.1. Taxonomy (GTDB): domain Bacteria; phylum Bacillota; class Clostridia; order Christensenellales; family Aristaeellaceae; genus Pullichristensenella; species Pullichristensenella excrementipullorum. The sequence goes on from DVOU01000016.1 coordinate 1,756, forward strand.
AGGTAGTCTTTTTTCGAATTGAATATAGCCAATACGTTGACGATCTTCTGTGATTCATCAATGTTGTAGAAGATCAGATAGTCCTTGTGTATGATGTACCGAAAGTCAAAGCTGCGCAGAATGCGGTCTTTCGGTAAAGATCCGCCCTGGGGAAAATCCACCAGACGATTGCATTGTTCTCTAAGTTCCACAATGAAACGCTTTGCAATATCGTTGTCCATAGAGCGCTCGGCGATGTGGAAGGCAATCTCTCGAAGATCCTGCTTTGCGGTGTCCGTAATTCTTACCTGATAGCTCATGGGCGCACCTTGTCCAATTCGCCGAGAATATCATCAAAGGCTTCATCCATTGCCTGTGTTCTGCCAAGTTTCACATCATCCAATGCTTGTGTGAGATGTGCATAAACCGCAAGGCGAGCTTCGAGCTCACAAATGTATTTCTGCTGTTCAACGAAATCCTCGTGGGACAAGACAACCGTATCTTCTTTGCCGTTAACAGTGATCGCAACAGGGTTGCTTCGGGATAGAGAGGAAATCTGATTATAGTTGTTCCTCAATTCCTTTGATGGACGAATTGAAATGCCCGGATTCATAAGAACACCTCCTCTATGGTAGTCATATTATAACGCAATTTGTCCACCACGTCAAGATGGCCGAAGAATATGTTGTTTATTGCCTTTGTTACCGAATTATGAGACGGAGCGTTCCGTTTCCGGAAAGGATGATGAAATGAATACACAGATGAACCTGCAACGCATTCCCATTGAGAAGCTCAAGCCCGCGAAATACAATCCCCGCAAGAACCTCAAGCCCGGCGACCCGGCGTATGAAAAGATCAAGCGCAGTCTGCACGACTTCGGTTATGTCGATCCGGTGATCTGGAACGAAGTGACCGGCAACATTGTCGGCGGACATCAGCGCTACAAGGTGCTGGTCAATGAAGGCGCGATGGAGATCGACTGCGTGGTGGTGCATATCGAAAACCCGCAGGATGAGAAGGCGCTCAATATCGCGCTCAACAAGGCCATCGGTGAATGGGAACCGGTGGCACTGGCCGACCTTTTGAGCGACCTGCAATCCTCGGGCTATGACCTGGGCGCGACGGGCTTTGACGCAGCGGAGGTAGATGAACTCTTCTCCAAGGTGCACGACAAAGACGTCAGGGACGACGACTGCGACATCGATCCGGAAGAGATCGCGCCCTTCGTGCAGCCGGGTGACATCTGGACGCTGGGCCGCCATCGCATGGTCTGCGGCGACGCTACCAATCCAGCCGACGTGGACTTACTCATGGACGGCCTCAAGGCCAACCTCATCGTCACCGACCCGCCGTATAACGTCAGCTACCAGAGCGCGGATGGAAAATCCATCCGGAACGACAGCATGGCGGACGGCAAATTCTATGAATTTCTGCTGGCGGCTTTCAGAAACATGGCGGAACATCTGGCGGAGGGCGGCAGCGCTTACATCTTCCACGCCGACACGGAAGGACTGAACTTCCGCCGGGCATTCAAAGAGGCGGGCTTCCACATCAGCGGCGTATGCATCTGGGTAAAGAACAGCCTCGTATTGGGACGCTCGCCGTACCAGTGGCAGCACGAACCGGTGCTGTTTGGCTGGTTGCCCAACGGCAGGCACAAGTGGTTTGCCGACCGGAAACAGTCGACCATCTGGAACTTTGACAAGCCGAAGAAGTCCGAGCAGCATCCGACGATGAAACCCATTCCACTGCTGGCTTATCCGATCAAAAACAGCTCCGCCCCCAACGGCGTGGTCATGGATCTGTTCGGCGGCAGCGGTTCGACGCTCATGGCCTGCGAACAGACCGACCGCATCTGCCGCACGATGGAGCTTGACCCCAAATATGCCAGCGTTATTGTGGAACGGTTTAAGCGGGACTATCCGGAAGGAGAGGTGCATGTGACGCGCAATGGGCGGAGACTTTTACTTGGCGAGGCCATGCAGGCATAGAGAAAGCGCCCGGATAACCGGACGCTTTTAAATGTCAGGACAGGTCTGCGTATGCTTGACAGGCTTGGGACAGATACCTGTTGCCCTTGCAGCCCTCGGCGAGTATCTGCAGGTTTTCACGATCCTCCGCGTCGGCGCTTCGGATGAACAGGCGCAGCATGCTCGACGAATAGCCCATCGGATTGGCGGTGTAGGCCTGATTGTTGTCGAAGTTCGGCGCGAGGCGGAGGATATCGCCGGTCTTTGAGGAGCGGATGACGCCGAAGTTGCGCATGTGTCGATCCGTGTTCATGAAGAAGGCGTCCGCCGCAAGAATACGCTTCCAGTCCCGGCGGAAGGATGCGCCGAGAGAGGAAAGGTTTGTCAGGATGACGCCGTCTTCATCGCTGGTGTCGTCGAACATATAGCGCAGAGAATCATAAGGTTCGAAAAACTCTCCCTTTCCGACGAAGTTTTCTGAGCGCACGCGCGTGCGGTACGAGCCGACGTACTCATATACGGCGGCAGACCAGCCGATCTGACGCAGGACTTTGCCGATCTCGACTTCGCTGCGCGTGGCGTTGGAGGACTGGAGCTTATAGAGCCACCATGCGCCTTTTTCGTATTTCCATGTCTTTGTGAAGCTGCCGTCGGTGGAAACATTGGGCGTGACGGGACGCGCCTGCCGGATGGAGGTGTCGCTGGAGAGAAGGATAAAGGCGCTGAAAGCCTCCTGATCCTCGGGCGAACAGAGCGCATCCCGGGGAATGAATGTACCCTCCGGGAAACAGGTGAACGTATCGGAGAGGCTGAACATGTGCGTCCGCAGCGCGAGCGTCAGCTTGTCCCGGGTGCCGAGCAGCTGATTGACCATGTTGCGGTGCTGGAGCACGTTCAGATCTATGGATCGCATGTTGAGCCAGAGCGTGAAGGCTTCCGCGCCGCCGGAACGGATCTGCATGGGCAACAGCGCAGGCAAGGTAGGGTGGTACTCCCGGATGAGGCCGTTTGCAAAAATGAACTGTGCGCAGGCGGCATCATCGTTATAGAGCGTATAGCTTTGCATGTAAATACCCTCCCCGCTTGTTTACAGCTAGTATAGCATACTTTCGAAGGATTATCCAGTAAACACATATTCAAAAAAACTACGGTAAAGGAGGTGACCGCCCATGGCGGCCAGAGGCAGAAAGCCCAAGCCCACGGCGCTGAAGGTGCTGGAAGGCAATCCGGGCAAACGTCCGCTCAACGACCACGAGCCCATCCCGCCGAAGGGAGAATTGAAGTGCCCGTCGTGGCTT
>DVOU01000017.1:0-12910 GCA_018713365.1 Candidatus Pullichristensenella excrementipullorum
TGGTACCGCGACGGGAGCACATGGAAACAATGCACGGTCTGGTACCGCAACGGCGGTGCATGGGTGCAGGTCGTGCCGTATTACCGCAATGGTGGGACGTGGATTCGCGTCTGACCGCCACAACGACAAACAGCCATCTTCCTGCGGGGAGGTGTTTTTTTGATACCAATCGAAGGAGGTTTTGTTTATGAGGGACTTTTCCATTGACCTTGTGTGGGCGAAGATTCAGGGGGCGATTACGGTCATCGGCGGCTGGCTGGGGTATTTCCTCGACGGCATGGACGGCCTGATGATCGCGCTGGTCATCTTCGTCATCCTCGACTACGTGACCGGCATCATGTGCGCCATTGCCGACAGGAAGCTGTCCAGTGCCGTGGGCTTCAGGGGCATCTGCCGCAAGGTGCTGATCTTCTTGCTGGTGGGTGTTGCGCACATCGTAGACCTGCACGTCGTAGGCAGCGGCAGCGCGCTGCGCGGGGCCGTGGTCTGCTTCTACCTCTCCAACGAGGGCGTGTCCATGCTGGAGAACGCCGCGCATCTCGGCCTGCCCGTCCCTGAAAAGCTCAAGACCATTCTCGAACAACTGCATGACCGGGAAACTGTCGAAGCGCCCGATGATACCACCGACAACAATAACGACGGCCAATGAGCCGTCGAATTCCATTTGAGGAGGAATTGAATATGCCTGATCGCATCAACACCCCGTTCACCAACGAGCACTTCGCGGCCTTCTGCCTGTCCATGCTCGGTCAGCCGTACTGGTACGGCACCGCGCTCCACAAGTGTTCCGAGAGCCTGCGCGCGAGCAAGGCGCGCCAGTATCCGTCGCACTACGGTTCCAGCCGCACGTCCCGTTACCGTCAGGACATCTCCAATAAGAAGGTCTGCGCCGACTGCATGGGCGGCGCGAAAGGGTACGCATGGACGTCGGGCGGACAGGGCGTACTGGAAGCCATTGGCAACGACAAAACCTTCGAGAAGAAATCCGGCTCCAACGGCTGCCCGGACAAAGCCTCGAACAGCATGTTCTCGTGGGCCAAGTCGCAGGGCATGGACTGGGGCACCATCGACACGCTGCCGGACATCGTCGGCCTCGCCGTGAGGTTTGACGGACACGTCGGCTATACGGTCGGCGGCGGCTACGCTGTCGAGTGGCGCGGCTTTGCCTACGGCTGCGTGAAAACGAAAATCAAGGGACGCGGCTGGACGCACTGGTACAAGCTGCCGTTCATCGACTACAACGACGGCGCGTCCTCGGTGCCGGAGAAGGGAATCCCTCTTGGAAGCCGCCTGCTCAAGGAGGGGATGGAAGGCTCGGACGTGAAAGCACTGCAGGAGGCGCTGATGAAGCTGGGCTATGAACTGCCCGACTACGGCGCGGACGGCGAATTCGGCTCGGAGACGAAAGAAGCCCTGATGGACTTCCAAAAAGACGAGGGCTTGGACGTGGACGGCGAATATGGCGAGAAATCCCACGCTGCCCTTATGGACGCCCTCTCCGACGAAGAAGCCGGAGACGATGACAACGAGGAGGGTGGGGACGATATGCCTGCTGAATCGGAGGAACCGAAGCCACTGGGCACGACGGTGGCCATCACTGGCGGCAGCGTCTACGTCCGCATGGGCAACGGTACGAATTACCGCATCATCACCACGGTCAAAGCTGGCATGACCTTTAACCATGTCGCCACCGCCCGCAACGGCTGGAACGCCATTGTGATTAACGGGCAGGTCGGCTGGGTGTCCGGCAAGTATTCCAAGGTCGTATAACGCGCCACAGGGGTTTGGCCGCATGGCTGAACCCCTTCTCTTTACGGTGTGCATCATTACACAGATTTCCCGAAATCATGAATACAGGACTTCAAGAATTCCATGCCGCAATTTGATTCCGGCTAAGGCCGATTCTTGGAGGGAACAATGAATTCATCTCAAAAGAACGCTGCCCGGCGGATGCGCGAAGACGGAAAGAGCTATGCGCAAATCGCCGTCGCGCTCTCGCTATCGGAAAATACGATCAAATCCTTTTGCCGCAGAGAAGGGCTGCAAGCCGCCACCGGCCAGGCGCTTTGCCCTGCCTGCGGGAAAGCGGTTCGCCCCGGACAACGCGGACAAAAGCGGCGTTTTTGCTCTGACGCCTGCCGCTTTGCATGGAATTATACTCACAGGGTGCTTGACGCCCATAACGCGGTCGCACGCCGTTGTGCCTGCTGCCGGAGGGAATTCTTCTCTTACCCTTCGGCCCACCGGAAATACTGCTCTCACGCCTGCTATATCGCCGACCGGTATGGAAAGGGGGCGTGCCGTCATGCCGGAGAATAAAGCGCGGGCGCAGCGGAATTATCTCGCGGGCCTGGCTGTCGCCAACGATATGCTGCGGCGCGGGCTGATCTCCGAAGCCGATTTCTCGGCGCTTGAGACTGTTTTTGCCGGAAAATACCGGCCTCTTTTTCGCTACGAAAAGCCTTGTCTTTCGCCGACCCTTCTGATAACACAGACAGATGAAGGGAGGGCAAAAAATGAATAGAACTATACGCAAAGTCAATCCGGCGCTGCCGAAGCCGCCGAAGATTCTGAACGTGGCGGCCTACGCCCGCGTGTCGCTGGAAAAGGATAGCATGTTGCATTCGCTTTCCGCACAGATCAGCCATTACAGCGGCTTGATTCAACGGCATCCCGGCTGGCGCTATGCGGGCGTATACGCGGACAAAGCACTTACCGGCACCAAGGCGGAGCGCCCGGAATTTCAGCGCCTGCTTGCGGACTGCCGGGCGGGGAAGATCGACCTGATTCTTACCAAGAGCATCAGCCGCTTCGCCCGCAATACGGTCACGCTGCTGGAAACCGTGCGCGAAATGAAAATGCTGGGCATCGACATTTTCTTTGAAGAACAGAACATTCATTCCCTGAGCGGGGAGGGCGAACTCATGCTCTCCATCCTCGCTTCCTATGCGCAGGAAGAATCCCGCAGCGTTTCCGAAAACTGCAAATGGCGCATTCAGAAACGCTTTGAAGCGGGCGAGCCTGCCAACTGGCGCTTTATGTACGGCTATCGGATTCACAAGGGCACCATTCGTATGGATGTGGAAGAAGCCGCTGTCGTGCGCTGGGTCTTTCAGAGTTACCTGAACGGATATGGCACAACAGAAATCGCCCGTTTGCTGCGCGCATCGCAGACGCCCTGCTATTGCGGCGGTATGTGGACGCCCAAGCGCGTGCTTGATTTGTTGAAAAACGAAAAGTACGCAGGAAATGCTCTTTTGCAGAAAAAGTATGTGCCGGATCATCTGAGCAAAAGCGAGAAGATCAACCACGGCGAGCTTCCAAAGTATTTTTCGGAGGGCACGCACGAGGCCATCATCGCGCCGGAGATATTCGAGCGTGTGCAAGCACAGATTGAGCGCAATCGTCGGAAAAACAATATCGCCCGTATTGCACCGCAGCACAGCATCTTTACGGGAAGAATCGTTTGTTGTCAATGCGGTAAGCGCTATCAGCGCAAGGTGACGCGCAGCGAGGTGGCGTGGAATTGCGCGACCTTCCTGAGACTGGGAAAGGCATATTGTCACACAAAGCAAATCCCCGAGGAAATTCTCAAACAGGAAACGGCGGCCGTGCTGGGACTGCGCGAATTCGACGGGGCTGTATTCAACGAGCGCATTGCGGAGATTCGCGTTCCGGCCTTTAATCATCTAATTTTCGTATTCCTGGACGGCACGCAAACCGAGCGCGTCTGGCAGGATAAATCCCGCCGTGACAGCTGGACGGAAGATATGCGCCTGCGGGCGGCGGAATACGCCAGAAGCCGTTATGAGAAGGGAGGCGGCGAACAATGAGCGAAGCCCGCGTTATTTCACCCCGCGTGACCATGATCCCGGCTACGCGCGAGCGCTTCACTTCCATACCCATCCACAACGCCCGCAAACGCCGCGTTGCCGCCTATGCCCGTGTATCTACCCGCGACGAGGAACAGCGCAACAGCTATGAGGCGCAGGTAGACCATTACACTCGCTATATCCAGAACAACGCTGAGTGGGAATTCGCCGGTGTATACGCCGATCGGGGCATTACCGGCACCAGCACCAAAAAGCGCGAGCACTTCAACGACATGATCGAAGATGCGCTGGCCGGAAAGATCGACCTCATCATTACAAAATCCGTTTCCCGCTTTGCACGAAATACGGTGGATTCCCTGACTACCATCCGCACACTGAAAGAGCGCGGCATCGAGGTCTTTTTCGAGGAACAGAATATCTACACGCTGGATTCCAAGGGCGAGCTGCTATTGACGATCATGTCATCGCTGGCGCAGGAGGAGAGCCGGAATATCTCCGAGAACGTCACATGGGGCATTCGCAAGCGCTTTTCCGACGGCAAGATCATGCTGCCTTACAAGCACTTTCTCGGCTATCGAAAAGGCGAAAACAACCTGCCGGAGATCGTGCCGGAGGAAGCGGAGACCGTCAGGCGCATCTACCGCGCCTATCTGGAAGGCAAATCACCCTCATACATCGCGCGGCAGCTTTCCGCCAGCGGCATCCCTTCGCCCTCCGGCAAGGCGAACTGGCGGCCTGAAACGGTAAAGAGCATTCTCACAAATGAAAAATATAAGGGCGATGCGGTGCTGCAAAAGACCTTCTGCGTGGATTTTCTGACCAAGAAATTCAAGGCCAACGAGGGCGAAGTACCGCAATACTATGTGGAAAACAGCCACCCGGCGATCATTGAGCCGGAGGTATTCGACATGGTGCAGGCGGAGATACGTAGGCGCGGGCAATCCGGCAGGCGCTACTACACGCCGCATTGCTTTTCCGGGCGCATCTTCTGCGACGAGTGCGGCAGCGTCTATGGAAGCAAGGTGTGGCACCGGCATACGGTGTGGCAATGCAATTCCCGCAGCAAGGGCCTGACGCCATGCCAGACGCCAGCATTGCGCGCCGAGACATTGCAGGACGCCTTTGTCACGGCATTCAATCGCATCATTGAAAATAAGGAAGAGATCATCTCGATATGCGAGAAGGTTTTGAGCGAACGCTATGATGCGGACGCGCTGGCAAAACAGCGGGCGGAGCTGGAAACAGAGATGGAGATTGTGACCGAACTGATGCAACGTCAAATCGCCCTGAATGCCACGCAAGCGCTGGATCAGGAAGCATACCAGAGGCAGTACGACGAATATGAAGCCCGTTATAATGCCACACGACAGGCGCTGACGGAGATCAATGCACAGCAATCCGCGCTGGCTGCACGACAGGGAAAGATTGCGGAATATATAAGTCTTCTACGGGAACAAGGGCTGATTACAGAATTCAATGAAAGTCTGTGGTATGCCACGTTAGATCAGGTGCGAGTGCTGGCCGATGGGCGGCTCCGGTTCATATTTAGAGATGGCACGCGAATTGAAGGGTGAAAAAACAGGCCGCGGGCAATTACACGCTTGCGGCTTTTCCGTGTATTGGTGAACACCCCCATATGCCGCAACTATTGTCGGATTAGACACCTAAGGACGCGCTCAATAATACGCTGAGCGCGTCCTGTTTCTTGCATATTTACCGGCAAAACGGGCATATCCGACCTGTTTTTGCATTTTCGGCGCGAACACTTTTCAGAATCGTTGTTGGGGTTTCCTTGAAACCTCGTTCATTTTTAGACTTGGAAGCGTTTGAGGGATTTTCGGCGACGATTTAACGAATCTCCGGGCGAGTTTCATTTTTGAAATCACGATTTGAATATTTGCCACGCACTTGCCTTGACCAAGAGGTTTTTGGGTGCGGATCGCGCCCGCAAGCAAAAATAACGCTTCTGCACCTTGCTCCCGAAGCGCGCTGATGGTAAAATAGTCCTGAATTTGGCCGAAAGGACAAAGAGTGAACCAATGAGCATTACAGTCGCAGATGTCATGAAGTTGCCGTCCATGCGCGGAGCGAAGGTGCTTGGCGGCGCGGGTGGGTTGACAAGGGTGGTGTCGTCCATCTCCGTATTGGAATACGCGCAGACCAGCGCGATCCAGGCGGAGCTGTTCGACCGCGTCGAATTTCTCGGCAACGAGCTGGCCATCACCGGTTTTATGAACAACCCGGATGATGTGGAGCTTCAATGCACCAACCTGCGCCGCATGGCGGCCATTGGCGAGGTGGGCGTCATCCTCTTTTACGTCGGCATCGTCATGAAAAAGGTAGACCGCCAGCTCATCGAAGTGGCGGACGCGCTTGATTTTCCCCTGATCTGCATGCCCGTGGGACAGATGAACCAGCGTTACAGCGAAGTGATCTGCGAGGTCATGGAGCTGATCTACCGCGACCAGATGGCCGGCGCGAATCTGGTGAGTGAACTGCTTGAGCAGGCGGCGGGCCTTTTGCCGCACCAGAGGACGGTGGACAGCATGTTGCGCATGCTGGCGGACAGGTTGCACGCCTCCGTCGTACTCATGGACAGCTCGCGCCGCGTGCTGAATGAGGCCGCCTGGCCCCGCTCCATTGACAACGCCATCAAGGAACGGCTGACCGCGGCGGAGTTCCCCGCCCCGGGCGCATGGGGGTATTGCGAGCCGGTGGACGTACATATTTACCGCGACAGCATCCAGACGCAGGAACGCCACGCGATGGATCTGCTCATCTTCAAGGAGGGCAGCGCGCTTGACGTGGTACTCGCCCGGCAGGCGGTCGAGGTCGTACAGCTGACGGTGAGCATCTGGTCGAACAAGCACGACCGCATCGTCATCGGCGAACTGGTCCGCGCCATCCTGCAGGACGAGCCGATGAAGATGCGCCGCCTGGCTGATATTTTTCACATTGACATCGCCTCGATCAACTCCATGTGGATCATCAGCGGCGATACGGCAGAGGACAGGGAAAAGCTCGCGGACGTTCTTGAACCAGTGCTGCGCGATACGCGCGCCTGTTCCGAGAGCGCCATCGCCGACATCTACGAGGGTGAAATGGTCCTGTTTATGATCGGACCCGGCAACATACAGGACGTGCGCGCGCTGACGGAGGCCATCGGCAACGGTCTGGCCGGGCGAGGCATCCGCGCTACGCTGACGCGCTGCCATGCGCTGAATACCACCACGCGCGTGCGCGAAGCGTTTTTGAGCCATCAGGTAGCGCTGCCCGCCGCAAAGCGGATCTTTCCGGGACAATGGGCCTACATGTTGGAGCAAATTGATTTTGCCCGGCAATGCCAGGAACTGATCGGCCGCGGCGAGCGCGCGGTGCAGGAAGCGCTGCGCTGCGTCGCCGCCCTGCAGGATGGCGACGGCCTGCTGGAAACGCTGGAGTGTTATCTTCTGGACGCGCGGATGCACGTCACGCTGACGGCGGAGAAGATGTTTCTGCACAAAAACACCGTCAAGTACCGCCTCCAGCGCATCGCCGACCGCCTGGGATTCGTTCCCGGCGAACTCCCCGAAAGCATGCCGCTGTTCACCGCCTGCGCGCTCGACCGGCTCCTGCGCGGGAACTGATCGCCGCGTGTGTTTTTCTTCATGCAGCCTCCTTTGTTCTTTTGGACAAATGAAGGCTGCTTTTTTCTGCTTTGCGGATAAATACTTTCATGGTGGGCTGCGCTATAATCTTTTTATTCTTTTTCCGCGCGAGCGGATCTACAAGGAGGAAGGGTTTATGTCACAAAAGAGCTCCGGCTTCGAGATCAGGGCGGAACAGCGGCAAAGCTGGCTGAGCATCGCCATGGTGTGGGCGGGCGGCATGATCTGCGTGCCCTGCCTGATGATCGGCGGCGTGCTGGTCAGCGGCGGCCTCAGCTTCGGGCAGATCATCGCGTCCATCCTGCTGGGCTACGGCATGATCTGCGCCTACATGATCTTCATCGGCATGCAGGCCTGCGATACCGGCCTGCCGGTCTCGGTGATGGCCTCGGGCGCGCTGGGCGAAAAGGGCGCGCGCTACATCATTTCCACTATACTCGCCATCGCCTGCATCGGCTGGTTTGGCATCCAGTCGGGCGTGTGCGGCAGCGCCTTTGCCTCGCTGGGCGCGAACATGCTGGGCTATGAATCGGCCAGTCCCGCCGCCGTGACCATCTGCTCGCTCATCTGGGGCGCGATCATGCTCGTAACGGCCTGTCTGGGATTCAAGGGCCTCAAATGGCTCAACTACCTCGCCGTTCCGGCGCTGGTGGTCGTCTGCCTGTACGGCATCATCGCCAGCATGGTGCAAAACGACGGCGCAGCGGTACTCGCCGCCTACGACCCGCAGGTCTCCAACGGGTTGGTGTTTGGCATGAGCATGGTGGTGGCCTCCTTCGCGCTGGGCGGATTGATCTCCGCCGATTACTGCCGCTTCGCAAAAAGCCGCGGCGATGTGGTGAAGTCCTCCATCGTGGGCGTGATCCCCGCCGGGCTGTTCATGCTGCTCACCGGCGGCGTGATGAGCATCGTCACCGGCCAGTACGACATCTCCATCATCCTCTCCAACCTGGGCGTGCCGTTCTTCGGTCTGCTGGCGCTGGTGCTTGCCACCTGGACGACCAACGTGACCAACGCCTATTCCGGCGGTCTGGCGCTTTCCAACCTGCTGGGCTTTGACGAGAGCAAGTTCAAGATCACCACGGGCATTGCCGGCGCGGTGGGCACCTTGCTGGCAGCCTTCGGAGTGCTGGGCAAATTTGAGGCGTTCCTCAACCTGATGAGCGCGCTTCTGCCGCCGCTGGCCGGCGTGATCATCGCCAACTACTGGATTGTCGGCAAGGGACGCAAAGACGCGTTCAAGATCCACGGCGGCGTCTTTGCGCCGGGGCTGATCGCCTATCTGGTTGGCGCGTTCATCGCCTGCCTGACGGGCGGCACATTTGCCTCCTTCTCCTTCCTTGCCTGGCTGAACGTTCCCTTCTTCGTCGGCCCGGTAAACGGCATCGTCGTCTCGCTGATTCTGTACGTCATCCTCGCAAAAGCGATGAAAAAATGAGGTGAAAACATTGAGAAAGATCGGCATCCAACAGATCGAAGACATCGCCCTGGGCGCGTCGCTGCTCGGCGCGGGCGGCGGCGGCGACCCCTACATCGGAAAACTGATGGCCATCGGCGCGGTGCGCGAGTGCGGTGAGGTAACGCTCATCTCGCCTGAGGAAGTGCCCGACGACGCCTTGATCATGCCCATCGCCATGATGGGCGCGCCCACAGTACTTTGCGAAAAGGGCATCGGCGGCACGGAATACAAGCGCATCTTTGAAATGGTGGAGCGCTATTTCGGACGCAAGGTGTACGCGACCATGCCGATGGAGGCGGGCGGCGTCAATTCCATGCTGCCCATCGCGGCGGCGGCGCGCCTTGGCCTGCCCATGGTCGATTGCGACGGCATGGGCCGCGCCTTCCCGGAACTGCAGATGGTCACCTTCACCATCGGCGGCGTTTCCGCCACGCCCATGGCCCTGACGGACGAAAAGGGCAACAGCGTCATTTTTGAGACCATCACCAACCAGTGGACGGAGGAGCTGGCGCGCTCCGTCACCATGTCCTGCGGCGGCAGCGTGACCTGCTCATTGTACGTCATGGACGGCAAGACGATGAAGGCCTACTCCGTCCACGACATCGTCACCCGCAGCGAGCAGCTCGGCAAGGCCATCCGCAACGTGAAAAACGCCACGGAGGGCACGCCGGAGGAGAACTTCCTGGCGTTCTCCGAGGGTATTCGCCTGTTCAAGGGCAAAATTTCCGACGTGCTGCGCACCACCAACGGCAAGTTCAACTTGGGCCGGGTGCAACTCGAGGGCATCGGCGAGTGCAAGGGGAAATATGCGGAAGTGACCTTCCAGAACGAGAACCTCTGCGCCAGCGTGGACGGCACTATACTCGCCACCGCACCGGATCTTATCTGTCTGGTGGATACGGAGACATTTATCCCCGTCACCACGGACGGCCTGAAGTACGGCAAGCGCGTGCTGGTGGTGGGCCTGAAGTGCTACCCAATGTGGCGCACGCCCAAGGGCCTTGAACTGGTGGGGCCGCGGTATTTCGGCATAGACGCCGACTATATCCCTGTGGAGGAGCGCGTCAAGGGAGGTGCAGGAAATGTATAAGCTGGGCATCGACGTAGGCGGCACCAATACCGACGCCGTCCTCATCGACGAAAATCTGCGCGTCATCGCTGAGGTCAAGCATCCAACCTCGGGAAACGTCTTTGAAGGCATCATCGGCGCGGTGCAGGCGCTGCTTGGGCAGACGCAGATCGACCGCGGCGAGATCCGCCAGGCGATGCTGGGCACCACGCAGTGCACCAACGCCATCGTCGAGCGCAAGAATCTGGCCCAAATCGGCCTTTTGCGCATCGGCGCGCCGGCGACCGTGGGCGTGCCGCCGATGGTGGACTGGCCGGAGGACATCCGCTTTATCTGCGAAAAGAGCGCCGTCATCGGCGGCGGGTTCGAGTACGACGGCAAGGAACTCGCGCCGCTGGACGAGGACGCTGCGCGGGCGTTCTTTGCGGAGCTGAAGGGGAAGGTGCAGTCCATCGCCATTTCCTGCGTCTTTTCCACCGTGCGGGCCGATCACGAGCGCCGCGCGGCGCAGATCTGCCGCGAGGTCATGGGCGAGGACGTGCACATCTCCATCTCCAGCGAGATCGGCTCCATGGGCCTGATCGAGCGCGAGAACGCCACCATCCTCAACGCCGCGCTCTACAAAGTGGCCGAACGCTTTACAGAGGGCTTTGCCTACAGCCTCGCGCAGGAAGGCATCGCCAACGCGGAGGTCTATCTTTCCCAGAACGACGGCACGCTCATGACCATGGAACACGCGCGCCGCTACCCCATCCTGACCATCGCCTGCGGCCCGACGAACTCCATACGCGGCGCGAGCTATCTGAGCCATTTGGACAACGCCATCGTCATCGACGTGGGCGGGACGACCACGGACCTGGGCGTCATCCAGTCGGGCTTCCCGCGCGAATCCGGCGTGGCGGTGACCATCGGCGGCGTGCGCACCAACTTCCGCATGCCGGACGTCTATTCGATTGGACTGGGCGGCGGCTCCATCGTCCGCGAGCATGCGGACGGCTCCGTCACCGTCGGCCCGGACAGCGTCGGGTACAGGCTCACGGAGAAGGCACTGGTCTTTGGCGGCGATACGCTGACCGCGACGGACATCGCTGTACGCCTCGGCATGGCGAATATCGGCGACGCCGGCAAGGTCGCCCACATCAGCGAAGACTTGGCGCAAAAGGCGCTGGCCGCCATCCGCGAGCTGGTGGAAGAGAGCATCGACGTGATGAAGGTCTCGAGCGAGGACATAGACGTCATCCTCGTCGGCGGCGGTTCCATCCTCCTGCCGGAAAAACTCGCCGGCGCGCGCAGCGTTACCAAACCGAATTTCTTCGGCACGGCCAACGCCATCGGCTCCGCCATTTCCAAAGTCAGCGGCACCTACGAGGCGCTGATCGACTACAACGAGATCCCCCGCGAACAGGCGCTGGAAAAGGCGAAAAACGAAGCCATCGAAATGGCCGTCAACGCGGGCGCAAAGCGCGAAACGGTGGAGATCATCGAAGTGGAGGACGTCCCCCTCGCGTACTACCCGGGCAACACCTGCCGCGTCAAGGTCAAGTCCGCCGGCGAGCTGTGCTGAGCGAACGGGGCGGTCAGAGTTTGCCGAACAGGCACCTCACAGGGCAAAGCGCAAATCCAATCAGACAACAGGCGTCGCGATATATGGCTGCGACGCCTGTTGCTTAATCCGCAGTTCGTGGGTCTGGATCGCTCCGCTGCATGGGACGCGCGCTATGAAAAAAACGAGGCGCGTGACTACATAAAGAAAAGGATGCAAAAGACGCATTTCATCAAATAAATCGTTCCAACTTTGACTGCCGCGAAGCCTTGTATCTCCATCCCTCCTATGCTAACATACCACACATCTCAAGTGGAGGTGTGCCAGCATGGCAAGCAAAGTCAGTTCCGCCAGACGAGGAGTGACCATCGTGCATGGGGGAAAGCCGCGCCCCATGTCCTCTGCGCAACTGCGCTTTTTGCGCGGCCATGTCATGCGCTACGCCTGTGCGGATGTGCTGCTGGAACGATTGGAGCGCGAAGGGTTGATCTCCGATGATGAGCGCAAACAGCTTGCCAACGACGTGGCTGCCGCTTGCAGGCTGGCTTCGGGCAGTATCTTCCGGGGTGTGGACGATAAATGAACGAAATGCAGAAACGACATATCCTCACTTTGCGCCAGCAGGGCATCGGCTATGCAGAAATCGCGCGACGGTTGGACATCAAGCGCGCGACGGTCAAGACGCATTGCCGGCGTCATGGCCTTTTAACGCAGGAAGAAGCGTTACGCTATCGTGAAGTGCAAAAGGCGTCGCGTCCTCGCAAAACAGTGGTCTGCAAGAATTGTGGCACAGTGTTCTTTGCCACCTCATGCAAGCACAGGGTATTCTGTTCCCATGAGTGCTATATCCATTATCGCTTCCGGGTGCAGCCCGCCCTTCGCGAGCATGAGGAAATTTTGACCTTTACCCGCGCAGAACTTGAAAAATGCTTTGCGGAATGGCTTGCAGAGCTTGTTCGTTCCGGCCGCGTAACGGTCAATGACGCCACTCTTTCGGCTCCACGTGAATGACCTTTCCATTGAAGAACACAAAGTCGATGCTGCCGTTTTCCTGCACCACAGCCTTCTCCACCAGCATTTGCCACAAGCGATCATCCCAGCGGTCAAGGGGTTCTGCGCGCTTCAAATCATCGAGGAAGCGTGAGATACGGCGCTTGCGATGCCCTTTTCAAACTTATCCCAGAACTCGCCTGTGAAAGCGCGCTCCGTGCCGCTCTCCTGCGTGACGCGGTACTGCTCCGCCGTCAGCTTGTCCCGGATGGATTCCGCCGCGGGCTTCTGATAGTCGCCCGGATCGATGCGCAGCCGGGAAAACAGCTCCATCTCCGCGCGCGGGATGTGGCAGTAGCCGTTCGGGTT
>DVOU01000018.1:0-19970 GCA_018713365.1 Candidatus Pullichristensenella excrementipullorum
CGTCACCGATGGCGGCATCAACATCATCCCCTGCTCCATCAGCTCCACCAGCGCCAACAACAACTACCAGCCCACGCCCCTGAGCGGCGAGGAAGGCAATGCGGTCATCCGCAAGGTCGCCGCCCTCTCCAGCGCGCCGTCCATCACATGGATGGACAGCTACACCGGCCCTCGCTGAACCTCCGCGATGCGCGCGGGAGATGCTTTGTCCGTCTCCCGCGCGCACATTTTACCGGAAAAGCGCTGTTCCTTTGGGCGCGGACGTGGTATAATGAACACATCATTTCGTCTTGCTACCACAAGGAGGTCGTGGATATGTCTGAGGAGCGGCGCGCCGCCAACTTTATCGAGGAATTTATCGACGAGGACCTCGCCAGCGGTCGCTACGACCATGTGCGCACGCGCTTTCCGCCCGAGCCGAACGGCTTTTTGCACATCGGTCACGCCAAGGCCCTGTGCATAGACTTTGGCATCGCCGAAAAGTACGGCGGCAAGTGCAACCTGCGCTTTGACGACACCAACCCCACCAAGGAGGACGCGGTGTTCGTCGAAAACATCCAAAACGACATCGAATGGCTGGGCTTTTCGTGGGACGAACTGCACTTCGCCTCGGATTTCTTTGAAAAGCTCTATGAGATCGCCTGCGGCCTCATCCGCAAGGGCGTGGCCTACGTGGACGATCAGACCAGCGAGGAGATGCGCAAAAACCGCGGCACCCTCACCAAACCCGGCGTCAACAGCCCGTACCGCGACCGCAGCGTCGAGGAGAATCTCGACCTCTTCAAGCGCATGCGCGATGGCGAGTTCCCGGACGGCTCGCGCGTTCTGCGCGCCAAGATCGACATGGCCTCGCCCAACGTGCTGATGCGCGATCCCACGCTCTACCGCATCCTGCGCTGCCACCACCACCGCACGGGCGACAACTGGTGCATCTACCCGATGTACGATTTCCAGCATCCATTGCAGGACGCCATCGAGGGCATCACGCATTCGCTCTGCTCGCTGGAATACGAGATCCATCGCCCCCTGTACGATTGGGTGGTGCGCGAAGCGGGCTTTGAACATCCGCCGCGCCAGATCGAGTTTGCCCGCCTCAACCTCACCCGCACGGTGATGTCCAAGCGCCACCTGCGCCGCTTCGTGGAGGAGGGCGTGGTCGCCGGCTGGGACGATCCCCGCATGCCCACCCTCGCCGCCATGCGCCGCCGCGGTTACAGCGCCGCTGCCGTCAAGGATTTCCTCGGCCGCGTGGGCGTGGCCAAGGCCGATTCTACGGTGGATCTGGCCCTGCTCGAACACTGCGTGCGCGAGGATCTGGGCGGCCGCGCGCCGCGCGCCATGGCCGTGCTTCATCCCCTCAAGGTGACGCTTTCCAACTGGCCGGAGGGCTTCGTGGACGAGATCACCATGGAGAATCATCCCGACCATCCCGAGATGGGCGCGCGCACGCTGCACGTGGGCAACGTCCTCTACATCGACCGCGAGGACTTCATGGAAGACCCGCCCAAGAAGTTCTTCCGCCTCGCCCCCGGCCGCGAAGTGCGCCTCAAAGGGGCCTACATCATCCGCTGTGAAGAAGTCGTCCACGACGAAAACGGCGAAGTCGCCGAGCTGATCTGCTCCGTGGACATGGACAGCCGCTCCGGCAGCCCGGGCGCCGAGCGCAAGGTCAAGGGCACGCTGCACTGGCTGAGCGCGCAGGACGCCCGCCCCTGCGAGATGCGCCTCTACGAGCCCATCCTCCTCGAGGACGTGCCCGAGGAAGCCGCCGTCGAGGAAGAGGGGGAGGAGACGGAGGCCGCCGCCAGCGACTTCATGGCCCGCGTCAATCCCGACAGCCTCACGGTGGTGCAGGGCCTGTGCGAGCCCTGCGTGGCCGAGGCGGAGAACGGCAAGGTCTTCCAGTTCCTGCGCACCGGCTATTTCTGCAAGGACCCGGATTCCACGGCGGAAAAACCCGTCTACAACCGCACCGTGTCCCTGAAGGACAGCTGGGCCAAGGCCAAGGATAAGTAAGCTGCAAAACATGCCCCGTCGCGTCGTGCGACGAGGCATTGCATTAAGAGAGGAATGATGGCGCGTGCATCCGTGGTCATCCCAGCGCTGGCGGCGGGAGCTTCCCGTCGCGTTGATGGCGCGCGTCGATCGGGTCTGCGTCTTTGCCGATGGCGGCGTTGACGCGGAGGTCAGGCGCGCCTGTCGGGAATTTGTCGGTTGGCTGAAGTGCCGCTATGCGTTCCCGCTACCGCTGCGCATCTACCTGCGCGACCGGAGAAAATTGCGGACGATGGACGGAGATCTCGCCTACGGCGCGTTTTTCGAGCCTGCGGACTTTGCCGGCGCCCCCTATATCCGCGTCGCCGTCGGAGACTATGCCGCGCTTGCGGCTTCCAACGGCAAGGATAACGCGCTGGCCGCCTATTTGCACGACATCGCCCATGAGGCGACGCACTACTTTCAGTGGGCAAACGGCGTTCTTCTCAAAGATCGAGGTCGGGAATGGCAGGCGGAACGCTGTGCGCACCGCCTCCTGCGCACCTACGCCCGCACGCGCGCGCATCCGTAAAGGCGGCTCTCTCCCGCAAAGGCCAAAACGGGGCTGATGCCCGCGCGCCCCTATCCCTCCACCAGCTCCCACGCCGCCAGCGCCTTGCGCAGGGCGGCGCGCTTTTCGCCTTCCAGTGGCGTCAGCGGCAGGCGAAGTTCTTCCTCGATCCTGCCCATCATGGCAAGCGCCGCCTTCACCGGGATGGGGCTGACCTCGCAAAAGAGGGCGTCGGCGATGTCCAGCAGCGCAAACTGCATCTCCCGGCTCAATTCCACGTCGCCGCGCAGATAGCTGGCCGCCATTTCGTGCATCGCCGTGGGCAGCACATTGGCTGCCACGGAGATAACGCCGCGCGCGCCCAGCGCCATCATCGCATAGGCCTGATCGTCGTTTCCGGCGTAGATGGCGGCGCCGGGGCAGAGGGCGGCGAGGCGCTGCATCTGCCTGATGTCTCCCGAGGCTTCCTTGACGCCGCGGATCATCGGGTGTTTGAGCAGTTCCGCCACCACCTCCGGCGGCATGTTCATGCCCGTGCGCGAAGGCACGTTGTAGGCGATGATGGGAATGTCCACGCTGTCGGCGATGGCCCAGTAGTGCGCAAGCAGCCCCTCGCGGCTGGCCTTGTTGTAGTAGGGCGTCACCACGAGCAGCCCGTCCGCGCCCAGCGCCTGTGCCTGCTCCGCGCAGGCGATGGCTGTGCGCGTGTCGTTCGCGCCCGCGCCGACGATCAGCGGCACGCGCCCCGCCACGCAGGAGACGGCGCGCTCGATCAGCGCCGCGCGCTCCATGGGCGCGATGGTGCAGGGCTCGCCCGTGGTGCCCAGCACGATGATGGCGTCCGTCAGCATGTCGATCTGCCAGTGGATGAGCGCCTCCAGAGCGCCAAGGTCGATCCTGCCCCCGGAAAACGGCGTGACCAGCGCCACGCCGCTGCCGTAAAACAGCGCGTTCCGCATAAAAAGCTCCCCCTTCCTGCACCAATTTATGGGAAGGAAGGGGGAGGGATGCGCGTTCAGCCCACGTCCACGCCGGGGTAACGCATGAGAAGGCTCGTCTGGCAAAAGCCCGCCGATTCCAGCGTCCGAAGCAGCAGCGGGATGCGCGCCCGCGCGTCCGCCACCACCACTTCGACGCCCGCGTCCTCGAAATACTCTCCGGCCAGCCGCAGCAGGTGCCGGGCGACGCCCATGTTGCGCCAGCGCCGCGCCGTGTGCAGATAGCCGATGCGGCCGACGCCGCCGTCCTCGCGCCAGCAGGTCACCTCGCCCGCCAGCCCGGTGGGGGAAACGCAGAGGATGCGGCGAAAGCCCTCCGCGGCGGTGTATTCGTCCAGCCATTCCTCATCCCGCGCGCTCTGAAAGAGCTGGTTGTAGCGCTCGAGGAAGAAGCGGCGCTCCTCGGCGTCGGTCAACTCGTCCTCCACCAGCACGCAGCCGGCGGGCATGTGCGTCTCGGGCAGGCGCTCGTAGTCCAGCTCCATGCGCACCAGACCGTCGTTGTCCTGAAAGCCGTACTGTTCCAGCGCCGCCAGCAGCCACTCGTCCTCCGGAGGACAGGCGGCGTAGATGCGCGCCGGGGCCTTTTGCCGCGCCGCCATGGCGCGCGCGCAGGCCATCGCCGCGCCCACCGTGCGGCCAAAGGCGGCGAACTCCCCGGCAAACTCCAACCGGTAGTTGTTGGGGCGCGTGGGGAACAGCGCCGCGTTCGGCTCGGGATGCACCACGCAGCAGCCGACGCGCTCGCCGCTTCTTTCATCGATGGCTTCAAAGCCGTTTTCAGCCGGTTCGCCAAACAGTGGCTCCCGGGGATTGCGAAGGATCATCGTTCGTACCTCAAATCATCATTCCCACTCGATAAACGCCGAGGGCATGCCGGTGACGTCGTAGAGTACGCGGTTGACGCCGCGCACCTCGCCGGTAATGCGCTGGCAGACGCGCTCGAGCAGGTCGTAGGGCAGGCGGTAGGCGTTGAAGGAAAGCACGTCGTGCGAACTGACGGCGCGCAGGGCCACGGCGTATTCCTCGCAGGGGCGGCCGCCGCGCTGCCCGAAGGTGCGTATGTCGGTGAGCACGGCGAAATACTGCCAGATGCGCCGGTCGAGCCCGGCGGCGACCACTTCCTCGCGGAAAATGGCATCCGCCTTGCGCAGCATCTCCAGCTTTTCGCTGGTCACGTCGCCGACGATGCGCACGGCCAGACCCGGTTCCGGGAAGGGCTGGCGGCGCGTCAATTCGGAAGGCATGCCCATCACGTCGCCGAGCTGGCGCACTTCGTCCTTGAACAACAGCCGCAAAGGCTCCACGCACTTGTCAAACCCGGCGCAGCGCCGCGGCGCGCCGGAAAGCACGTCCGGGTAGATGGTGCCCAGCGCCAGGCAGTCGATGCCCTCCAGCGCGTGGGCCTCTTCCTCGAATACGGCCATGACCTCCTGCTCCACCACCTCGCGCTTGGCGGCGGGGGAGACCACGCCTTCCAGGCGCTTGAGGATGCGCTGCCGCGCGTCCACGCAGATCAGCTCCATGCCCAGTTCTTCGCGGAAAGTGGAAGTCACCAGCTTCGGCTCGCCTTCGCGCATCAGGCCGGTGTCGATGAAGATGCACTTGAGGCCGTCGCCGATGGCGCGGTGCAGAAGCGTCGCGCAGACGGCGGAGTCCACGCCGCCGGAAATGGCGATCAGGGCGTTGCACGCGCCGATCTGTTGGCGGATGCTCGCCTCCGCGCGCTCCAGAAACGCCTCCATGGACCACCACGCCTCGCAGCCGCAGATGCTGCCGGCAAAGTTGGCGAGTATCTGCAAGCCGTCGGGGTCGTTGGCCTCGGCGTAGAACTGCAGGGCGTAGAGCTTCTTTTCCTCGCAGGCAAAGGCGGGCACGAGGCCGCCCGAGGAAAAGGCGATGGCGCCAAACCCCTCCGGCAGTTCCAGAGAATCCACGCGGGAGAAGAAGCGCTCCGATTCGCCCAGCCCCTCGAACAGCGGCGAGGCGGCGAAGGTGATCTGCGCCGAGCGGTCCGTCAACTGCGTGCCCAGCAGCTGTCCGCCCAGCGTCAGGGCCATCTGCCGCGCGCCATAGCCCATGGCAAGCACCGGCAGGCCCATGGAGAACACGGCCGCGTCCGCGTTCCGCGCGTCCGGCGCGCCCGGGTCGCCCGTGCCGCCGGCGAGCAACAGCCCCTTCGGGGCGCGCGCGGCCAGCTCTGCCGCCGGGGTTTCGCAGGGTACAATCTCGCAGAAGTAGCGCTCGCCGCGCAGTTTGCGCGCCATGCGCTGGGCCTGTTGACCGCCAAAATCGAGAATGAGAATAAGATCGCTGTCCATGTTCCTCCTTGCGGGCGCAAAGGCGCCGCTCAACGCTTCGGCTCACCGTGCTTTGGGCTGCGGTGATCCACAATGTCGATCTTGCGCAATATCTGCTGCGTCACATCTATGTGCAAAGCGTCGGCCAGTTGCAGGCCGTACATCATCACGTCCGCAAATTCCTCGCCGATGAGCGCCACGCGCTCCGGGTCGCCGCCCTGCAAAAGGCGCTCGACGTCCGCGGCGTTGAGCCATTGAAAGTGTTCCAGCAGCTCGGCCATCTCCACGGTCATGGCCATAGCCACGTGCTGCGGGTCCTGCACGCCGTTTTCATCGCCCCAGCCCTTGCGGCGGCACATGGCCAGTATCTGCCGCTTCAGCTCGAAAATGGGCGTATCCCTGTCGCTTGGCAAGACCTGCACCCCCACCATACATCTTTATGCCAGAAATTATACCATATTCGCGGCCTTTATGCAAACCCGCAATCGTGAAGGTTTGAAGACAAAACGGCGCAGAACAGCGCAAGGCGGCGGGGGAAAGCCCCGCCGCCGCGTATGAGTGTTTACTTTTCGATCAGCATCGTCAAAAGCGCGTTGCTGCGCCGGAGGAACTCCACCATGCGGTCGGCCACCAGCGGCTGGCGCGCCATCTCGGCAAGGTCGAACACCTGCGCGCAGAGCTGCTGCGTTTTTTCGCCGTCCTCCTGCTTTTCCAGATACTGGACGACGGGATGCTTGCGGTTGAGTACCAGCGTGCGCTTCTCCGGCAGGTTCATGTCGCGCCCCCACTGGCGGGACATCTCCGTCAGGCGGCGGGACTGCTCGTCCACCGTGATCATGGCGATGAGGTCCTCGGACTTGAAGGGCTTTGCCTCCACGCTCAGGGAATCGTCGCCCGTGGCCTTTTTGAACATCTCGCCAAGGCGCTTGAGGTCGTCTTCCGCCATGGGCTCGCCCTCGTCGGTAAGCCCGTCGGCGGCGGCGTCCACGCGCAGGAACTTGAGCTTCTGCTCGCGCTCGGTGTACTCCATAAAGCTGGTGAAGTTGTTGTCGATCAGCGTGTCGAGCAGCACCACGTCCTTGCCCTGCTCCGTGTAGAGGCGGATCATCTGCGCCTGCCGCTTTTCGTCGCTGGCGTAATAGACGGTGGTCTCCTCGCCGGGGCAGTTTCTGTTTTTGTACTCCTCCAGAGTCAGGTAGTCGCCCGTCGATGTCTTGTACAAAAGCGCCGGCTTGACGCGCTCGTAGAACTTCTCATCGCGGATGCAGCCGTACTTGACGAAGGGATGGATGTCGTCCCAGTACTTCTGATAGTCCTCACGGCGGTTGTTGAACTCGGAGAGCAGGCGGTCGGCCACCTTGCGGGTGATGTAGGCCGCCATCTTCTTCACATACCCGTCGTTCTGCAGGAACGAGCGGGAGACGTTGAGCGGCAGGTCGGGGCAGTCGATGACGCCCTTGAGCAGCATGAGGAACTCAGGGATGACTTCCTTAATGTTGTCCGCCACGAACACCTGATTGTTGTACAGCTTGATGACGCCCTCGTTGGCCGTGAACTCATTTTTGAGCTTGGGGAAGTAGAGGATGCCCTTGAGGTTGAAGGGATACTCGGCGTTTAAGTGGATCCAGAACAGCGGCTCGTCGTAGTCGTGGAACACCTTGTGGTAGAACTCGTGGTACTCCTCGTCCTTGACGTCCGCCGGGCGCTTCAGCCACAGGGGATGGGTGTCGTTGATCTGCTCCGGTTTGGGCGCTTCCTTCTGCTCCTCGCCCTCCTTGGGCGCTTTGACTTCCGAGACGTAGATGGGCACGGGCATGAACTGGCAGTACTTTTCCAGCGTCTGCCGCAGCGTCCACAGTTCGGCAAACTCCTTGTCCTCGTCGTTCAGATACAGGGTGATGGTCGTGCCGCGCGTCGTGCGGTCAGAATCCTCAAGGTCGTACTCCATGCCGTCCTCGCTGATCCAGCGCACGGCCTGCGCGCCCTCCTGATAGCTCATCGTGTCGATGACGACCTTCTTCGAGACCATGAACACCGAGTAAAAGCCGAGGCCGAAGTGGCCGATGATGCCGTTTGCGCCGTCCTCCGCCTTGTACTTTTTCAAAAACTCCTCCGCGCCGGAGAACGCCACCTGCGCGATGTACTTTTTGACCTCCTCCGCGGTCATGCCGATGCCGTTGTCGCTAAAGGAGAGCGTGTTCTCCTCGGCATTGGCCACCACGTCGATGCGCCAGGGGTCTTCGCCCTCGCCCTCGGCCAGTTTCGCCTCGCCCATGGAGAGAAGACGCTTCATCTTGCTCACCGCGTCGCAGCCGTTGGAGACCACTTCGCGCACAAATATATCCTTGTCGGAATACAGCCATTTTTTGATGACTGGCATGATGTTCTCCGCATTGATGGAGATCGTGCCCTTTTCAGCCATGTTGATCGCCTCCATATTTTTGGTAGCATAACTATTTTAGTACGCCGAGGCGGGCTTGTCAATGGATTTTTAGCACTCTTTCATCAAGAGTGCTAAAATTAACACTTGGCGCGCGCGAAAAAGTGTGCTATAATGCCGCTGTATCCGCCTGTGCGGCGAGAAAAACACAAAGGAGGGAAACGATGCGCGCGAGAGTGATCGGTCTGGGCCTTGCCGTTCTGGGCGTGGCGCTCATCTGCGCCGGGCTGTCGCTGGGGCAGGAGATGGGCGTCTTTCAAAAGGCGATCTTCATCTGCATGGAGTGCATCGGCATCGGATGATGGCGCGGCTGCGCGCCCTGGGCGCGGAGGGAAGAAGGCGCATCATTCAGGTGCTGGCGGCGGTCCTCTACAACGCCAACGTCGGCGGCTTTTTGAAGGGGACCATCTACCGGGGAAACAGCAAGAAATTCTGCGTTCCGGGGCTGAACTGTTACAGCTGCCCCGGGGCTATCGCCTCCTGCCCGCTGGGGGCTCTGCAGGCGTCGCTCAACAACTTCAAAACGGCGGTGCCGCTCTACCTTCTGGGCATCCTGCTGCTCTTTGGCGCGCTTCTGGGACGGGCGGTGTGCGCCTTTTTGTGTCCCTTTGGGCTCATCCAGGAGCTGTTGTATAAAATTCCCACGAAGAAACTCAAAAAAAATGCTTGGACGCGGCGCCTGACGGTTATAAAGTATGTAGTGCTGGTGGTGATGGTCATCGCCCTGCCGCTGTATTTCCTCATCGCCAACGGCGTGGTCACCCCGGCATTCTGCAAGTGGCTCTGCCCCGTGGGCACGCTGGAGGGCGGCGTTCCTCTGATGATCGCCAACGAAGGACTGCGCGCGCAGATCGGCTGGCTGTTTTCATGGAAGGCGCTGGTGACGGCGGCGGTGATCGTGGCGTCCATCTTCATTTATCGGCCCTTCTGCCGCTTCCTCTGCCCGCTGGGAGCCATCTATTCGTTGTTCAACCGCACGGCGGTCTTCGGCGTGCGGCTGGATAAGAAAAAGTGTACGCATTGCGGCGCCTGCGCCCGCGCCTGTAAGATGGACGTGCGCATCGTCAACGACCGCGAATGCCTGCGCTGCGGGGAGTGCGTCTCCCGCTGCCCCACGGGGGCCATCTCATGCAAATTCATCGCACCCAAAGGAGGAAAGAACCATGAAGACCCTGTTCGCACTCGTGTTGACGCTGGCGCTTCTCACATCCGCGGCGCTGGCAACGGAACTCAGCCCGGTCGCGGAGGGACAGGAAGCCTCTGATTTCGAGGTCACCCTCACGGACGGCACGACCTTCAAGCTCTCCGATCAGCGCGGCAAGGCCGTGTTGGTCAACCTCTGGGCCACCTGGTGCCCGCCCTGCGTGGCGGAGATGCCCGACCTGCAGAAACTCAGCGAGGACTACGCCGATTCCCTCGTCGTGCTGGGCGTGAACGTCGGCGGCGACAGCCCCGAGGACGCGGCCGCGTTCATGGAGGAGAACGGCTACACCTACCCCTCGTATGTGGATGTGGACTACTCGCTGGCCATGGGCATGTTCCCCTCGCCCTACATCCCCTTCACCGTCGTCATCGACCCCAACGGCGTGGTGACGGCCCTCCACAGCGGCCTTGGCACCTATGAAGATTTCCAGGCCTACGTGGACGCGGCGCTTGCCAACGCCCCGGCGGAGGCGGAGACGGAGCCTGCCGAAGAAGCGGCGTAAACGGACCGACAAAAAGACGGAGCTTCCCGAAAAGGGAGGCTCCGTTTTCGCACGCCGCGCCGCTCAAATGAGCGGGCAAGGCGTCAGGTTTCCGGCTGCAACAGGCCGTAGCTTCCGTCAGAGCGCAGATAGAGGACGCACATGCTGTCCGTCTCCTCGTTCAAAAACAGGAAGAAGGTGTGGCCAAGCAGCTCCATCTGGGCGATGGCGTCGTCCACATGCATGGGCTTGACGGGGAACTTCTTCACGCGCACCAGGTCGTAGGTGGCAACTTCCTCCTCCGGCTCGGCCGGCTCGTTGGCCACAGGCTCGAACGCGCCCGCGCGCAGGCGCTTTTCCAGCTTCGTGCGGTGGCGGCGGATCTGGCGGTTGAGCTTGTCCACAGCCCGGTCGATGGACATGTACATGTCATTGGACACTTCTTCGGCGCGCAGGATCACGCTGCCGACGCTGATGGTGATCTCAACGATGTTGCGGTTGCCGCGCTCCTGAGAAATGCGGATCTGGGCCTCGACGTCGTCCTGGAAGTAGCGCTCGAGCTTGGTGAGCTTTTTCTCCACGCGCGCCTTGAGGCTATCGGTGACTTCCATGCCCTTGCCGATATATACAAATTTCATCCGGCTCTCTCCTTTGTCGGTTATTGGACGGTACACCGTCTGAATGTTAATATTCTGCGCACACAAGCGGTTTTCCTGCTTCGCTCCAACGGAAATTTCAAAAAAGTTCACATATTTTCCCAGAAAACGGGACAGAATGTCTGCCGGAAGGCGCGGCAGGCCAAGGCCGCGCCACAAACGCCGGAGGTCAGACATGACGCTTCTTCTCACCGCGATGCAGCTCCTGCTCACCTTGGTGGTGGGCCTCTATTTTTTCCGCCAGCTCCGCCGCGACCGCGAGGCACATCCAACCCGCCGCGAGGCGTGCGCCCAGATGGAACACGTGCGCCATCTTCGCTCCATTCGCCTTTCCCAGCCGCTCAACGAGGCCGTGCGCCCGAAGAGCTTTGCCGAGATCGTCGGACAGGAGGAGGGTGTGCGCGCGCTGCGGGCCGTGCTATGCGGCAAGGACCCGCAGCACGTCCTCATCTACGGCCCACCGGGCGTGGGCAAGACCTGCGCGGCGCGGCTGGCGCTGGAGGCGGCCAAGCGCTCGGAGGGCACGCCCTTTGGCGCGGACGCGCCCTTTGTCGAGATGGACGCCACCTGCCTGCGCTTTGATGAGCGCGCCATCGCCGACCCGCTCTTCGGCAGCGTCCACGATCCCATCTATCAGGGCGCCGGCCCGCTGGGGCAGAGCGGCGTGCCGCAGCCCAAGGAAGGCGCGGTCACGCGCGCCCACGGCGGCGTGCTTTTTCTCGACGAGATCGGCGAGATGCACCCCGTGCAGATGAACAAGCTGCTCAAGGTGCTGGAAGACCGCGTGGTGCGCTTCGACAGCGCCTATTACGACCCCGGAGACGAGGCCACGCCCACCTATATCCACGACATCTTTCAGCACGGCCTGCCCGCCGATTTTCGCCTCATCGGCGCCACCACGCGCAGCCCCGCCGACGTTCCCCCGGCCCTGCGCTCGCGCTGCATGGAGATATTCTTCCGCCCGCTGGAGCGTGAGGAACTGGCGCAGGTCGCGGAAAACGCCGCCCAACGCGCCGGCTGCTCCCTGTCCAGGGAGGATGCCCTGCTGACCGCCAGCTACGCCGACAGCGCCCGCACGGCGGTCAACCTCGTGCAGCTGGCTGCGGCCACGGCGCGGCAGGAAAGGCGCGGCGGCATCACCCGCGCGGACGTGGAATACGTCGCCGCCTGTTCGCGCCGCACGCGCCTGCGCGAGCCGCGCCCCACGCGGGGCGATGTGCCGGGGCAGGTGAACGCCCTCGCCGTCTCCGGCGCGGAGGTGGGCACTATCCTGCGCGCCGAGGCCGTGGCCCGCCCGGGGCATGGCAAGCTGCGCGTCACCGGCGTGGTGGCGCAGGAGGAGGTCTCCGATGGCCGCGGCCACCGCCTCCGCCGCTCCGGCACGGCGCGAGACTCCGCCGAGGCGGCGCGCACCGCGCTTTCCGGCATGGGCGTCCCCGTCGAACGCTACGATATCCACGTCAACTTTCCCGGCGGCGCGCTGGTGGACGGCCCCTCGGCAGGCCTTGCCATGGCCGTGGCCATGCGTTCGGCCATCGCGGGCGAACCCGTCGCCCCCGACGCGGCCATGACCGGCGAGATCTCCGTCACCGGCGCGGTGCTGAGCGTAGGCGGCGTGCGCGCCAAGGTCCGCGCCGCCGCGCGCGCCGGACTGCGCCGCGTACTCATCCCCTGGGACGACCGCGACGAGGCGGGGGAGGGCGGCATCGAAGTCATCCCCGTGCGCACGCTTCAGGAAGCGCTGGAACTGCTGCGCGCCCCCGCCGCGGCCCATCTCCCCGCCGCCATCCCGCCCGCCGTCCTCTCCGCCTGTCCCGCGAAAAACGCTTGACGCCGCGCCTCGAAATGTGTTATACTCTTACCGACCGTTGGTTTGTAAGGAGGGGAGCGCGATGGCACGCAACCGCCATCCCGAGGCGACCGTGGAGCGCATCCTCGCGGAAGCCGCGCGCCTGTTTCTGCAAAAGGGCTATGAAAAGACCTCCATGCAGGACATCATGGAGGGCACAGGGCTGTCCAAGGGCGCCATTTACCATCACTTTTCTTCCAAGGAAGACATCCTTCTGCGCATCGGCGAGCGCATGGGCGAGGAAAACGCCGCCGCCCTGCAGCGCGTGATGGATGCGCCCGGTCTGAACGGCGCGCAGAAGCTCAAAGAGGTGTTCCGCACCGCCCTGCAGGGAGAGCGGCAGGCGCAGATGCTGCGCATGATCCCCTTCCTGATCGACAATCCGCGCTTTCTGGCCATCCACGTGCGGGAGATCTTTGAACTGGTCGCCCCGGCCTACATCGCCCCCATCCTCGAAGAAGGCGCGCGCGACGGCTCGCTGCGCGTCGAGCGCCCGCGCGAAATGGCCGAAGCGCTGATGGTGCTGAGCGACATGTGGATCAACCCGCTTCTGCGCCCCGCCACGCCCGAGGAAGTGCGTCAGCGCTGCCGGACGTTCATCGCCATCACCGCCGCGCTGGGGCTGGACATTCTCGACGAGGCGATGGTGGAACGCTGCGTGGACTATGCCCGTTGGCGCGCTCAGGCGAGTGAGGAAACAAACTGAACCGCCGCGATCCTTTGCCGCTCTGCGGAGCGGCGTTTCGCAGCCATTAAACAAACCGACGGTCGGTTTATTAAAGGAGGATACTTATGCAAGCACCCCGAAACACGCTGCGCCAGCGCGATTTTGTCATCGTGCTGCTGGGTCAGGTCATCTCCCTGTTTGGAAACGCCATATTGCGCTTTGCCCTGCCGCTCCATCTCTTGCGCGCCACAGGCTCGGCGGCGCTCTTTGGCAGCGTGAGCGCGCTTTCGTTTGCGCCGATGGTCGTCCTTTCGCTGCTGGGCGGCGTGCTGGCCGACCGCGTCGACAAGCGCAACGTCATGGTGGCGCTGGACGCCATCGTCGCCCTGCTGTGCGGCGCTTTTCTGCTCGCAATGGACGAACTTTCCATCGCCGCGGCTACGGCGGTATTTCTCATGCTGCTTTACGGCGCTTCCGGCCTTTACCAGCCGGCGGTGCAGGCGAGCATGCCCGCGCTTTTGTGCGGCGAGGCGCTCCTGCGCGGCAACGCCGCCGTCAACATGGTCGCCACGCTCGACGATCTTCTCGGACCCGCTTTGGGCGGCCTGCTCTTTGGACTTTGGGGGCTGAAGCCCGTCCTTGCCGTCAGTGGCCTTTGCTTCGCTGCCTCGGCAGTCATGGAAATGGCGTTGAATATCCCGCATGAAAAGCGTCCGCGCGTCGGCGGCGTATGCGCTACCGCGCGGCGCGATCTGGCCGAAAGCTGGCGCTACCTTTGTCGCGCCCGGGGCGCGCTTTTGCGCCTGACCTTCCTGTTGGCGTTGTTCAATTTCGCGCTTTCCGCGGCCCTGATCGTGGGCGTACCCGTGCTGGCCGTCGGCCACCTGGGGCTTTCGGACAGCGCGGTCGGGGCCACGCAGGCGGCGATGGGGCTGGGCGGCCTTTGCGGCGGCCTGCTGGCGGGCGTGTGGGCGGGGAAGCTGCGCCTGCGGCACGGCTTCTTCCCTTTGCTCGCCTGCGCCCCGGCCATGCTGCTGGTCGGCGTCTCGGCGCTGCCGGGCATCGGCGCGTCCGGCTGGCCGCTGCTGCTCGCGGGCTGCTTTTGCGCCATGGCCGCGGCTTCGCTGTTTTCGGTACACATCAGCGCCGCTGTGCAGGCGCGCACGCCCGCGCATCTGGTGGGCAAGGTGATGTCGCTGATGATGGCGGTCGCCATGTGCGTGCAGCCCCTGGGACAATTGCTTTACGGGATGCTGTTCGAGGCTCTGGGGCCGGACGCTTTTCTGGCCATGCTGTTTGCCGCCCTTGCCGCCGCCCTGCTGGCCTTCTGCGCCCGCGGCACGCTCCGGCGCATGGAGGGGGAGGGCCGGAGCGCGGCCGTGGCCCCGTAAAATGGGAATGGAGCGTTTCACGACGGCATTTGCGCTGCCGAAAAGCGGCTTATACCTGTGGGGAACTCAGCGATCCAGCCCCGCGCAGCCGTAATAGATGGCGCCCACGGCCTGCCCGAACTGGGCGACGGTGTAGCGCGGATTGGCGGCGAGCTGCCGCATCAGCGGCGTGTTGGCCAGCGCGTCGTCCGCGGCGCGCAGTTCGATGCCCGGCGCGACGCGCTGCGCGCCTTCGCAGAGCAGGCGGAAGCAGGCGTCCGTTTTCACCAGACGGCCAAAGAGCGTGCGCGAAGTGCAGGCGGGGCCTAGGATGAACTGCGTCTCCCGCCAGCACGCGCCCAGCGCCTCGCCTACCGCGCGGAAGACCTCCGCGCAGGCGGAAGCGGGATTGTCTGCTTCGCGCATGAAGAACGCAAGACAGGCCTTGCGCATGTCTTCCGGCGCGGTGGGCACGAAAATGCCCTCGCCCACGCGCGCGAAGAGGCCGTCCGCGAAGAGACGGGCGTACGTCTGCGCATCGCGCGCGGGCAGCAGCTTCGCCCCGAGCCGGAACACGCCGCTCTGCCCGGCGTACTTTTGCAGCGAACCGGCAAGGCCGGTGTTGACATTGCGCGTGCTGCGCACGTCGCTTGGCGCGAACGCCCCCTGCCCAAAACTGCCCAGGTCGATGATGAAGTTGTAGACCTCCAGCGGCACCTCCGGGATGCTCCCGTCCGGCTCCACCCAGCCCGTGCCCAGGTCGGTCCCCAGCGTGTGGGCGAAGAAGCCGCGCGAGAGATCGTCTCCGGCGGCTGCCTGCTCCACGGCGGAGGCAAAGGCGGCCATCGGCCCGTCGTTTATGTTGCGCACCGCGCCGCCCGGACACGCGAAGGCGCGCAGGCGCTCGGCAAGGCCGGTGATCCTGCCAAACTCCGCTTCGTAGTTAAGCGCGGCGTTTTCGCGCATGCCCTGCGTCTTGGGCGTTTCGCCGCCGACGATACGGTCGCGGATGACCACGTCCGGGAAGCAGAGGCCGATGGCATCGAAGTTCCGCAAGCGCTCGCCCAGCAGCGCCTCCATCTCCACGCAGGCGGCGCGCATGGCGTCTTCGTCCGCCTCGCGGTCAAAGGCGGGCAGAAAGCGCGCGGGAACGGCCCCAAAGGCGCGCTGGCAGCAGGCCCCGGCGCGCATTAGCCGCGCGAGCAGCAACAGCGGCTCAATGAGCTGTTCGGCGCGCGCGAAGGCGGCGGGGTGCCAGTCGTATTCCTTGAAGGCGCAGAGCGTGCCATCGACGCTGGCGGCGAGCTTGACGTCCGTGCCGCCCACGTCCATGCCCATCAGCATGCGCCCGGCCACGCGCTCGGGCAGCGCGGCGAACACCGGCGTTTCCGCGGGCGCGCAGGGCGGGTCATCGGCTGCCGGGGGCAGCGCAGCGATGTCGCGCGCTTCGATGGAAAAAGCCGCCTCCGCGCCGCACAGGGCCGCGAGCGTGCGCTCGTTCACGTTCAGGCACTTGCCGTACCCCGTGCGCTCCCGCCTGGGAACGCGCGTCTGAAACACCTCCGGCAGCGACGCCACGAGCGCCGCCATCTCCGCGTCGGCGGGGTCGAAACAGACCTCGACCCGCCGCGCGCCCAGCGCAGAAAGGCAGTTGTAGAGCATGGCGTGGAGAAAGGAAGCGCCAAAGGCGCGCTCCTCAGCGGTGTCAAAGCGCGGCAGGCGCAGGTCAAAGCGCCGCGCGCTGCCGTCGTAGAGGTGAAAAAGCAGCGCGCAGGGGCGCTCGCCCTCGCGGAGAAAGGCGTCGCGCACGTCGCAGATGTAGACGGGCCTGTCCTCCCTGGCCCGCCGCAAAAACTCCCCGGTGCAGTGCATGGCGATCCCTCCTGTAACGATGTCGCGTGGGTATGACCGTCGGCTGATAACAGTGCGGTCAAAACTCTTTGCTGTCATCAACGATACTTTCAGTTTTGCTCGATGATCAGAGTGCAACGTTCAGCGATGTCAGGGCGCGTCGGCATGATGATCTGTTTGACCGTATAGTCGCGACCGGCGATATGGATATGTTCTCCCAACTTGTATACGCGGTCTGCGGGTACGACAACAGCCTTTCCGAACGAGGTATCATATATCTCGCCGGTGCCTTCCTTTTCCGTATTCAACCCGCATCACCTCAGTATGCTGTTTCTCCCTGTGATCCAAATTCCTTCATGCACTTACATTATACCATAGCCCGGCGTGAACACAACCGCATGTTCACACCGCCCCGCGCACGGCGATGCTTGCCGCCCGCCGCGCGATCTCATCGCGGTCGCGCGTCCCTGTCGTCGCCCCGACGTTTTCCACGCACAGCGAGGCCACGGCGTTGCCCCAGCGCGCGCAGTCCACAAGGCCCTCGCCGCGCAGCAAGGCGTCGATGAACCCGGCGGCAAAGTTGTCGCCCGCGCCGGTGGTGTCCACGGCCCGCACGCCGGGAACGGCGCTGACAACGGCCTCCACAGCGGCGCTTTTGACCAGACACCCGTCCGCGCCCAGCTTGACGACGGCGTTTTTCACCCCGCAGGCGAGAAACTGCCGCGCGATGGAGAAAGCGTCGCGCGTGCCGGTGAGCAGATACGCTTCGTCGAGGTTGGGAAGCACATAGTCCGCGTAGCGGAGCGCCGGGGCGATGTCCTTGAGCGTCTCGCCATTTTTGCGTTTGGTCATGTCCACCAGCAACAGCGGCCCCTTTTCCTTGACGCGGCGAAAGATGTCCTCCAGAACGGGCGTGAGCAGGGGATAGGCGAAGACGCTGGCGAAGCACACGGCGCGGATGCCGGAAAAGTCCTGCGCGTCGATGGCGGCGAACACGTCCTCCGGCGCGATCTTGCGCAAACTGCCCTGCGGATCGGTGAGAAAACTGCGCTCGCCGCCTTCGCCCACGAGGACGACGTTGACGCCGGTGGCGACGTCCGCGCGCACGACGGCGGAGGTGTCGATGCCGTTTTTCGCGCATACGCCGAGTACGAGGTCGCCCGCGGCGTCGTTGCCCACGCGGCTCACAAGGCGCGCGCGCCGCCCGAGGCGGGAGAGCGCCACCGCCTCGTTCATGGCGTCGCCGCCGGTGGAGAGGCGAAGGCCGGGGCAGGGGAGAGAGCCCGTTTCAAATACGCGCGGCCCCGCGCCGGGGACCACCACGTCGAGGATCGCCGCGCCGATGACGGCGACGTCCGGCAAAGCGTGCATGGTTCGCGCCTCCTTTTCCCAAAACGAACAAAACCGACGTATGATGCGCCGGTTTCATTGCGTGCGGCCGCGGCTTAAGCCTTCGCGGCAGCCTTGGCCAAGCGGGCCTTTTTCCGATTGGCAGCGTTCTTATGGATAACGCCCTTCGTGACAGCCCTGTCGATCGCGCCCTGCGTGGTGCTGAGCAGCTTCGCATCGACCTCGCCAGCGGAAAGGGCGGTCTCAAACTTTTTGACCTGAGTCTTCATCGCGGACTTGATCATGCGATTGCGCAGGTTCTTTTTCTCATTGACCTTCACGCGCTTCATGGCAGACTTGATATTCGGCAAAGTATTCACCTCCCCCGGGAAAATCAGCATCATCTATTTTAGCACGCGCCGGGCGAAAATGCAAGAGGATTCATACATTTTGATGAAAAACTTGGGTAAACTAATGCCATATTCCGCGGAAGACGAGGTGCTTGAAATGCGTCAGTTGCGCACAGATCTGGCCATGGAGTCCCTGCGCGGCCCCGAGGGCGGCTTTCCGGGCGTGCATGTGAGCCAGTGGGAGACGATGGGCGTGAGCCTTACGGAGGTGATCGTGGAAACGGAGGAAGCCGCGCGAAGCCTCGGCAAGGCGACGGGCGTCTACATGACGCTGGAATGCCCCGCCATCCGCCAGCGCGATCTGGACGCGCGAACGGCCATGGCCAACCTGCTTAGCGAGGAACTGGCCCGCATGCTTCCCGAAGAGAGCAACGCTCCGGCGCTGGTGGTGGGGCTGGGCAACCGCCGCATCACGCCGGATTCCCTCGGCCCGCAGGTCATCGACCGCACGCTGGTGACGCGCCACATGTTCGAGGAATTGCCGGACTTTGCCGACGAGCGCATGCGCAGCGTCTGCGCCGTCGCCCCGGGCGTGCTGGGCGTCACCGGGGTGGAGACCATGGAGATGGTCGAAGCCCTTGCCGCCAAAGTGCGGCCCTCGGCCATCCTCTGCATAGACAGCCTCGCCGCCCGCGCCGCCGCGCGCATCGGCGCCGCCATACAGCTCACGGACGCCGGCATCCAGCCCGGCTCCGGCGTGGGCAACCACCGCCGCAGCCTGACGCGGGAGACGCTGGGCGTGCCGGTGATCGCCGTGGGCATGCCCACCGTCATCTACGCCGCCACCCTCACGCGCGATGCCATGGAAGCGCTCACCCCGGATATATCCGAAAGCGATCTGGACAGCGTCGAGCGGGAGCTGCTCACCGGCGAATGCGGGGAGATGGTGGTCACTCCGCGCGAGATCGACGCCCTGATCGCCGACGCGGCCGGGATCATCGCCACCGCCGTCAACCGCGCCCTCCAGCCGGACCTCAGTCAGGAGGAGATCATGGCGATGATGGACTGAAACAAAGCGCGTCCGCTCCCAAACGGGGCGGGCGTTTTCGCGCAGAACTTCGCTTGCCAAGCGCTATAAAGATATGATAAAATAAAACCATACGCGGCTCCCTTGACCGCGAAACAAAGGAGAATGATACATATGGCCACACCCACCCCGCAGGAGATCATGCGCGTAAAGGCTCTCGGCTTTCTGCACAACCGCGGCACGGACACGTTTTCCGCCCGCGCCGTCAACAAAAACGGCACCCTGACCGCCCAGCAGCTCAAGAGCCTCGCCGAGTGCGCCGAAAAGTACGGCGACGGGCATGTGGCCATCACTTCGCGCCTGCAGGTGGAGATGCCCGGCATCCATCTTAAGGATGTGGAAGCCGTGCGCCAGTTCGCCGTGGACGCCGGACTCGTTATCGGCGGCACCGGCGCGAAGGTCCGCCCCCTGACGGCCTGCAAGGGTACCACCTGCGTCTACGGCAACGCCGACACGCAGGCCATCTGCGCCGAACTGTATGACAAGTTCTACACCGGCTGGAGCAGCGTCGCCCTGCCGCACAAGTTCAAGATCGCCGTGGGCGGCTGCCCCAACAGCTGCATGAAGCCCTCCATCAACGATTTTGGCATCGAAGCCCACCGCCCGCCCGTCTACGATCTGGAAAAGTGCCGCGGCTGCAAGAAATGCGTTATCGCGGAGCGCTGCCCGATGCACGCCGTCAAGGCCGTAGACGGCAAGGTGCAGGTGGACAAGGCGCTCTGCAACGACTGTGGCGTCTGCGTCGAAAAATGTCCCTTTGGCGTCACCCCGGCGGTGGATGAACCCGTGTTCGCCATCTTTGTCGGCGGCACATGGGGAAAGCACACCCGCATGGGCACGCGC
>DVOU01000019.1:0-20087 GCA_018713365.1 Candidatus Pullichristensenella excrementipullorum
CCGGGGGCGGGATTCCGGGGGCGGGATTCCGGGGGCGGCGCTGCTTGCCCCTGCGGGGCAAGGTGCGCGCCGCCCCCCAAGCGAGCATTCAATGCCGGGCTTTTTGTTGCTTCATATGTTTCCACTGTCCTGTTTAAGCCGCCTATTCTCCATCTTGCAACAGCTTCACATATGCAGCAGCCCACGGATGTGTGTGCGAGCCAAATATCCCATCAAGAATACCGGCGGGAAAGCAATACAGGTCATGGAAATTTCGGTTTTTCAGGTTTTCAGGTCGACGGACGGACGGGCTTTGGCGGTCGGGGGCATGCGGCTGGGCCGATGCGCCGCCCCCAAAGTCCAAAGACCAGTCCCTTTTCCCTTTGCGCACCGCCCCTCCATCCCCTCGCATATCCCCAAAACATATGGACGGACGTCAGGCGCGCGCCTCCGTCCCCATCCCCCCTTCACCTCCCCCCTGCCGCCGTCTGCCCGCACGGTCGCCTCATCCAAACCGAAACGCAGCACACCTGCCCCCTGCTCATGGGGCTTGGGCGCGTGAATACGGAGCCAACGGCGCTGGCCGCCGGCACTGCCGGCCTGCACCCACTCAAGAGTCCAGACCCTTGGGAATCCCCTTTTCTGGAAACGCCTCCGTTCCCCCCATCTCCCCGTCCCCCAAAACGCCGCAGGCGGACGGCCCCTGCTCTTGGGCCGTCCGCCGTCTACCCGCACGGTCGCTCCATTCGGACCGAAACGCAGCACACCCGCCCCCTGCTCGTGGGGCGGGTGTGCGTCTACTTCGAGCCAACGGCACTGTCAGTCGGCACTGCCGACCCGGTGGAGCTTGGCGCGGATGGCGGGGATGGCGATCTGGACGAATACTGCCAGGAGTAGGATGGAACCCTTGATGGTATCGTTGATCAGCGCGTCCAGGCCCAGGGAGGAAATGATCTTGTCGATGATGGTGTAGCTCATGGCGCCAAAGAGTACGCCCAATAGCTTGCCCCGGCCGCCGCTCATGCTGATGCCGCCGATGACCACCGCGGCGATGGCGTACATCTCGTTGCTCTGGCCAATGGTGGCCGGGTCCACGGAGCCGTTCATCGCCAGCCACATAAAGCCGCTCAGGCCGCAGAGCGTGCCGGTGATGGTGTAGACCGACACCTGCGTCCACTCCACGTTGATGCCCGCCAGACGGGCGGCCTTTTCGTTGCTGCCCACGGCGTAGACGCTCTTGCCGTACTTGGTGCAGGTGGAGATAAACACCATCACCACCGTGACCAGGATGAGGATGACGCCGGCCATGGGGATGATGCCAAACACCTTGTACTGGCCAAAATCGTAGATGGCGTCAAAGGCGTCGGTGGTGGCGTTCATGCTGTAAATGGACAGGCCCATGGTGCGCAGGTAATACTGCGCCACGGAGCGGTAGATGAGCATGGTCGCAAGGGTGACGATGAAGGGCGGCATCTTCACCTTGCCGATGAGAATGCCGTTGAAAAAGCCCAGCACGCAGCCCACGGCCAACACGGTCAAAAACGTCACGAATACCGAGCTGGTGGCGTTGAAAGCCACCACGCCCAAGCCGCCGATCATCGCCAGCATGGAACCGACGGAAAGGTCGATGCCGCCGGTGATGATGACCAGGCCCATGCCGAAGGCCATGATGCCCACCACCGCCGAGTGGCGCAGTATGTTCATCACGCCGCTCAACGTGGTCGCGCCGCCGTTGATGATCAGATAGGCGACGAGGATGACGGCGAAGATGAGGATGAAGCTGTAATTGCCCAGCGTCTTGGTCAGGGACTTTTTGCCCCTCTGTGCCTGTGCGGTCATTGTCTGTTCGCCCCTTCCACATTGATGGCGTTGGTCGCCGAAAGCATGACGTTCTGTTCGCTGATCTCCTGATGCTCGAACACGCTCTGCACGTGCCCGTGGTAGAAGACCACGCAGCGATCGGCCACCTTTTGCAGTTCGGGTATCTCCAGGGTGTTGACGAGGATGGTCTTGCCCTCCCGCGCCAGGGCGAGGATGAGCTTGTAGATCTCCGCCTTCGCGCCCACGTCGATGCCCTGCGTGGGGTTGTCCATCAGCAGGATGTCAGCGTCGGTGTTGAGCCAGCGGGCGAGGATGACCTTCTGCTGGTTGCCGCCGCTTAAGCTGGTGATCAGGTCGCCATCGCCGTTTGCCTTGATGTTGAGAAGATCGTGCAGGTGCGCGTAGCGCTGCCGCTCCACCTTTTTGCGGATCAGCGGCTTTTTGCGCGAAAGCGTATGCTCGGAAACATAGTTGTTCTCCAGCAGCGTAAAATCGGGCAGGATGGAGTTCTCCTTGCGGTTGGCGGCGATCATCGCCAACTTGTGGCGCATGGCGCGGTGGATGGTGTTTTTCTCCATCGCCTGACCCTCCACCTTCAGCGTGCCGCCGGTCGAGGGCAGAACGCCGAAAATGGTCTGCATCAGTTCGCTGACGCCCGCGCCCTTCAAGCCCGTAAAGCCGACCACTTCGCCCTTGCGAATGGACAGAGTGACGTTCTCAAAGCCGTGGCCGGAGTAATTTTCCAGTTCCAGAACCGGCGCGCCAAGCTCGCGCGCGGCGTAAATGTCGGCGTCGGAATAGCTCTCGCCCACCATCAGTCTGGTCACTTCCGTGGGCGTGATGTCGCCGATGTCGCCGGAGCCGACCAGACGCCCGTTGCGCAAAACGGTGTAGCGGTCGGCGATCTCGAAGATCTCCGTCATCTTGTGGGAAATAAAGATGAAGGACTTGCCCTCGCCGCGCAGGCGGCGCACGATGGAGAACAAATGTTCGATCTCCGTGTTGTTCAGCGCCGTCGTCGGCTCGTCGAGGATGAACAGTTTGGCGTTGGCGTGCAGCGCCTTGGCGATCTCCAGAAGCTGTTTTTTGCTGGTCTCCAATTCGCTGACGGGGGCGGTGGGGTCGATGTCCACGCCCAGATGCTCAAAGAGCTGGGCGGTCTCCGCGATCATGCGCTTTTTGTCCAGCGTATGCAGGCGGGTGAGCAGCTCCTTGCGCAGAAAGATGTTTTCATAAACGCGCAGATCGTTAAAGAGGTTGAGTTCCTGATGCACGAAAGCGATGCCGGCCTGCTCGGAGGCCTGCACCGTGATATTGTGCATCTCCTTGCCCTCGAAGGTGACTGTACCCTTGTCCCGGGTATAGACGCCGGCGAGGATGTTCATCAGCGTGGATTTCCCGGCGCCGTTTTCGCCCAGCAGCGCGTGTACCTCGCCCTGCCTGACGGTCAGATCGACGTCGTCCAGTACGGTGACGCCGAAAAACGCCTTGGATATACCGCTCATGCGAAGCATTTCCATGTGCGATCCCCCTCGTTTTTCAAAGGCGCCCGCAGAGGGGGCATGCCGGCTCTGCGGGCGCTCGGCGCCTTGGTTATTCGGCGGCAACGGCGTCGCCGAAGCCCACGAAGTCGTTGACGTTGTTGGCGTCCACGACCTGCACGGCGATGACGTGGTCCTTGGGCACTTCCTCACCATTGAGGTGCGCGATCATATCGTCGATGGCGTTCTCGATCATGGCGGGGTCATAGGTGACGGTGAAGAGGTCGGCAAGGCCGGCCACCTCGGCGGAGTAGTCGCGCTGATGGATGCCCTTCAGCACGGAGTAGAACTCGTTGAGGCCGGAGGAGGAGGCCAGGTGTACGCCCGCGGCGAGGAAGGCGTCCTTCTTCTCGGCGTCGATCTCGGAGGACTGCAGCGCCTCGAGGATGCCCATGGAGATCTCGTCGTCGTGGGTGAAGATCCACTTGTACTCGGCGATCTCCTCAACGGTCTTGCTGTCCAGCCACTCGGTGAACAGGCGGCGGCCTTCGCTGCGGCTCCAGCCGGTGTAGGCGGTCATTTCGATGGCGTCGATCTGCTCCTGCGTCCAGCCGTTCTCCAGCAGCACGCCGAAGAAGCCGTCGTTGCGCATCTGCGGCACGGAGGAGTTGTCGCCGGGGATGATGAGGATCTTGTCGCCGGGCACCATGCCGTCTTCGATGAAGCGCTTGGCGGTCTCGGCGCCGATGCCCTCGTTATCGCCCTTGACGGAGGCCACGGCCTGCTCGCTCACGGAGTCGATGACGCGGTCGAACATCACGAAGGGGATGCCGGAATCGGCCAGGCGGCGCATCGTCACCTCGAGGGTGTTGTCCTGCGGCAGGATGACGACCGTGTTGGCGCTCTGGTTCTCGATGATGTCTTCCACCTGGGTGATCTGGTTGGCGGGGTCGGAAGAGGTGATGACCTGGGCGGTGTAGGTGCCTTCCTCGTTGACGGCGGCAGCCTTTTCCTCGGCGTAGGTCATGACCGCGCCCGTCCAGCCGTGGTCGGCGTTGGGCACGAGGATGGCGATGTCGGTGTCGGCGGCGAAGGCGACCGAGCAGAGCATCGTCAGGGCAAGGATCAGGGCAAATACCTTTTTCATCGTTGTACCCTCCTATATTTTTTGGCGTTTCGCCAATAGGATCAGACTTCGACCCACGTAGAGCCGTTGGCGGCGCTCTCCACCACGGCCTTGACAAAGCGCACGCCGTTCACGCCATCCTCCACGCGGGGATAGTCGTACACTTCGGCGTCGGCGCCATTCTTTTTGGCCACGAGGGCGGAGACATAGTTGCGGTAAATGTTGGCAAAGGCCGTGACCAGCCCCTCGGGATGTCCCGAGGGCAGGCGGCCCTGCGCGGCGGCCTTTTCCTTGATGCAGCCGGTGCCGCGGGCGAGCAGCTGGGTGGCGCCGTCCATGGGCGTGTAGCGCAGATGCTCGGGGTCTTCCTGCGCCCATTCCAGCGCGCCCTTGTCGCCGTAGACGCGCACCGCGAGGCCGTTGTAGTGGCCCGCCGCCACCTGCGAACACCAGTAAGCGCCGTTGACGCCGTTTTCGTACTCGACGATGATGTTGGCGTTGAGGTCGAGCGCCTTGCCGTACTTGTTGGTGGTGGCGACGAGGCGCTTGATCTTAAGGCCCGTGACGTAGTGGACGTAGTTTTCGATGTGGGTGCCGATGTCGCCCACGCAGTTGGCCGCGCCGGAGACGGCGGGGTCCGTGCGCCAGACGGCGATGTTGGTCTGCGTGTTGTTGCCGGTGGCCAGTTCGCCCAGCAGCCAGTCCTGCGCGTACTCGGCGTTGACGGAGACGACCTTGCCGATCTTGCCCTCGGCGATCATTTCCTTCATCACCTTGGACATCACATAGCCGGTGTAGGTGTAGGTGACGCCAAAGAGCAGGCCCTTTTCGCGGCTGAGCTTTTGAAGCTCCTCCGCCTGCTCCACGGTGAAGCACAGCGGCTTTTCGCACACCACGTTGATGCCGGCCTCGAGGAAGGCCTTGCAGACGGCGTAGTGGGTGTTGTTGGGGGTGACGACGCTGACAAAGTCGATGCCGTCCTCGCGCGCGGCCTCGGCCTTGGCCATTTCCTCGTAGTTGGCGTAGACGCGCGCGGGGTCGAGGCCGTATTCCACGCCCACCTCGGCGTTGCGGTCGGCGTGGGAGCTGAAGCAGCCCGCCACCAGTTCCACGCGGTTGTCGAACTTCAGGGCCTTGCGGTGGACTTCGCCGATGAGGGCCTTCATGCCGCCGCCGACCATGCCGTAACGAATGATAGCAGCCATGTGTGTATCCTCCTACTTGTTGGAGATCGCGTCGTCAAACTTGAAGGTGGAGGGCTTGAAATCGACCTTGCGCACGAACGCGGCGGCCTCGGTGGCGCCCTCGATGCGGTCCATGCCGCTGTCTTCCCACTCGACGGAGAGCGGGCCTTCGTAACCGGCGGCATTGAGCACGCGGATGATCTCCTCAAAGTCGACGCCGCCATGGCCCAGCGAGCGGAAGTTCCAGCCGCGGCGCAGATCGCCAAAGTCGATGTGCGAGCCGAGCAGGCCGCTGCGGCCGTCGAGGGTGACGCGCGCGTCCTTCATGTGGACGTGGTAGACGCGGTCGATGAAGTCCTGCAGGAAAAGGTGCGGGGTGACGCCCTGCCAGAGCAGGTGGCTGGGATCGAAGTTGAGGCCGAACTCGGGGCGGTCGGCGAACTTGTCCAAGAGCTTCCTGGTGGAGTAATAGTCAAAGGCGATCTCGCCGGGATGCACTTCGAGGGCGAAGACCACGCCGTACTTCTTGAACTCGTCGAGGATGGGCGTCCAGAGGCTGACGATCTTGTCAAAGCCCTCTTCCACCATGGATTCGGGGGTCTGCGGGAAGGAATAGAGGTAGCGCCAGATGGGCGAGCCGGTGAAGCCGGTGATGATCTTCACGCCGAATTTGGCGGCGGCGGCGGGGGCCTTCTTCATCGTCTCCACAGCCCACTTCTGGATGGCTTCCGGCTGGCCGGCGAGGGCCGGGGGCGCGAAGTTGTCCAGACGCGGATCGGGCAGATCGCCCACGCACTGGCCGATGATGTGGCAGGCCATGGCCTTCATGACAAGGCCGTTCTTTTCCAGATTCTCCTTGATCCAGGCGACGTAACTGTCGTCGGTGAGGGCCTTGTCGATGTCGATGCCCTCGCCCCAGCAGGCCACTTCAAGGCCGTCGTAGCCCATCTTCTTGGCCAACGCGCACAGCTCGTCGAAGGGCACGTCCGCCCACTGGGCAGTACACAGCGTTACCGGTCTGGTTCCCATAATAACTCCTCCTTATTAAACCGTTTTTATTGCCGTAAGTT
This sequence comes from Candidatus Pullichristensenella excrementipullorum, assembly GCA_018713365.1. Classification (GTDB taxonomy): domain Bacteria; phylum Bacillota; class Clostridia; order Christensenellales; family Aristaeellaceae; genus Pullichristensenella; species Pullichristensenella excrementipullorum. Next base: position 6,662 of record DVOU01000019.1, read on the forward strand.
ATCGCATATGGCTAAAAAGCGCGCTTGCTTGCAAATACAATAATATAACAAAAAACTAAACTTGTCAACCGTCGGAAAAACGTTTTTTTCAAAAAGCCATCCCCCGAACACAACGGCGACACAGATCCGCACCCCATCGCCCGCAAAAACCGCCGCCCTCCGCCTACTCAACCGTTTTGCTAAAAAACGCAGCGCAACGCGCAAATCCCCCCGCCTGTGAGGCTCCCCCAAACGCAGCAGGCGGCAGGCCCCTGCTCGTGGGCCTGCCGCCGTCTGCACGCACAGCCGTTCCATTCGGAACGAAACGCAGCAGACCCGCCCCCTGCTCGTGGGGCGGGTCTGCGTCTACTTCGAGCCGAAGGCACTGGTCGCCGGCACTGCCGGCTCCCAGAAGAGGTCGTCCAGCGTTTTGCCCAGCGCGTGGCAGATTTTCAGACAGAGGTTGATGGTGGGGTTGTAGTCGCCCTTTTCGATGGCGTTGATGGTCTGCCGGGAAACGCCTACGCGCTCGGCCAGTTCCTGCTGGGAAAGGTCGAGCGCGGCGCGGGCGGCCTTGAGGCGCAGGTTCTTCATTCCTCCGCCTCCTCCCGCGCGTCTTTGCGGCGCTTGAGCGCCATAGTGATCAAAAGCGCTGCGAACATCCCGGCGATCAGCAGGTTGGCGGCGGGGAAGGTGAGCAGCCCGCCCTCCACCATGTCGCCGTCGAGGATGACCATGATGCCCAGCGCGGCGTTGACGAGCATCAGCGCGGCAAAGATGCGCCCCCACGTTTTCGGCTTTTCCCGGAGCGCGAAGTAGGCGTCCGTCCACACGCAGCGCAATACGTAGACCGTGCCCGCGATCAGCAGCAGCACCACCGTCTCCATAAACGGCCCCGCCCAGGCAAACTGCCACGCCTCGCGCACAAAGCCGTTCAAAAGCATCAGCGCCGCCAGCACCTCCAGCGCCAGCTTCGCCGCGTTGGCCCGCGCCTGCGCCTGCCGTTCGTCGTAGCGCGGAGCGCTCTCCCTGCGCTTTTTCAAGACCCCGTAGATGGCCACCGCCAGTATACCGGCCAACACGCCGCCTGCAAACCATGCGTTCATGTTTATCCCTCCTTGTCTGCCCCCATTATATGCTTTATTCGTCCTTTTGTCAAGTATATACGACAAAAAATCAAAAATAAATTGCGAAGGGAACTTGTCCCTCCGCAAATACGCTTTACAAAAGCCGCACGCCGCCCGCAGCCAGCTTCTCCTCCACGCCCTCCGGCCACACGGAGACCTGCACCTCGCCCACGTGCGCCTTGCGCAGAAGCAGCATGCACAGACGGCTCTGGCCGATGCCGCCGCCGATGGTGAGGGGCAGCTTTTCCTCCATCACCGCGCGGTGGAAGGGCAGGTCGAGCCGGGCGCGCGCGTCGGCGGCGTTGAGCTGGCGGAACATGCTGGATGCGTCCACGCGGATGCCCATGGAGGAAACTTCCAGACAGCAGTCCAGCTCCGGGTGGTAGTAGAGCAGATCGCCGTTGAGCGACCAATCGTCGTAGTCCGGGGCGCGCACGCCGTGGGGACGGCCGTCGCCCAGCGGCCAGCCGATGTGCTTGACAAACACGGCGCGGTGCTTTTTCACAAACGCCTGCTCGCGCTCCTCGGGCGCGAGGCCGGGGTACATGTCGAACAGTTCCTCGCTGGTAACAAAGGTCAAATTCGCCGGCAGGCGCGGGTGCAGGGCGGGAAAGCGGCTGTGCAGCACCGTTTCCGCCTCCAGCACGGCGGCGTGGATGCGCGCGGCGGTGCGCTCGAGGTAGGCCTCGTTGCGCTCTGTGCGGGTGATGACCTTTTCCCAGTCCCACTGATCGACGTAGATGGAGTGGAGGTTGTCGGTCTCCTCATCGCGGCGGATGGCGTTCATGTCCGTGTAGAGGCCGCTGCCGGGCGCGTAGCCGTACTTGCCGAGGGCGAAGCGCTTCCACTTGGCCAGGGACTGCACCACCTGTATCTCCACGCCGGGATCGTCGTGGCAGTCGAAGGCCACCTTGCGCTCCACGCCGCAGAGGTCGTCGTTGAGGCCGGTGTCCCGGCGCACAAACAGCGGCGCGGACACGCGCGTCAGGTTCAGCGCGGCGGAGAGCTGCTGCTGAAAGCAGTCCTTGAGTATCTTGATCGCCTGCTGCGTTTCCAGCAGCGTCAGTTCGCTTTGGTAGCCCTTGGGGCAGATGTGTTTCATCGGCGTTCGTCCTTCTTTGTACAGTGTCCGGAATATGGACAATTATCGCACGCGCTTTGCCCCTTTGTCAAGATAAATGCGCGCAAACGGCGGACGAGTATCCACGCCGCGGCAAAGATGACGGCAAAGGCGGCAATGTAGGCGAAAACGACCATGCTACGCCCCCAACAGGCTGCCCAACTGGAACACCAGCAGCGCCATCACGTAGGCCACGCCCAGCTGCATCAGCACGGAGAGCAGCGTGTACTTCCACGAGCCGGTCTCGCGGCGGATGGCGGCCACGGCGGAGACGCAGGGCGTGTAGAGGAGGATGAAGACGAGGTAGGCGTAGGCAGAGAGCGGGGTGAACTTCGTCACCAGCAGCGCGCCCAGCTGCGCCGTGGAGCCGGCGGCGTACAGCACCTGCATGGTGGAGACCACCGCCTCCTTGGCCACCAGCCCGGAGAGCAGCGACACGCTCTTTTGCCATTCGCCAAAGCCCAGCGGCGCAAAGATGGGGGCGATGAACGCGCCCAGACGCCCGAACATGGACTGCGCCGGGTCTGTGACCATCCGCAACGACGGAGAAAAGGACTGCAAAAACCACACCACCACGCTCATGGCGAAGATGATGGTGCCGGCGCGGACGATGAAGTCCTTGGCGCGGTCCCAGAGGCGGCGGGCGACGTTTTTCACCGACGGCACGCGGTAGGCGGGCAGTTCCATGACAAAGGGCGTTTCGCCCTCGCGGAAGGTGGTCCTGCGCAGAATGAGCCCGGCCACGACCATGAGAAGGATGCCCAGCAGGTAGAGGCTCAGCACCACCAGAGCGCTGTTGCCGGGGAAGATGGCGGCGGTGATGAGGCCGTAGACCGGCAGCTTCGCGCCGCAGCTCATGAACGGCGTCAGCAAAATGGTCATGCGCCGGTCGCGCTCGTTTTCCACGCCGCGGGCGGCGATGACCGCCGTGGTGGTGCAGCCAAAGCCCATCAGCATGGGGATGAAGGAGCGGCCCGAAAGCCCGAAGCGGCGCAAGAGCCGGTCGGTGATGAAGGCGGCGCGGCTCATGTAGCCGCTGTCCTCCAGAATGGACATAAAGAGGAAGATGATGAGGATTTGCGGCAGAAACACCAGCACGCCGCCCACGCCGGCGAGTACGCCATCCACCAGGAGCGCGCGTATCCACGCCGGGGTGGAGGCAAGAAACGCCGAGACGCCCTCGGAGAGCAGACCTATGCCCTGCTCCACCAGATCGGAGAGCGCCGTGCCCGGCCAGCCGAAGGTGAGGGCGAACATCAGCGCCAGCACGGCAAAGAAGATGGGGAAGGCGAACACGCGGTGGGTCAGCACGCGGTCGATCTTGTCGGAAATGGTCGTCTCATGCTCGCGCTGGCGGGGGAAGCCGGATTCGTTCAATGCCTTTTCGATGGCGGCGTAGCGCGCGTCCACCATCAATGTCAGCGAGTCGATGCCGGGGTGCTTTTCGCGGCCGCGCTCCACGTATGCGGCGATGGCGGCGCGGATGCGGCCCCTCTGCGCCTCGGAAAGCTGCGCCGAGGCGCGTATCTCCTCGTCGCCCTCCAACAGCTTCACGGCCACCCAGGTGGTGGGCGGGGCAAAGTCCTCATCGCCCTCGTCCTCGTAGCCGCCGATGTGGCGGTGCTGCGCCTGCGCGGAGTGGTCGTCGTCGCGCTCCACGGCATCGCGGTGTTCGCGGTGTTCGTCGAGGTCGAAGGCGCTGTGGCTGTCTGAGCCGCCCAGCGCGGAGACGATCTCCTCCAGCGCCCTGCGGGTGCTTTCATCGTAGCGGCGCACCATGTAGGCGACGGTGGGGTGCTTGGCCTGCTGGTAGATGGCCTCGAACAGCGCCTCGAAGCCCTGCCCCTTCTTGGCGGAAATGGGCACCACCGGCGCGCCGAGGAGGCGCGAAAGGGCCGCGCAGTCCGGCTTGATGCCGCGCCGCTCCAGTTCGTCCATGAGGTTTAAGGCGATGACCACGGGGCGCTCCAGTTCCATCAGCTGCAGGGTGAGATAGAGGTTGCGCTCGATGTTGGTGGCGTCGACGATGTTCAAAACCACGTCCGGCGCGTGCTGGGCGATGAAGTGGCGGGTGATGTTTTCCTCGATGGAATAGGGCGAGAGCGAGTAGACGCCGGGCAGGTCGACCAAAGTGGCCTCTTCGCCCTTCAGGTCAAAGCGCGCCTCCTTGCGCTCCACGGTGACGCCGGGCCAGTTGCCCACGTACTGGTTGGAGCCGGTGAGGGCGTTGAACAGCGTGGTCTTGCCGCTGTTGGGGTTGCCCGCCAGGGCGATGGTGATGCTCATGCCTCCACCTTCCTTACGTGGATATTGCGTGCGTCCTCGGCGCGCAGCGTCAGCGTATAGCGGCGCAGATAGACCTCGATGGGGTCGCCCAGCGGGGCGCGCTTGAGTACGCGCACCTCCGTGCCCGGGGTGATGCCCATCTCGATGAGGCGGCGCTTGGTCGGCCCGGTGAGCGTCAGGCGCTCGACCACGCCCTTTTCGCCGTCCTTCAGTTTTTCAAGGGTCAGCTCCATAGTCCTTCCCTCCCAAAGTTAGCGTAGGGAAACTTTCCGACTTTTATTCTAGCACCGCGCGGGCATACACACAAGCGGCGTGCCCTGTAAAATGTTCGTGACTACGCCCGGGAAGGGGCGGCGTGCGCTATAATGGTAATATGGAAGTTTGTACGCTGACGCTCAACCCCTGCCTCGACCGCACGCTGTGGGTCGAGGACTTTGGCCTGCCCCCAATGCGCGAGGAATGGCAGACCGGCGGCAAGGGCGTCAACGTCGCCCGCGTGCTGGCCGCGCTGGGCGTGGAGGCGCGCGCCGTCTGTCCCCTCGGCGGGGAGACGGGGGCGCGGTTCCTGGAACTGGCAAAGGAAGAGGGCGTCGACGTATTGCCCGTGAACGTCCCCGCGCCCACGCGCATGATCGACACCTGGGCGCGCGAAGGGGACTTTGCCCAGAGGGTGGACTACCGCGCCGGGGAGCCGCTCACCGAAGAAGATATGGATCATCTGGAAGAGGCACTCTTCCAAGCCCTGCCCGGCGCGCGTGTGCTGGCCGTGTGCGGCTCCGCGCCGGGCAAGGCGGCGGCGGGGCGCGTGGCGGGCATCCTGCGGCGGGCGAAAAAGATGGGCGTCGCCACCGTGCTGGACAGCAACGGCGCGGCGCTGTTGCAGGGCGTGGAGGGGCTTCCCGACCTTTTGAAGCCCAACGAGCGCGAGTTGGAGGCTCTGACCGGCTCTGCCGACCCCGCCTCGGCGTGGGCGCTCCTCGAGCGCGGCGTGGGGAGAGTGCTGGTTTCCCTGGGCGAGCGCGGCTGCTGTCTGGTGGGCGCGGACGCGCTCGGCCCGGCGGAGCTTTTGCCGCTCACCCTCGGAGCGCGCGCGGAGGTGTACGCCCCCGCGCCGAAGGGAAAAACCGTCAACCCCGTCGGCTCGGGCGACAGCTTTCTGGCCGCGTACCTGTACGCCGCCCTGCGCGGCTGGCCGGATGAACAGGCGCTTTCGCTCGCCAACGCCGCGGGCGCGGCCAACGCCCAAATGTTCCCCGCCGCGCGCGTGGGCTGGAAGGAAATACAGCCGCTTCTGCGCGGCATGGACGAGAAGAACTGAGGAGGACGCGATTTGGAGACTTTTGACGCGGTGGTCGTCGGCGCTGGACACGCCGGCTGCGAGGCGGCGCTGGCGCTGGCCCGCATGGGCCATAAAACGCTGCTTTTGACGCTCAACCTCGACGCGCTGGCGCTGATGCCCTGCAACCCTGCCATCGGCGGCACGGGCAAGGGGCACCTGGTGCGCGAAGTGGACGCGCTGGGCGGCGAGATGGGCAGGGCCATCGACGATACATTCATCCAGTCGCGCATGCTCAACACCGGCAAGGGCCCGGCGGTACACTCTCTGCGCGCGCAGGCGGACAAGCTGCAATACCGCCTGCGCATGCGCCGCGCCGTGGACGATCAGGACCATCTCGAAGTGCGGCAGGCGGAAGTTTCCCGCATCGAGGTGCAAAACGGCCGCGTGGTGGGCGTGACCACCACCACGGGCGAGCGCGTTGCCTGCCGCGCGGCGGTGGTCTGCGCCGGGGTGTACTTGAAAAGCCGCATCATCATCGGCGAGTGCGCGTGGAACGGCGGGCCGCAGGGGCTGCTGGCCGCCAACGCCCTCACGGACTGCCTCGGCGGCCTCGGCTTTGCCATCCGCCGCTTCAAGACCGGCACGCCCGCGCGCCTCGACGGCCGCACCATCGACTTTTCCCAAATGGAGCCGCAGCCGGGCGACGAGCCGGTGACGCCGTTTTCCTTCCTGACCGACGCTGCGACGCTGAAAAACCGCGCCCTCTGCTATCTGACCTATACCACGAAGGAGACGCACGAGATCCTCCTTGCCAACCTGCACCGCGCGCCGATGTACACCGGCTCCATCCACGGCACGGGGGCGCGCTACTGCCCCTCCATTGAGGACAAAGTGGTGCGCTTCAAGGACAAGGAGCGCCACCCCGTGTTCCTCGAGCCCGAGGGGCTGTACACCACGGAATGGTACGCGCAGGGCATGTCCACCTCGATGCCGGAGGAGGTGCAGCGCGCCTTTTACCGCACCGTGCCGGGCCTTGAAAACGCGCGCCTCGTGCGCCTTGCCTACGCCATCGAATACGACTGCATCGACCCCACCGCCCTCACCGGCGCGCTTTCCTCGCGCGAGATCGCGGGGCTGTGGTTCGCCGGGCAGGTGAACGGCACCTCGGGCTATGAAGAGGCCGCCGCGCAGGGCGTCTACGCCGGCATCAACGCCGCGCTCTGGCTTTCCGGGCGCGAGCCGATGCTGCTCTCCCGCGACGACGGCTATCTGGGCGTGCTGGTGGACGATCTGGTCACCAAGGGCGTGGACGAGCCATACCGCATGATGACCTCGCGCGCCGAATACCGGCTGGTGCTGCGGCAGGACAACGCCGATTTCCGCCTCACCGAGCGCGGCTACAAGGCAGGTCTTGCCACGCGCGAACGCTACGAACGCATGCTGCGCCGCCGCGAGGAACTGGAACGCGCCCGCGCGCTGCTCAAAGAGCGGCGGCTGGACGTGCCCCTGCGCAAGCCGCAGGCGACGTTTGCCCAGATCGCCGCGCAGGCCCCGGAAGTCTCGCCGGAAACGGGGCGGCAGCTGGAGATCGAAATCAAGTACGAGGGCTATATCGACAGGCAGATGGCCGACGTGCGCCGCTTCCGGCGGCTGGAGAGCATGCCCCTGCCCGCCGACGCGGACTACCTGCGCATGGACGGGCTGCGGCTGGAGGCGCGGGAAAAGCTCGACCGTCAGCGCCCCGCCTCCCTCGGGCAGGCCTCGCGCATCCCCGGCGTGTCGCCGGGAGATGTGACGGTGCTGACCATCTGGCTGGAAAAGCGCCGCCACGAGCGGGCGCGGGAACCGGCGCAGGAGCGCCCGGAGGGCTGACCGCTCTGCTGGCATCCAGAGCGCGGGTGCGCGACGAAGCGCCCGGGAAAGAGCGGCTTGCCGAACATGGCAGCGCGTCCACGGCGGCGAAGCGCGGGAAGAGGCGGCATCTTGCCGGATTTGGCGGCGCGTCCACGGCGGCGAAGCGCCCAGAGGCTGACCGCTCTGTCGGCATCCAGAGCGTGGGTGCGCGGCGAAGCGCGGGAAGAGGCGGCGGCTTGCCGGATTTGGCGGCGCGTCCACGGCGGCGAAGCGCCCGGAGGGCTGACCGCTCTACCGGCATCCAGAGCGCGGATGCGCGGCAAAGCGCGGGAAGAGGCGGCAATTTGCCGGATATGGCGGCGCGTCAACGGCAAACAAAACAGGAGGGAACGCCCATGCGGGAACTGCTCAAAGCGCGGCTTGAGGCCGCGGGCGTGGCGGCGGAGGCGGAACAGGTGGAAAAGCTCGCCGCCTTTCACAGCCTGCTCACCGGGGCCAACGCGCGCATGAACCTCACGCGCGTGAGCGCCGACCCCGCCGAGGCCATCGACCGCAACTACCTCGATTCGCTTTCCCCGCTTGCCCATCTTTCCGGCGCGAAAACGTGCGTGGACGTGGGCAGCGGCGCGGGCTTCCCCGGCGTGCCGCTGGCCATCTTTCTGCCGGATACGCACTTTGTGCTGATGGACTCCCTTTTGAAGCGCGTGGAGTTCCTGCGCGGCGTTATCGAGGAACTTTCCCTCAACGCCGAAGCCGTGTGCCTGCGCGCCGAGGAGGCCGGGCGCGGCGCCATGCGCGAGCGCTTTGACGCGGCCACGGCGCGGGCGGTCGCGCCGCTGAACGTGCTGTGCGAACTGCTGCTGCCGCTGGTGCGCGTGGGCGGGAAAGCCGTGGCGCTCAAGGGCCCGGGCGCGGCGGCGGAGGCGGAGGCGGCGCAAAACGCTTTGGAAGCGCTGGGCGGGCAGCTTTTCGCCATCGAGGAAGTCCCCATCCCCGGGCGCGACTGGGCGCACACGCTGGCGGTGCTTACAAAGGCCGCGCCCACCCCGGAAAAGTACCCCCGGCGCGTGGGCGTGCCGGAAAAGCGCCCGCTGTGACGGCGCGCCCTACAACGACCGACACGGACTCAAAGGAGGAGCGACCATGTTCGACGGATTTGTGCGCCTGTGCGCGGCCACCCCGGCGCTGGAAGTGGCCAATGTGGAGAAAAACGCCGCGGAGATCGCGTATCTGGCACTGGAAGCGGCTGCGCAGGGCGCGAACGTCTGCGTCTTTCCCGAACTGTGCCTGACCGGCTACACCTGCGGCGATCTGTTCTTGCACGACCGCCTCGTGCGCGGGGCGCTGGAAGGGCTGAAGGCTGTGCTGGACGCGACGCGGGAAGTGGACATGCTCATCATCGTCGGTCTTCCCGTGGCCGATGGCAACTGCCTGTACAACTGCGCGGCGGTATTGCAAAGCGGGCATGTGCTGGGCGTGGTGCCCAAGACGCACCTGCCCAACTACGCCGAGTTCTACGAACTGCGCCAGTTCGCCCCCGCCTTCGAGGGGCGGCGCGCGCTCCATTGGTTCGGCGAGGAGATCCCCTTCGCCGCCGACCTGCTCTTTGCCTGCCGGGAACTGCCGGAGTTCGTCGTGGGCGTGGAGATCTGCGAAGACCTCTGGGCGCCCCTGCCCACCGGCGTCAAGCTCGCCCTCGCCGGGGCGACGGTGCTGGTCAACCCCTCGGCCAGCGACGCCATCGCCGGCAAGCGCGATTACCGGCGCGAACTGGTGTCCTCCCAGTCCGCGCGTCTGGCGGCGGCCTATGTCTACGCCGGGGCCGGGCCGGATGAGTCCACACAGGACGTGGTCTTTGCCGGGCATTCGCTGATTTATGAGTACGGCAGCAAGTTGGCCGAGTCCGAGCCGTTTTACGAGGGGCTGCTCTTTGCCGACGCGGACGTGGGCTTTCTCGCCCTCGAGCGCCGCGCCAACAACGACTTCCGCGAGGGCGTGGGCGAAGCCTGCGGGACGATCTCGTTCTCCCAGCCGCTGCGCGCGCTTGAACTGCGCCGCTTCATCGACCCCGCGCCCTTCATCCCCCACGACCCGGACCACCTTTCCGAGCGCGCCGAGGAGCTGCTCTCCATTCAGGCGCACGGTCTGGCCCGCCGCCTGCGCCACACGCATGCGCAAAAACTGGTGCTGGGCGTGTCCGGCGGGCTGGATTCCACGCTGGCGCTGCTGGTGTGCGTACGCGCCCTGAAACTCAACGGCATGGACGCCAGCCATCTCACCGCCGTGACCATGCCCTGCTTTGGCACCACGCAGCGCACGCGCTCCAACGCCGAAGTGATGGCCCGCGAGGTGGGCGCGGACTTCCGCGTCATCGACATCCAGAAGGCCACCTTGCAGCACATGTCCGACATCGGCCTTTCCGTGGAAGACCGCTCCACCGCCTACGAAAACGCGCAGGCCCGCGAGCGCACGCAGGTGCTGATGGACATCGCCAACGCCGAAAACGGCCTGGTGGTGGGCACGGGCGACCTTTCCGAGAGCGCGCTGGGCTGGGCCACCTACAACGGCGACCACATGAGCATGTACGGCGTCAACTGCTCCATTCCCAAGACGCTCATCCGCCACCTCGTGGCCTACGAGGCCTCGCACGCCGCCACGCCGGCGCTGCAAAAGGCGCTGCTGGACGTGCTGGACACGCCCGTCAGCCCCGAGCTTTTGCCGCCCAAGGACGGCGAGATCGCCCAGAAGACCGAGGACCTGGTCGGCCCCTACCGTTTGCACGATTTCTTCCTTTACCACATGCTGCGCCGCCGCGCCGCGCCGGAGAAGATACTGCGCCTTGCCAAAATCGCCTTTGCCGGCGAGTACGACGAGGAGACCATCCGCAAGTGGCTGACGGTGTTCACGCGGCGCTTTTTCCAGCAGCAGTTCAAGCGCAGCTGCATCCCGGACGGCCCCAAGGTGGGCAGCGTCTCCCTCTCGCCGCGCGGCGACTGGCGCATGCCCACGGATGCGGCCTGGCAACTGTGGCAACTTTCGGATAAATAGGTTATATTTCGCGTTCTCAGCAAATATTTACGCGTGTTTTACGGTTTTGTGTCATGAAAGACAATCCTTGCGGATATACTATTCCATGTCCATAAGAGACAACGATACGGACATATGGAGGGACTATCATGAAAAAGATCCTTGTTTTTGCGATGATCCTGTGCACGCTGCTGCTGGCCCTGACCGGCTGCTCCAACAACGCCGAGCCGGAAGCCACCGAAGCCCCCGCCGCCACCGAGGCCCCCGTCGAGGAGCCCGCTGCTGAGGAGCCCGCTGCTGAGGAGCCTGCTGCTGAGGAGCCTGCCGCCGAGGAGCCTGCCGCTGAAGAGACTGCCGCCGACGCCGAGGAACCCGCTGCCGAAGAGCCTGCCGCTGAGGAGCCCGCTGCCGACGCCACCACCGCTGAATAACGACCTGCATATGACAGACCCCGCTCTCACACGAGGGCGGGGTGTGTTTTGTTTTGGCGGGGTGGGGAGGGCGGGGGCGTTTGGACCGGGTGGGAATGACGGCTCACACCGCTTGGACACCGTGGCTATGCCCGCATGCGTGGGGGCTTTACCGACGAATGGGCGCTTTCCGGCATGCGAAAGGCCGTGCTTTCACGAGGGGCGTTTGGGCGGGGCGGTAAGGGTTGGGGGTGTTTTTTTCGGAGCGGGGAAACCGGCTCTCGCCGCATGGACACCGTGACTATGCCTGCATGCGTGGGGGCTTTGCTGACGAATGGACGCTCTCTGGCACGAAACAGACCCCGCTTGCACGAAGGCGGGGCGTGTGTTGTTTGGCGGGTCGGGAAGACCAGCTCCCGCCGCGCGGTCATCGCGGCTATGCCCGCATGCGTGGGGCTTTGCCGACGAACGGGCGCTCTCCGGCACACGAAGGGCCATGCTTGCACGAGGGCGGAGCGTTTGGACGGGGCTGGAAGGGCAGCTCACACCGCTTGGACACCGTGGCTACGCCCGCATGCGTGGGGGCTTTGCCGTCGAATGGATGCTCTCTGGCGCGCGAAAGGCCCCGCTTGCACGAGGGCGGGGTCTGTTTGGGCGGGACGGGAAGGGCGGCCCGGCTTTCCTGTCCGGGCGAGCTATCCTGTCGGAAGTTTCCATCGGGTCTTGCGGCGGGCGGGGGCTGTCGGAACGTGGTCGGGAATGGGACTTTGGGGGGCGCATCCGCATGCGCTCCGGGGGCGGGGGCATGTCGGCAATAAGGTTGGAGAGCTTGCCCGACGCATCTGCACGCGCTCCGGGTGCGGAGGCATGTCGGCAATAAGGTTGGAGCGCTTGCCCGACGCATCCGCACGCGCTCCGGGGTCGGGGGCATATCGGCAATAGGGTTGGGGTCTTGCCCGACGCATCCGCATGCGCTCCGGGGGCGGATGTATCGGAAGACAGCGACGGCGCGATGAACAGGGCTGTCCTCTGCGCAGTTGACGCTTTAGCGGTGCGCGTCCGTCGGGCAAAGGCGCTCAAGTGCGCGGAGCCGTCTCTCCGTCCGGGCGTTGCGTCTTCGCGCACGCCTCGTCCGCGCCGTCCAACCGCGCTTCGCCCGCGCACGCCTCGGTTGCTCTGTCCAACCGCGCTGCGTCCGCGCACGTCTCATTTCCTCTGTCCAATCGCGCTGCGTCCACGCATGTCTCGGTTGCTCTGTCCAACCGCGTTGCGTCCGCGCATGTCTCATTTCCTCTGTCCAGCGGCGCTGCGTCCGCGCATGTCTCGGTTGCTCTGTCCAACCGCGCTGCGTTCGCGCACGTCTCGTTTTCTCCATCCAACGGCGCTGCGCCCGCGCACGTCTCATTTCCTCTGTCCAACCGCGCTGCGTCCGCGCACGTCTCGGTTGCTCCATCCGGCCGCGCGCCGTCTGCGGGATGGTCTTCTTCGCCTGCCTCCCCTTCCTCCGGGCAGGCGCACTTGAAGATGAGCGCCAGCACAAGCAGCGCGAAGATGGGAATCAACAGGGCACGCGGGTCGATGTAGGCGGCGGAGTAGCACATCTCGATGATGAAGCCGCCGTATGCGTCCCGCGCGCAGAGGCGCGCACCGAGAATGAGCAGCAACGCAATGCCAAAGGAGATCGCAAACGCCGCCTTCGCCCAGCGCGGCGCGCGCACGTCGAACATCCAGAAGAGGAAAAACAGCGGCAGCTGCAACAGCGCTATCCACGTGCTTATGTTGATGAACTTCCACAGGGGGTCGCGCTCGTCGTGCCCCGTCTCGTACAGCTCCTGATCGAACGCCACCGCGCCGGTCAGGGCCTCGGCGTCCTCCTCGTCCAGCGAGCCGTCGGAGCGAAACTGCCTGACGTTGAGCGCGGGCAAAAGTTGAAACTCCCCCGTGCGCGCCAGCGCCGCGACGTCCCACGCGGCGATGCCGAGGCAGACGGTCATCAGCGCCAACGCCAGCGCGGACCACAGGCAGAGCAGTCTCTTCGCCTTCATCTCCCATTCCCCTTTCCATCGTCCCGATGCCCCCGCCCGGCGCGCCGCGCGGGCTGTTTCCCACGGCAACATTATACCCCCCCATGTGAAAATGTCAAGAGAGCGGGGGATGGCGGGCAAACACGGCGGAATGACCGCTCGGGAAGACCGTCCGGAAGCCGCTCGGAAAAGACCCGGAAAACTCCCGGAGAAAACCTCGGGGATAGCCTCGGGGAAACCGCCGCGGGTGCCGCCGCGAGTGCCGCCGCGGGTGCCGCTGGGGGGGCCGCCGGGGGGGGCCGCCGGGGGGGGCCGCCGGG